>CAXUBG010000174.1:0-6502 GCA_964249285.1 uncultured Terriglobus sp. | reverse complement strand
TGCCTGTGATCGGCCCCGATTGCCCCTTTGTCGGCTCAAGAGTTAAGACGAATAGCGTGCGCTTACCTAAGTTAAGGGTCCATTGACCTGTGATGGCCTGCGGCACCTGTGCAATGAGAGACCGTTGATGACTGGCGGTCAGAATAGCAACTGCGAAAAGGAACAGAGTACGGGAAGCACGCTTCATGCCACCAAAGTACAACTGAACGCCTGGAGGAGGATAGGTCCCTACAAACGCCGTTCTCGTCATTCATCAGGTGCTACAGCTTACCTTCCGCTTTGACTTCGAGGTACTTGGAGATGGTATCCGCAGCAACGGCAGTCGCCGTTGTCTCCACGATCAGAACGCCTTGAGCCCGCAGTTGGGTTAAGGTGAGGCGGCGGCGTTCCAGCATCTCCTGCGCGGCGGCGGAGGCGAACATCTCGCGCGCATTGGCGGGGAGTGCCGTGGAAAGCTGTTCCAGCTCAGGATGCTGGAGCAGCACCAGCACCACAAGGTGACGGCGTACCAGGTCCGTCACGGCGGACACGATCTCCGGACGTCCCGCACTCTCGGTCATCTCTGTGATCCAGAGCACCATGCTGCGGCGGCGCTGCAGTTGGCGCAGGCGCGTGGAGGCGAGCAAGTGATCGGCTTCGGCGGCTTCGGAGCGGACCTGGGAGAGCGCGTCGATGAGGCGGCGCAGGTGCAATGCGCCGGTGCCGGGCAGCAGTTGCTGCTGAATGTTCCGGCCATAGGTCAGGAGAGCGCAGCGGTCGCCGGACTGCGTGATGACGCGGGCGAGCAGGCCGGCTGCGGAGGCGGCCTGATCAAGCTGGGTGACAAGGCGGAGCGCAATGCCGTCTTCGTTCAGCGATGTACCTCTCGCGAAAGGCCTCTCTTCCAGGTTTGCCGTTTGTCTGGGTGGAGCTTCGGGCACCTTGGCGCCTGTTGCCGCCGTGCTGTCCAGACGGTAAGCCGTCCGCGAGAGGCGGCCCGCATCCAGCACGATCCACACCTGTTGAGAGCGCTCGGTGGTGTATTGCTGCGTGATCAGGCGATTGTGCCGTGCGGTGGCGGTCCAGGAGATGTTGCGAACCTCATCGCCGGGCTGGTAGTCCCGCATGGTTTCGAACTCACGGCCGAGGCCAATCTGGCGCAGACGCCGCTTCTCGAGTTCAATCTGCCGTGCGCGCAGCAGGTACAGTCCGGATGACTCATTCGCCTGCTCGCCCGCGGCGTAGACGCGTACCGTCTGCCGCAAATCGGCGACAGCCCAGCGTTCGGTGAATCCGAGCACGCCGCGGTAGCGAAGGTAGAGTTCCCCAAGCGGAAGATCACCGCGCCGGGAAGGGACCGCTTGATAGATGCAGATGGCCGGGTCGTTCGGGTAGCAGACCAGCGTCAGTGGCATCGCAAGTGCGCGGATGCCCGCGTGCAGGTCGTCAGCCAGCCTGAGGGTATAGACGCCTGCCGCATCGTGCGTTGCAGTCAGTTCGATCTCCACCGCGATGCCGAGTTCTGGAGCGTGGAGAAAGCGGCGTGTCAGCGTGAAGCGCTCGGGAGCGGGCAGCAGGGCGGCGTCGGCGAGCGCGGTTAGCAGCAGGATCGCGTCTCCGCCAAACATAAGCCAGGGTGTGCGGCTGTGCAGGAACGCCGGAATGCTAAGGAGCGTTGCAGCTAAGAGCAAGACCAGCGTGCGCACGGTGAGTCCAAAGCCGAGCGCACGGCCAAGGCGCTTTCCTTTTGGGTGCGCCCGCGCGCTGACCGGTTCTGGGATGAGGGTCTGCACGCGCGCTACTTTGGCAGAGGAGTTGCGGCGAGAATGTCCTCGATCACGCGATCCGTGTCGAAGCCTTCCAGCTCCGCTTCCGGCTTGAGGATGAGACGGTGGCGGAGCGAGGGAACCGCAGCGGCTTTGACATCATCGGGCAGAAGGAAGGCCCTGCCCTCGCGTGCGGCGCAGCCCTTTGCAACCAGCAGCAGGCTGGCGCTTGCGCGGGGTGATGCGCCAAGGGCGAGCGTTGGCCATTCGCGGGTGCGTCGCACGATCGCGAGCAGGTAATCGAAGAGGGCGGGTTCAACCTGAACGGCCCGGACCTCCTGCCGCGCGGCGTCAAGCAGGCCGGGCGCAATGATGGCGATGCGCACATCTTCCATTCGGTCGCCCGTGGCGAGCGCATGGTGGCGCTCAAGGATGGTGCGCTCGTCCGCCGCGCCGGGATAGCTGACGCGAATCTTTAGAAGAAAGCGGTCCAGCTGGGCTTCGGGCAGCGGATAGGTGCCCTCGAAGTCGAGGGGATTTTGCGTGGCAAAGGTCGTGAAGTAACGGTCGAGGGGGTGGGTTTCGCCGTCGAGTGTGACCTGGCGCTCCTCCATGCTTTCCAGCAGGGCGGCCTGGGTGCGCGGAGGCATGCGGTTGATCTCGTCAGCTAATAAGAACTGCGTGAAGACAGGTCCGCGATGAAGGGAAAACTCGCCAGTCTTGGGCGAGAACACGTTGGTTCCAAGAATGTCGGCGGGCATGGTGTCCGGGGTGCCCTGCACGCGGCGATAGTCCAATGCGAGAAAGCGTGCAAGCGTTTTCACGGCTAACGTCTTCGCGACGCCGGGGACGCCTTCAATGAGCGCGTGACCACCGCACAGCAGCGTAAGCAAGGCCTGATCGATGAGCCCGTCCTGCCCGGCGAGCACCCGCCCCAATTCCACGCGGCCACTGCGGAAGAGTTCGAGCGAGGCGCCTGTTTCCTGTGTCACGGTGTTGTCTCCAAGGTCAGTGTGCTGTGAGCTGTTTTTGCGTGTGGATCGGTAAAGCGTCGCAGGCGTTCGGTCTCGCGGTCAAGCGCCCGCACCAGGTACAGCGCCTCGCGCGGGCGCAGCTTTTCATAGCGCGCCTGCTCCGCACGTTCAAGGGCGGCTTGAAGAGGTTCGGCATCGAGGCCGAAGCGGCTGTGGACGGCTGCGGCGATACCGGCTGCTGAGCCGTGCAGAAGATCGGCAGGCAGACCGCAGGCGGTGCTCAGCAGATGCAGCAGACGGCGCCGGGCGGCTTCGGTAACCGCCTGGGTGGCACCGGCGCGCTGGTAGAGAGCACCCATGTTGCTGGCGAACTCAACCGGTGAGGTGCGCGGAACCAGCACCGGCTCCTGTACAGGACCGGTACGCCGGCTAAAGCTAAGAAGGAGCAAAAGAAAGACAAGCGCCGCCTGGATGAGCAGGGAGCGAAGTGGAAGCCCGCGCAGGTAGTCCGACGGCGCGCCTTGCGGACCGTGGTAAAACTCGTCGAAGAGGATATGCCGGGCGGCCGGGCCATCTGGAGGACCGACCGACGCTAGGAGAAGACGGAGACTGCTGTCCTGCGCAATGCCGCGATTCGTCAGGGGTTCAGCGGAACTCCACCAGACGAACTCTCCGCCATGGGGGTAGGTGCGGTGCACCACGACCGCATCGTTGCCGCAACGCGCGTCGACGCGGACAAGCGGTTCCATGGCGTTCCAGGGTGACTGGCTATACAACGCGACGGAACCTGCGCCGGCGTAGCGGCTGCGGCCCTCCGGTGTGGTATTGCAGAGACCATCGATCAGTTCGGTTGGCTGTCCCGTGCGACCGCCCGGCAAGAAGAAGGCTCCTGGAAGGCCCGTCGCCAGGACGCGGCCTCCCCGCTGCAGGAAGCCTTCGACGGCGGCATATTCAGCCTTCTGCGCGCCTTCCACCGGTGCATTCGGCCCGGCAAGGATGTAGGTGGTGTGCGGGGCATCAACGCTGTCCAACGCCGCAGCCGATGTCACACCGGAACGTTGAATCGTGTACCCGAGAACGCCGAGCAGAAGGTACGCAGCCTTGGCCCCGTGGGTACCGGTGTTGTAGCTGCTTGGTGTTGGATCGTCATCGCGCGTTGCCGGCGCGAAGACGGACGTGAGCACGATGAGCAGCAGCGCTCCAGCCGCAAGCCAGAGGACAGTGCGGCGGTCCCTGTTTGGCGCGCTCACGTGTGAACCGCCACAGCCGGGTGGCCGGCCTGCAAGGCGTTGTACCGTTGCAGCGCGGCTTGGTAGTCGCCAGCGGCGGCCGGGCGCAGGCCGTACCAGATGCGCTCGAACGCAGCGGTTTGTGCCTGCAACGGCTCGCGCAGGTGCGAGGCAGGGTCGATGAGGCGCAGAGCTTCGCGTGGTGTGCGTGTGGCATTGCGGCGGAGGGTGCGGCGGTCTTCCAGCAGCACAATGGAAGCCCAATAGATTGCATGGACGGCGTCGCGCCACTCGCCGCGTTCGGCCAGGGCGCGTGCCTTCTCTGCCCAGGCGCGGGACTCGGCACGCTGTTGCGCCTGCGCCGCGCCACCGGTAAGGCGTCCAATGGCAACGCGCTGCCGGTCGAGCGAACGGTAGATCCAGACGAAGAGCAGCAAAGCAGCGGTGAGAAGCGTGCCCCACTCGATGACCGTTCCAATCCAGGGAGCCATGCGGCCCAGAGTCGACACACCGCCAAAGAGCCGGTCGAGCCACTTCGAGATCCACGCGTCCAAGCGATCGCGCCAGGAGTAGCTCTCGGTGCCGCGAAACTCTTTGCGCGCGAGAACGGTGCGACGAGCGGACTTTTGCGAGGCGGTTAACGAGATGTTGGACGGAGCTCCTTCCAGCTCAGTCAGTTGCTCCCGAAGCCGTTGCGCCGCTGCGGGCAGGAGATCATTGCGGCGCTTGTGTCCCGGATCGTTGCGATCCTCCAGCAGATCGCGCAGCCAGCCGTACCGCTCCCTGTAGTCCGGTTCCGCAACGGTATGCACTACGTCATCAAGGTCACCTACCTGTTTGGAATCACACGCCGCCTCGCTGCGCTGGCACGCAGCCACGAGCGTTTGCAGGCCTCGCAGGTGGTCCCCGTATTGAGCGGGGGTGACGGTACGCAGCCCCGGTAGTCCCGCGTGCGGCACCATGGGCTGCGGCGCTTGCGCAGCCATGCCGCTGCTTGCGGGAATAAGCGATGCACCTAAGACCGCTGCGTACACTCCCGGGCGAACGCTCACGCGGAAGGGCCTGCTGGCAATGGAGAAGCCGCAGCACTTGCCGGCGGCGTCGCGGGAGGAACGGTAAAGGTGCGACGCATGAGCAATTCGATATCAAAGCCTTCCCGGCGCACGCGCTCGTCAATATAGAACAGACAGAGCGCAATGGATGCGACGGGACCGACCAGCGCCGTCGTGACGAATTGCACAATCAGTTCGATGGCTTGCAACATGGTCTGCTGGCCGCCATGGGTTGTCAGTGCCAGGAGAACGAGCGGTGCCTGAACGCCTCCAGCGACCAGCTGGAGGGCGTAGACCAGCAGCAGAGCCAGGAAGATACGCCCTTTACGGCCGGCCACCAGCATCCTGGACCGGCGTATGGCTGCGTTCACACCGAAGTTTTCCTGCACGCCCGCGGGAATAGCCAGAGTCACGCGCAACAGATTGATGATCCCGAAGACGAATCCGCCACCCATGAGCACACCAAAGGCGAGGAATATAAGACCAGCGGCAACAGCGTTGTTGCGCACGGACGGGATGGCAAGTGAGACGCCGAGCAGCAAAAGAGGCGGAAGGAGAGGCCAGAAGAAGCTCCAGAACTGCCGCATTGCGATTCCCGCCCAACGAAGCCAATGCGGAGTGACTGCGCGGTACGCCGATCCGGCACTGACCGGGGTGGCCTGTGTAATACGACCGACCGCATCCACAATGGCCGCGTGCGACACGCCATACGCAAGAACAAAGAGAATGGTCGCGGGAAGAAAGTAGATCTGTGCGGCAGCCAGGTTGTTCACGGCATCTGCCAGGACGTTTGGCGGCGCACCCGGAAGCACGGTGCTGGAGCGGTGGTTGACGGCAAGGTAGATCATTCGCGCAACGCTTGAAAGCGTCACAATCGCGGCGGGCAGCGCGCCTATTCCGGTGAACAGCCAGAACTGCTTGCGATACAGGGTAAAGGTCCGGTCGAGCACTTCCCCGGTAGAAAGCGGCCGCAGCATGGGAGCCGGCAATCCCCCTCGCTGGGATTGAAGGTCCGGCACACCGTATACCGCCGGAGAAAAGCTCATGTCACGTCCCTGCTGATCCATCGCTACCCCTGGGCTGCTTCTCGTCGCAATGCGATTCGACAGCCATTGTTGCAGGTTTGGTAGCCATGACGCACGGAGCGCGCGACAAAGTTGAAGTTTCCGGTGTCCAGTCTGGCGGCTCACCTTGGACCGTGAGAAGCAGGTGAGCCGCCGTTCCGTTCGCTAGTGATGCTGTGGCGGCGCTGTCCCCTCACCATCGGAGCAGCCACCGGCCAGCATCGTGAGCGCCCCAGCGCTCTTGAAGAGCAGACCGTTGAAGCGGACGGTGCTGCCCGTGGTGATGGTAGTGCTTGCCGTATTTTGAGTGGTTTGCGTGGTGTAGACCTGGACGGTGCTTTCGCCTGTCAGCGTTGCCAGGGCAGAGCCCGCGGTGAGCGTCACGGTGTAAAGTTGCAGGCCGCCAAGCATGGTGACGGCGGAGACGGTGCCGCCGAT
>CAXUBG010000173.1:0-6564 GCA_964249285.1 uncultured Terriglobus sp. | reverse complement strand
CATCAACCAGCCGCTCGACCCACATCTCCGCGACAATACCGCCGGAGCAGCGGAAAAGCCACCGGCGCCGCCCGCCGGCGAACTCGTCATCCTGACCGGCCTCTCCGGTGCCGGCAAAGCCTCCGCCCTCCGCGCCTTTGAGGACCTCGGCTTCTACGCCGTCGATAACCTCCCGTTCGAACTCATCCCGCAATTTGCCGAACTCGTCCGCGGATCAGCCGAAATCACGCGCGCCGTCCTCGTCGTCGACGTGCGCGAGGGCCTCATCGACCGCTTCCCCTCCATCCTGCAGCAGGTTCGCAAAATCCTCCCCACCTCCGTCGTGTACCTCGAAGCCGCGAATGACGTGCTCGTCCGCCGCTTCTCTGAAACGCGCCGCCCGCATCCGCTCCGCCGCGACGAACTCGTCAGCGAAAGCATCGCCGCCGAGCGCGAGCGCATGGACCCCGTGCGCAACCTCGCCGATGTGCTCCTCGACACCTCCAAGTTCAACGTGCACGAACTCCGCGCCCACATCAACGCGCAGTTCAGCCGCCGCGAGGGTGAGCAGCCGCTCCTGCTCTCCACCATGAGCTTCGGCTTCAAAAACGGCGTCCCGCCCGAGGCCGACCTCGTCTTCGACGTCCGCTTCCTGCCCAACCCGCACTTCATCCCGGAGTTCCGCCCGCTCACCGGCCGCGACCCCAAAGTCGCCGAGTACGTCATGAGCTTCCCGCAAACCGCGGAGTTCCTGCAGCGCACGACGGAGATGCTCCTCTTCCTCCTGCCGTATTACGTCAAGGAAGGGAAGAGCTACCTGACCATTGCCTTTGGCTGCACGGGCGGCCAGCACCGCTCCGTCGCCCTCGCGGAAGATATCCGCAAACGCCTCGCCGACGCAGGCTACCGCACCAAAGTCTCCCACCGCGACATGCCCCGCTAAGGGTGGTTCCGAGCCGCCGGGTGTCAGGTGCGGGTGCCCCATACATATGCGAAGCGGATGGGTGGGTTTCTCCCGAACACAGCGCGTCAAAAGCATAGGAAGCCTCTCGTTCGGAGGGACACGGCTTAAGCCGTGTCAAAGAAACAGATCGGGAAGAGCGGCTTCAGCCGCTGAGGCGAGCGGCGGCTACCGCCAATCCTCAACACTGTTATTTCCCCGTGAATTCTCGCCCAAAGAGGCCCCTACCCTCTTGTCTGTACTCAGGGCACATGTACAACTTGGTTCACCTACCCGGAAACACAGGAGTGAACGCAGATGTCACGACGCACCTGGCTGAAGAAGTCGTTAGCCTCAATCGGCATGGCGGCCTTGATCACCAACAGTACAGCCGCGGTCGCCGCCGGTCCTCAGGGATCCGCGCCTGCCGCACCCGCCCTGACGCTGCAGCAAAAGATTGCCCTCCTGCAGCAGCATGTGAAGTACGTCTTCGTCATCTTCCATGAGAACGAGTCCTTCGATCACTTCTTCGGCACGTTCCCCGGTGCCAATGGCCTGTACGCCGCGCCTCCGGGCTACACCCCGGCCAATCAGCTGCCGAACTTCACGCAGCGCTATCTCGACACATCACTCAACCCTGTAACACAAACGCCGTTCCTCATGCCGCAAGCCGTCCAGCAGGGCGGGTACAACAGCGGTGGCAGCATCGTGCCGGTCTATCCCGCCGATCTGGTCTCGGTCGATCACAGCCACCAGGGCATGGCCAACGATCTGCACGTCACCGGCGGCGTCGCGGCAAACGACCGCTACTCCATGAACCAGGAAGGTCTCACGACGGACGCGTCCGGCAACATCGTCAAATCGAACGGAGCGGCACCCACCGCCGTCACGCTCGCGCAAAAGCAGCAGGCGGAAACAGACCTAAGCCACCTTGATTGCGACACCATTCCCTTCATGTGGTCCTGGGCAAAAAACTTCGTCCTGTTTGACAACTTCCACCAGACGACCGTCGGTCCATCCACGCCCAATGCGATCGCGATCATCGCCGGCCAGTCAGGCGAGACGCAGTGGGCGCTGCACCCCAACGAGGCACCCTCCATCACCTACGCAAACCCCGCGTTCCCCAACGTGAAGGGTGCCACCTACTCCGGTCCTGCTGGCAACACGTCTGCCTACGTTCCGGTGATCGCCGATCCAGGCCCGTTCCCCGGATCGCTCAAGGATCCAAGCGCCGTCAAGCCGCCCTATAACTTCGATGAGAATGCCGCTAACCCCGCGCTGAACCTGACCTTTGCCACGCTCCCCCTGTCGTTCATGGGCTCCACCATAGGCCAAACCATCCAGAGCGACCAGAACCCCCGCGCCGATCTCGCAGACGTGCAGCACGACGTCTTCACCATCGCGGCAAAAAATCAAACCGTCCCCTGGGGTTGGTTTCAGCAGGGATTCAACGGCAACGATGCGCCCGATCCCTATGAGCCGCAGAACACCGGAACCCCCAACCCCACCGGCAATCCCAGCCTCTACACAGGCTATGTCCTGCACCACAATGGACCGCAGTATTTCGGCTACCTGGCCGACAACACAAACGTTCTGAACAACAATCTGCATGGCGCCCAGGACTTCATCAACGCCGTCACCGCGCAAACCTTGCCCAGCAGCGGCGGCGTGTTCTATCTGCGCGGTGGCTACAGCAACAACCAGGGCCTGGTCCCTCTCGATCCCACACCCGGCATTCAGCACGCCTTCATCGGCAATGACGATCACCCGGCCTACTCCGATCACCAGATCTCGGAAGCATTCGCGGCACAGGCGATTAGCGCGATCGCGAACTCCCCGTACTGGAACCAGAGCGCCATCATCATCACCTACGATGAGACGGACGGCTTCTATGACCACGAGCAGATCAGCCAGCGCAGCACGCTTGCCGATGGCAGCATCCTGGCAGCAGGACCGCGCATCCCCACCCTCGTTCTCTCACCTTGGTCCTTGCAGGGAAGCATCTCGCACCAGTACAGCGAGCACGGCTCCCTGATCAAATTCATGGACGAACTCTTCAATCTGGTTCCGCTCGCGAACCTTCCCGATGAGGCGCACGCCCGTCAACTTGGCAAGGCGAATCTCGGACAGGCAAACCTCGGACCTTCCGACGATCCAACCAACCAGCTGGGCGATCTGACGGAAGCATTCGATTACACCAGATTGCAGAACAACACACCCATCGCGCCGGCCGCCGCAACGTTCACGCCAGCGCAGATCAACACGCTTCCACACCTCGCAACCGCCGGCTTCTCCGCCAACGGCTACACCAACGGAGCCTGCCAGGCCATCGGCGTCCTTCCCACGGACTTCACCTCCGCCGCGGCATACAAGGCAGGAACGCCGTCCGACCCCTATCCGCTTGACGTCAACCCGCGCCCGTCGCAGTCTCCCGGCACGCCAACTTCGCCAACCTGGATCCCGTAACGCAGCGAAGGGAAAGCGGCTGGTGCGCCAGCCGCTCCTCTGCTTGGGAGAGTATGCATCGCTTTCTTACCATCGTCATGACCGCCCTGAGTGCCGCCGCGTCTGCACAACCGGCAGCGCCTCCGAAGGCCCCGCAAAACGCGGCACGCTCGCCAGCCATCGCGGCAGAGCCTCAGAAGCCAGCAATCATCCCTGCAATACACAACGCCGGACGGCTGGTCTGTGGAATCGTCGAAACGGTCGACGATTGGGATGGTCAAGGCGAACACGGCAACCTGTCCACACTTGGATCGGCCTTTTGTGAGGCGGTCGCCGTCGCCGTTCTGGGACCCAACGCGCCTGTCGAAGTCGTCCGCTTCCCGGCGGAAGCAGAAGCCCTGCAGGCGGTCAAGGCGGGTCAGGTACACATCGCCGCCGGCCTCTCCCCGTCAGCGGAAAGCGGCATGCAATACGGAGTCGCCTTTGGTCCACCGTTGTTCTATGACACGCAGCGATTCATGGTGCCCGCCGCGGCAGGGTTCAACGGGGCGGCCGGTCTGCGCGGCAAGCTGATCTGCGCCATGAACAACACGCCCTCCGAGCAGCGGCTCCGCGATTACATGACCGAACACAACATTGCGTACGGCCTGCAGGCGCACTCTGAACAGGGCGAGATGGACGCGTCCGTCGCTGTTGCGCACTGCGCCGCCGGTTCCGCATTGGAATCAAGGCTGGCGGAATCGCGTGCCGACTTTCCCGCGAACGCGCCAGAGTTCGTCTTCCTTCCAGAGCGCTTCGGCCTTGAACCTGTCGCCCCCGCCTATCACTCGGGCGATCAGAGATTTGCCCTCCTCGTAAGCATGACCATGAGTGCTCTGATCGAAGCGGAGGCGCTCGGCATCACCAAGGCAAACGTGACCCAGTCCACAACGCGCACAGACCTCGCCGCGCGCAGGTTGCTGGGCGCCGACAGGTCGGTTGGCCAGGCGCTCGGCCTGCCGGCGGATTGGGCCGTTCCTGTCATCGCCGCTGTGGGAAACTACGGCGAAATCTACAGCCGCACGGTAGGTAAAACGTACCACCTGGAACGCGGACCCAACGCGCTCTGGCTTGGAGGCGGCCTCATGAGTCCGTCTCCGCTGCAGTAACGCACGTGCAGTCCCCGCCCTTCCGGGGGCGTTCGTTAGTTTCACACTGAACAATGGAGGCACCATGTCGTTTCGCTCTCTTCTCTTCACCTCACTTGCCGCACTCGCGGTCAGCGGCACCGCACACGCCACCACGTTTGGTCTCGCGGGGTCCGTCGGTGCCACACCCACCTTCAGCATCACCTCGGGCGGACTGACAGCGACCTACACTTCACCTGCCGGAAACGGATTCCAGGTCCAGAGCACTTCCGGTCTGCTCACCTTCAACACCGCCCTGCTCGACAACAATTTCTTCGGCACCGACCCCTTGACGATCACGTTCTCCGCGCCCATCGCTGGAACAGTGACCATCCCGTTCGCCATCCTGGATAGCTACAGCACAACGGATTCACTGGTGGTTCTCGCAAACACGGGTCAGACGGCAACCTTCCTCGCCAGCCCCGACGGGCTTCCGCTCGGAGAGCCCGAGGGCACCGCAAGTCTTCAGTTGACAGGGCCAACAAGCTCCGTCACCCTGACCAGTGCCAACGCCTTCGCCATCGGCAATGTCTCCACGGTCACGCCAGAACCAACGTCACTGGTGCTGCTCGCCACCGGCCTGGCAGGCATGACAGGCACCATGATCCGCCGCCGCAGGCGGTAGTCGAGTTGGCCGCCGCGCAGAGTATCCTGCTTGAGGAGCGTTGCGCATGAACACTGTGCTAGAAATCGAACGTGCCATCAGTGCACTCTCGCCAGAAGAGTTGGACGAGTTGTATACGTGGATGGACCGGAGCTGTCCTATCGACACACGATTGAAGACAGATCTCGATGCCGGCCGCATCGATGATCGTATTCTCCGCGCTCTGACTGATCACAAAGCCGGAGAGACTCAGCCTCTCTGACGCGCGTGAATCATAGCGCGAACGCTAACTTCTGGAACGACTACCACGCTCTTCTCATGAGCATCCGCGCCCGCGCGGATAAGCAGTTTGCGCTGCTCAAAGCTAATCCGCAGCACCCGTCGTTGCAACTAAAAGGTCGGAGAGCGCCACGGCCAGGAAATCTGGTCGGTGCGGGTAACGCTGAAATACCGTGCTCTCTCGATCAGGCTGAGCGGCCAGTATCTCTGGTTCAGGATCGGAGAGCACAACATCTACGACGCCATACTTTCCGAGGCGTACGTTCGCGAACGACAAGCCGGCAAGCCACAGCCTACTTTGCCGGAACCGAAATCGTGATATTCCGGTACATAATCACACCGTGGTGGTCGCCCTGCAGGTAGAACGGTCCTGGCTCGGCTTCGTTGCTGTCCAGGGCACCGCCTGTTGGACCGGGAATCTCCACGTTGTCGTGGTACAAGTTGCCATCGCGCAACACCGTGACATGCCTGCCCACAAATGTCACGTCAAAGCTCGTCCATTGTCCCAGATTGTTGGCAGCGCCCGCCGGCGGCGGATACCAGCTGTAGATCGCGCCCATCTCATGCGACGGCAGCTTGCCGCCTTCCGTGCCAACCTGCAGCTCATACCGGCCGCGCAGGTAAATGCCGCTGTTGCCGCCTTCCGGGCAGTTCACTTCAATATGCAGCTTAAAGTCCTGAAACTTCTCCGTCGTCATGATGTTGGCTGCCGGGCGCATGCGTTGGCCGGGCACTTCCGGGTTATCATTCACCAGCTCCCCATCCCGCGCCACCCACTTGTTGTTGTCGACCGTGCCAAGCGGCTCCCAGCCATTCAAATCCTTGCCGTCGAACAGGGGCCGGGGCTTTGTCCACGTCTTCGGCGTGGGCCGGTCCAGCAGCGGTGCCCTTACTCCAGCGAGCGCCGGGCCATCGGCATCGCCGCGCTTCTCCACGCCAGCGATCGTGCCCGCGCTGGAGGACGTGAGCTCCCAGTTGATCTCGGTACTGGCACCGTTGGGACCGCCCGCGGGACCCACATCCACGATCAGCTTGCTCCCATCCATGTGCGCGCCCACGATGGGACGCCATGCACCGCCCCGCGGCTGCACCTTGCCTTGCACCGTCCCGCCACTCTCCGTCAACTCCATCCACTGCGGGTAGGGCTTCCC
>CAXUBG010000172.1:0-6597 GCA_964249285.1 uncultured Terriglobus sp. | reverse complement strand
AAAACCATGCCCTTCCAAGAGCGGCCAGTTCAGGTGTCAGGGCTGAAGCCACGCCTTTCCGACAGCATTTTAGGAAGGCCGCTCCTCTTCTCATCACCGCATCGAGAAACGGAGGCTGGTGCCGTTTTTACACGCCCGTTCAGCTACTTACACGCAACACTTGCCGCGAGAGTGGGTTCATCCTAGTGCACGTTGGGAGGGTACAACGATGAAGATGATGACGGCGATTGCGAAAGGTTTGACGGGCGCGGCACTGGCTGGTGCGCTGCTGCTGGCTGCACCGCAGAAGGCTGAGGCGCAGCGCTTTGGCGTGGGCATCAGCATTGGCGGACCGGTGTATGGCGGCGGCTACTACGGCCCGCGTTATGTGCGGCCTTACCCCTATGGCTACGGGTACCCGTACAGCTATGGACCGGGCTATTACGGTTCCTACGGCTACTACGGGCGACCCTATGTGGGCGGCTACTACCATGGCTACCCCGGCCGCGGATATTACGGGCCGCGTCCGCTGGATGGCCGCTATGGCTACCGCCGGTAGCTGGCGGGGTTGCAACAATGTTCAGGGCCGGTGCGATTGCACCGGCCCTTGCTGTTGCACTTCAGTTGTCGTCGTCGCCGCCTTCACCGTCTTCCACCAGCAGCGAGGACGTGCCGACGACGCTGAACTCCATGGGTTCGCCACCGGTGAGCTTCATGGTGACGCGCATGGGTTCGCGCTGCCACACGGCGGCTGCGCAGACGGGCCGGACGCGCTCCGGCTGGGGCCATGCGCCGATGCCCTTCTGTAAAGCGGGCCGGCGCGCGCCGATTTGCCAGACCTCTGCCATGAGAGCGCTGCCCTTCGCGGTGGTGTGGATGCCGCAGTAGGCGGCGTAATCGCGATACCAGGTGACGTCGCTAATGCTGCTGTCAAACTCCGGCAAGTGCAGCGCGGAAACGCGGCCAGTGACGCGGTCGACCAGAATCCATGGGCCGGGCTGCCAGACCCAGCGGCCCGATTTCTCACCGGGCAGGGCGTCGTTGATGTGCAGGACGCGGCGGGTGACAAAGCTGCGGTCGGTCACGTCGTGCTGGTCGCCGGTGGTCCACTCCCTGAGTTTGTCGTCGACGTAAAGGCCGCGCACACGGAGGGAACTGGCTTCGTCCTCCTTGGCCTCGCGCGCGACATCCGCGGCGACATAGGGGACGCGGCGTACCGGTCCGAGGGTGACGGTGTGGACCTTTGGCGCGGCTGCGTGGAGATCTGTTGCGAGCAGCAGAAGGCACAAAAAACGGGACGCGTGGGGGAGACGCATACGCGGTGAAGGGTAACCCGTGCCGGATGCAAACGCAACCTGGTTCCCTGGCGTCGTGGCGAAAATCTCTTCGCGTATCGACATCGGTTCCGGTACGTCTGGAAGAGATTTCCGCGTTGTACCCGCTTTCGCACGGTGTGGCGCGGAGTAAGATGCGTGAAGGACATTTCTGCGCAAGAGGCGCGTGCCGCATACGCCTCGCGCCCGGATTTCAAGCCGAAAGGATATTCAAGAAGCTCATGTGGAAACCCAACACTCCCGGCTCCGGCAACACGACGCCCACCACTCCTGAACCGGTACGCCCATCCATCCCGACCGCGGTTGGTACGCCTGCGTATGAGCAGCCCAGCAGCCGCACCGCGACGCCGCAGGCCGCCACCGCGACTGGCGAGCAGGCCACCATTGGCAAGAGCCTGATGATCAAGGGCGAAGTGACCGGATCGGAGTCGCTCTACATCGATGGGCGCATTGAGGGCACCATCACGCTGCCGGGCAACCGCGTCACGGTGGGCCGCAACGGGCAGGTGGCCGCGAACATCTCCGCGCGTGAGATTGTCGTGCTGGGCAAGGTGCGGGGTAACTGCCAGGCCAGCGACAGGATTGACATTCGCAGCGAAGGCTCCTTAACGGGCGATGTGGTTGCCGCGCGTATCTCGATTGAGGACGGCGCGTTCTTCAAGGGCGGCATCGACATCCGCAAGCCGGGCGACAGCAAGGGCGGTGTGGCTGGTTCGGTTTCCGAGCAGCCGCAATTGGTTGCAGTCGAATCTGCTTCGTAATTCGGAGCACTGCGCAGAATAGTGATGCCCCGTTTACGCGGGGCATTACTGTTTAGCCCTAACCGAACGAGAAGTTCACCGTAAATGTCGTTTGAACCTGGGTGGGAGTGCCGTTCAGAAGGTATGGCTTGTAACGCCAGTCCTTTACCGCATTGATAGCTGAATCAGTCAGGTCCGGTGACGGCGAACTGACTACATCCAGTTCTCGTACGCGACCATCTGTTCCGATAACACCACTCAGCACAACTGTTCCGCTGATGTGATTTCGTCTTGCCTCGGCAGGATAAAGAGGCGGCCTGCCGGAGATTTTTCCGCCTGCGGTGACACTGCCAGGTACCTCTACGTCCTCACGGCTAAGGTCTACGGCGTTAGCCGGAATGACAAAGTCCGCGTCTTTCAAATCCGGCGCGGCTCCGATACCTGTCACCTGCAATGCCGCACGAACCGTGCCTCGTTGCGATATCCGAATGTCCTGCGCAATGATGTGATCCCCGAACTTGACTAGCTTGTTGTAGACGATCGCGAAGTCGTACCGTTCCTCGATAATGCGAACGATGTGCGATGCGGCATCCATGCAGAAAGCAGTGTTCGCCGCCTCTGCCGCAGAAGATTTTTCCGTCGCTGATCTGGGCTTCGCAAGCACGCAATCGAGAGTACTGTTACCAAGTTTCAGAGGTTTGTAGTCCAGAACGCGCGCCTGCGGAAGGTCCTGTGCGGCAGGGACTGACTGAAGAAGCGCGTCAACCACTCGCCGTTGCAATGGTGAGCCAGTTACATCCTCACCGGTGTACCGCACAGAACCATCCCGTGAGATCTGGACTTGTGTGTGCCCGCCGATGGTCAGTTTGCGGCGGGCTGTTCCAGGCTTCAGCCAAGCTTCGTCGAGCGTGCCTTCGCCTGCGGGCTTGCCCTTGTAGTCGAACGTGGTAAAGGTTGCGGAGAGCCGGAAGGGCGGCGTGCCTTCGCTCTCCAGCGCTGATAGTTTGCTTGCCGCGACCAAGCTCTCGCGCAACTGTTCCTGGGTGGGCTTGATCTGCTGGGCTGAGAGGGTCAGGAAAGACGCGGCAGCAAGGCACGGAAGCAGGTGCTTCCAGAAAGAGAAAGACAACAGTCTGGACCGGTTCACCCGGCCATGATACAGCGTTGGCAACCGTGCATGGGCTTGTGTGCTTCCTGTCAGAGTGAAGGCGATTTTGATCCCCTTGGAAGTGTTCGTCTCGCCTGCGGTTCAGGTATGAGAGAAAGGCTTGCTGCCTGACTTTCTTGCGTGGTGGCGCGTATAACAACCATGCGAGTCCCCGGCTTCGCGGGGCTGGAGTTGACGGATGTACCGGTTGTATTTTTCTCTTCTGGCAATGTGTGCGTGCGTGGGGTGTACCGCGCAGGAGACGCAGAGTGCGACGCAGAAGCCGTCGTCGCTGGTGCAGCCAGCGATTGACAGTGTGGCGCGGGCGGGCAGCGCGGTCGATTTGAACCGGTGGAAGGGTTCCACGGCCGTGCGGGATGAAGTGGACGGGTACCTGGCGTCCATGCAGAAGGATCTCGGAACGACGCTTCCATCGCTGCTTTCCGCGGCGGATGCTGTGCCGGACTCCGCCGCGGCGTCGCTGCCGGTGCTGCTGAACCTGGATGCGCTGTACAGCGTGCTGTTGCGTGTTACGGTGATTGCCCACACCGGTGCGCCGCGTGATCAGAGCACCGCATTGGACCAGTCCGCCGTTCTGCTGGATAGCGCCCGGCGCGACCTGGGAGATGCCATTCTGGCCTCAGCGCACGCGAGCGAGAAACGGATCGCGGCGTTGCAGGACAACCTGCAGCAGCAGGCTGCTGCGCTGGCCGCGGCGGAAGCTGCGACCGCCGCACCCGCTAAAAAGACAAAGGCCGGCAAGAGCCGGCCTTCATCCGCGAAGCAGTAACCCAGGCTCACACGGCTAAGTGACCTTGTGCGCCCCTGGGCGACAGGTTTAGGGGTTGCTGGGTGTCTGGGGCGTACCTGCCGCCGGAACCAGCGGTGCCAGCAGGAAGTTACGACCGATCACCGTTCCATTGCCGAGGACGCGGTTATAGCCGGAGGGCGTGGTGGAGTACAGGCCGTTGTAGCCAGGCGTTCCCTGATGGAAGACATGGAGCGGGAAGCCGAAGTTCTGCGCTGCCGCCAGCGAGTAGATGTAGTAGTTCTCGTTGCCCATGCGAGTGCCGAAGCGCTGGACGTTTAACGCCGTGAGACCGGCAAAGTCCGGGGCTGACGCGCTGGTGCCGATGACTCCGTACAGGTGACCTCCGAAGTACTCCAGATCACCACTATCATCTGGATTACAGTTTGCGGTTCCCTGCGGGCACCCGCCCATGTGCAGCGACACATCCGGCACGGTGCGGACACTATTGCTGCCGGTTTTGACGAGATACTGGTACAGCGGCTTTTGGAAGATAATGCTGTTCCCACCGCCCGAACCCCAATAGGCGCCGGTAGCCGCCGTTCCAAAAAAGATGTCCGACGCCAGCGGATCGGCATAGGCCTGCTCGCTGATGTAAGCAGAGTTGAGATTCCCGGCAGTATAGGTTGTCTTCAGATTCGTGCCACCCACGCCAACAACGTACGGGCTGGATGCTGGGAACGATACGGAAGGTTGATAACTGCCGCACGGACCTGTCGTCACGAAGCAAGCGAACGGCGGCGCGGAGAGAGCTCCCGAATCACCGGAGGAGGCCACGAACGTGATGCCCTGCGCTGTACCCTGCGCCATCAGGTCGTTTTCCTGCAGCAGCAGATATGTAAAGTCATCGCCATCGTTGTAGTCAGGGGTATAAAAGACTTCACCCAGGCCGAAGGACATGCTTACGACATCAGCCCTGTTGTCCTCCACGATCTGCGCCAGGCCAGCCAGGATCGAATCATCGCTGAGGTCTGGAATGTTGTACACGACGATGTTGGCGTTCGGTGCCATGCCTCCACTCTGCTGCACGTCCAGGTTGGCTTCAAACGAACCATCACTAGTGGGATCGAACGGAGCTCCACCCTCGACGGTGACCTCTGAGATTTTCGGTACGGCCAACTTCTCGTGGCCAAAGTACGTCGTCATATCCGCGGGGTTGATGCTGCTGCTGATCAAGATGCCGATTGTGGTGCCTGTCCCGCTGTACGCCTGATACGCGGGCCAGCCGTAGGCCTGCTTCAGGTCGTCAAACCAGTATGGCCCCTTGGTCGCGTACCGGTTGTCGGTGGATGCCAAGTGGCTATGCGTCCGCATGCGGATCTTGCCGGAGAAGCCTGTGATGATGGCACCTGCGCTACTGATTGCCTGTGGTGCCAGGATCGGGGTGCCGGCGACCACTTTCTGCTTGCCGCTGGGAAACACGCCGGTGTGCAGCTGCGTGGTGAGCGCACGCTCGACGTCGGTCGCGGCGCCGGTGACGTGAAGGTGTTGCGGCGAGACCTGCACGGCCGTGAGATTGCTGGCCTGCAGTTGCGTGGTGATGGCCTGCACATTGCTTTGGGGCATGGCGAAGCGGGCGTGGAACTGCGCCGGGGTCAGCCACTTGTGGTACGACGGTGAGCGGTCGTCGTGCAGGTTTGAGATCAGGGTGTTCAGCTCATCTCTGTGCTGCAACGGAAGATAGACGTCAAAGCCAACCTGCTGCCCGGCAGCAACGCGGGCTTTCAACGCCGCCTGTTCCGCTGCGGAAGCGTTCACCGGTGCGTTCAAAGCGGCTGCCGCGATAGTAACGGCAAAGGGAAGTGTCCTGCGAAACGTGCGCATGTGACCTCAAAGGGGTGTAGCTGGAATTGGGGGGTGCTGTACGGCGTTTGTACTACCCGGGCACACCTTTGGGCAAGTGCGAAGTGCGTGAGAGTACAGAATAGCGAGCCAGTTTGCGTCAGCGGCTCTCGTCAAAGAGGGTGGGCCGGTCATACAGGCCCGCCTTCACGGGCACGGCAAGGCCGAAGTGTTCATACGCGCGGCGGGTGGCGACACGGCCCCGGGGGGTCCGGTCCAGGAAGCCGATCTGCATAAGGAACGGCTCGTAGACTTCCTCCAGCGCGTCTTCTTCCTCGGCGAGCGCGGCGGCGAGGGTGTTGAGGCCGACGGGTCCGCCGTCGTATTTGTCGATGATGGTGCGCAGGAGGCGGCGGTCGAGTTCATCGAAGCCGTGCGCGTCCACCTCAAGCATTTGCAGCGCGGCGTGCGCTGTGGCGAGGTCGATGACGCCAGCCGCGCGCACCTGTGCGTAGTCGCGCACGCGGCGCAGGAGCCGGTTGGCGATGCGCGGTGTGCCACGGGAGCGCATGGCGATCTCCGCCGCGCCGTCGGCGTCGATGCGGACGCCGAGGACCTCCGCCGAGCGCTCCACGATGAAGCGGAGATCGTCGTCCGTGTAGAACTCCAAGCGCAAGAGGATGCCGAAGCGGGAGCGTAGAGGCGACGAGAGCAGGCCGGGACGTGTGGTGGCGGCGACAAAGGTGAAGGGTCTGATTTCCAGGACGTGCGTGCGCGCCGCCGGACCCTGGCCGATGATGATGTCCA
>CAXUBG010000171.1:429-6643 GCA_964249285.1 uncultured Terriglobus sp. | reverse complement strand
GCAACCATCGGCTGACTAGGGCATCCAGTACACGCGCAGGTCTCCGTAGTACGGATCGTTGATCTCCCGCACCATGCTTCCGCGCGACGCAATCTCGTCAAGGCTGTGCCGCGTCGCTGCCAGGAACGCCGGATCATCCGTCCCGTCCATCAGTGTCCGGTCACCCAGGACAAAGTAGTGCACGCTATCGTTCCGCATGGCCATCTCCGGTGTCGTGCGTTCTCGTGAAATAAACGTGCGGTCGCGCATCCCCAGCCAGAACGTAATCGTGGCATACACCGGCTCTCCCGGTGGAACCGCCGCATTCAGCAGGGCTCCGGTCCGGTTGTAATCCGCCCTGTGCGCCGCGCGCAGCAGGAAGAGATTCGCCCCGCACTGCGCAACTACCACAAACCCGCTGAACGCAAGCACCATGCGATACTTCGCGTCACGGGCTCGCGCCGCCGCGACAGCCGCTCCAAACGCGAACCCCAGCACCGGTGCTACCAGCGCGAGATACCGGGATGATTTGTTGACTGTTTCCACCAGCCACAGCAGCGAGGGCAGCAGAAGCATCAGCTCAAGGTAAAACCATTGCCGTGCATATCGCCACAGCAGCAACGTCGCAAACAGAAGTGCCAGCGGAATGGGAAGCCGTACCGGTACAGACTCAAGGCCGTGGCCATGCAGCATGCCCAGTCCGAGTACGTCGTTGTACCGGTGCAACTCACTCGTCAGACGTGCCGCCGCGCCGGCGCCCCCGGCAGCGCGTTTCAGATACTCCACCCGGAATGAGGCCGGCCCCAGCGGTCTGGTCAACACCCAAGCAGCAAACGGCAGGAGGCCCGTTGCAAACCCTGTAACGAGCAGCAACGGCCCGCGAAGGCCGTTTTCGCCACGCCGGCGATCGATGGCAAGTGCCAGCAGGCCGAGCGAGACCGCATAGCCAGCCATGGTGATGTGGCACATCGCAGCCACTGCCGCAAGCAAACCGCTTACCAGCGCCCACAACCATCGCCTCGGAGTATCGCTCGCGTCATACTGGCGCATCGCCAGCAACGCCACCAGCACCGCCATGGTGGTTAGTGCCTCCGGCCGTGCCGTGCGCGCAGCGGCGACCAGCAAATTATCCGTCCCGGTCACCAGCACGGCGACGGCCGCGCCAGTGTTTCCAAGCAAGCGCCGCGTCAGCCGCCACGTCAGCAAGAGAACGGCAAGGCCCGCCAACACAGAACCAAGACGCGCGGTGATCACGCTCGTTCCCAGTGCGCGGAATGAGGCAGCCATCACCAACGCCGTCCCGGGCGGGCGTGTGTCCAGAAAATGCTCCAGATCATTCGGCCCAATCTCAGGATCGGCCATGCCATGCCCCTGCATCAGCGAGTACGCCGGACCGGCGTACCAGCTTTCGTCCGTCACCCACCGGTATGAGAGATACGGCAGCACCTGCACTAAAAACAGCACCAGAGACATCACGAGCCACATGCGCGGCCATGCGCGTGACACATCCGTCCTTGCTTCTGCGCGCCCTGAAGGCAAGTGAGAGTTTTCCGTCAAAGCAGTCCCACACGCAAGCTTAGAGGAATAACGCATTCGGGTGAAGCGTCAATCGGCTGTGATGCCGGTGCAGACGGTCGAAGTGGGCACGTTTTCAGCATGGGGAACCTGCTTCGCCGCTGGACGCGGAAGCAGCAGGCGTATCATCAGACGATGGGGTGCGCGTTTACTGGAAATCGTGTTTCCGGACTGCTGGCGCTTGCCCTGCTGACGATTGCAGCATCCGCACAGTGGGTATCCAAAGACTCGCCATACCCCGCGTATCATAATGGCCCGCTGAAGCCGTCCACACCGCCATTGCTCAAGCAGGATGAGTGGACGGGCGAGTTCTTCACGCACAAGTACCAAACAGCCGCCTATCAGATGGCCTCGGCTATTCCTGACGTGATTTATCAAATGCCCTGTTACTGCTGGTGCGACCGCGCCATGGGACACAAGAGCCTGCACTCATGCTTTGAGAACAGCCACGGAGCCACCTGCACCGTCTGCATGAGCGAGGCGGCGTTTGCCTACGAGCAGACAAAACAGGGCAAGACACCCGCGCAGATTCGAGCGGCCATTGAACATGGCGACTGGCGCAGTGTCGACCTTCGCTCCATCCACATGGACTGACTGAGCGCGTCCATGCGTGACCGCTCTGCCGCACTCTTTTACATCGCTTTTTTTGTTACCGGGTTCGCCACTGTACTTACGGCGAATCTGCTCCCATCCGTCCTTTCGCCGGGCCAAGATGCCGTTGCCGGACGCTTGCTTGCGCTGCAGTTCTCCGGACAGTTGATCGCAGCACTCTTTGTGCGCCGGCGCGTTGCGCTCACGCTGATTCTGGGGCTTGCAGTCACTGCCGTGTTTGCGATCCTTCTTGCCTTCTCAACGTCTCTCCATTGGGCAGCGCTCTTCCTGTATGGATGGGGCCTCGGCGCGTCCATGACCGCAATCAACGTGCTTGCCGCGCAAGGTCTCGACCACGCCGAACGCACCCGCCGGCTGGAGGCTTTGAACGTCTTTTGGCCCTTGGGGGCGGCTACCTGCCCATGGGTCCTGAGCCGGCTGCCTGCGCGGCATGAAGCAGAACGTCTTTTCGCCGCAGTTGCAATCGCCTTCATCCTCCTTGCGGTCTGGGCATGGCTCAAACCCGGCAGCACGGAACGGCATACACACGCCCATGCGGATGAAAAGGTGTGGACGCGCGCACTCATTCGTCCAGCGCTGCTCAGCCTCTTTGCAGTCGGTGCGGAGACTGGATTGGCAAGCTTTCTGCCAGTCTTCCAGGCACGCTACCTGCCAGGGCCTTCTTTACGAGTGCCGCTTGCCACTCTCTTCTGGGCGGGCATCCTGGTCAGCCGTACCATTGCGTCCTTGATGGCGCGGTACCCTTTCATGCGGGTGTACCACCGGCTGGCGGTTGCTGGGGCGGCGGTAGCCGTACTGCTGCTTGTCATGTCGCACTCACGCTTGGGTCTGAGCGTTTTTTGTTTCCTGGGCGCGGCCGGAATCGGACCGGTCTATCCGGAAGTGCTCACCGGCGCGGTCCAACTGCCGTGGCCCGGCCCCGTTTTCTTCAGCGCTGGCGTTGGCAGCGCACTGATCCCATGGTCTATAGGCCACACTTCCGCAGCAGCGGGCTCGCTTCGCCAGGGTTTGCTTGTCGTCTGCGCCTGCTGCGTCACGCTCTTCGCTTTGACCGGCCGGTCAAACAAAGGCACAAGGCGAAGGTGACGTAACCGCGCGGGACTCCGGCGGACGCGCTACCAGTTCCGCTCGCCAATCGATGGCATGGGGTCGGCCCTCCCGTGAGGCGCAAAGCCAGTTCAAGATCTCGCGCGCGCATATGTGGCGTTCGCGGTGCCTTCAATGAGCAGCGGAACTGGTAACCACCAGCATGGGCCTGAACCAGGCACTACGAACCGTCATGATTGAGAACGGCCGCACCGGCCTCATCTGGAAAACGTTCATGTCCAGCCCGGAGATTCGCCCCATGCAGAAAGCCATCGGCCTCGTGCCGGACAAGGACTAGAATCGCTAGACCTGTTTAGCGATGAGTGAAGCCGCGAGAGGGAGCAGCGTGACCGAAGACCGCGAGTTCGATGTCATCCTGTATGGCGCAACGGGCTTTACCGGTCGTCAGACAGTCGCGTATTTCAGCAAACATGCTCCCCCAGCACTGCGGTGGGCCATTGCCGGCCGCAACCAGGCCAAACTTGAGGCCCTCCAAGCGGGCGTGCCCATCATTACCGCCGGCGGCAACGATCAAGCGCAGGTGGACGCAATGGCCGCACGCACGCGTGTCGTGCTGACCACCGCCGGGCCGTACGCGCTGTACGGCAGTTGCATTGTGGATGCGTGCGTCCGCTTCAGGACACACTACGTGGATATCACCGGCGAAGTAGTCTGGGTGCGCGATCTGATTGAGAAGTATCACGCGCGGGCAAAAGCGGAAGGCACCCGCATCATTCCTTTGTGCGGTTTTGATTCGGCGCCGGCCGATATCGGCGTGTGGCTTCTGCGCGAGGCGCTCGGCAACAGTCTTGTGGAGGCAAAGGGCTTCTTCCAGGCGGGCGGAGGTGCGCCCAATGGCGGCACCATCGCAAGCGCGCAGGTTACCTACAGTTCCGGCGCGGCGGAAACAGGACGCGACCTTTTCCTGCTCAGCCCCGGGATGGATCGAGAACCACACACGCTTGAGCGTGATCCCGGAGGCATCCATTTTGACCGCGACGTAAATCTCTGGGCCGCTCCCTTTCCCATGAGCATCATCGACACCCGCGTGGTGCGTCGCAGCAACTGGCTGCTGGGAACCGATGTCGCCTACCAGGAATACGTCTTCTTTGAAGGCCGCTTGCCTGCGCTCAAGGCTGCCGCCGCGGCCCTCGCTACCTCCCTTTTCTACACTGCACTGCGAACACCAGCCGTCCGGAACTATCTTGCCAGGAAGTTCGCGGCAGGCGAGGGTCCCTCCGCTCAAGCGATGGACAATGGCTGGTTTCGCTGCCGCATGTGGGGCCGTGCCGCGGACGGACGTACCGCAGCCGCGGAAATGTATGGCACAGGTGATCCAGCCAATCGCATCACCGTTAAATGCCTCTGCGAGAGCGCCTTCGCACTGGCCTGCAACGAAGCCGAACTGCCGCCGCACGCCGGTGTCGTAACGCCCAGCGTAGGCCTGGGCAACGTACTGGTGAGCCGGCTCCGAGACGCCGGGATTGACATCACGGCCTCGCTGGCAACCTAGCGCCCCGCAGGCACCGGCGGAACCGCCTGGCTGCACGCACCATCCGCGCTGCACGCACGCACACCGAAGAAAACATTGTCCTTCGACACTGGCAAGCGCACAGAATTTCCGGCTGCCCCGGGGTACTTAGCAGCTTCAGCAGCGTAGGTCCAGTCATTCGACGTGGTCTCCCGCCACACAATCTGATAGTGCACCGGTCCGGACACGCTCACCGGCGGCTCCCACTGCAGGATGGTGTCGTTGTCCAGGTTGGACGTGACCACTTTCACGTTCTGCGGCACGCCCGGCGACATCGCCAGCGTGGCCAGCGTCGCCAGGTTCAGCCGCGCCACTTGCGCGATGTAGTTGAAGTCATCGAACTTCAGCAGGTCGCCATACTCCTTGCCATTCTCCGTCCGCACATGCTGGTGCTGGTGGTCATAGTTCTCGCGCCACTCCGTAAAGCGCACCGCCGGAAATCCCTCATTCGAAAACGAGCGGTGGTCGCCACCACGCAGAAAGCGGTCCAGCCGCAGTTCCATGACTGCTTGAAACGGGGTGGGGGAAGCAAAGTACGTACGGTCCACCTCCAGGATGTCGCGCGCCAACTGCCGTGACGGCGACTCGCTTTCCGCCCCGATAGCCAGAGCCGCGCGAATCTGCTCAACCGGAGCGGACGGCAGCAGACCCTGCGAGAAGACGCGCACCCGGCCTTTCTGCTGCAGCGAAGCGCCCGGCGTGGTGTCACCGCCGACGATGTCGTTGTTCAAGACACCTTCCAGCTGCCAACCCTTTTCTTTGGCCAGCTTCGCCAGATGCGTGCTGCCGTTCAATCCCTGCTCCTCGCCCGCGACGGCAACAAACACCAGTGTCGCCGGAAACTTGTACTTGCTCAGGACATGCGCGGCTTCCATCGACACCGCCGTTCCGCTGCTGTCGTCATTCGCCCCCGGCGCGAAGTCATGCGTGTTCATCACGTCCGTCTCGCGCGTGTCGTAGTGACCTGTCACGAGGTACATGCGCTTGCTCGCGGCGGGATCCGTGCCCTTCAGAACCGCATACACGTTGCGCAGTGGCGTGGGCTTCACAATGCGCGGACGCCCTCCGCCAAACTCGCTTCCACGCTGCGGTGGCTGCTCCACGAACTCGTCCACCTCCACATCCAGGCACCCGCCGCACTCCTTGCTGTACGCCTCAAACTGCGCCCTGATCCAGTCCGCCGCCGCCAGCACCCCGGTGCCCGGCTTCAGGTCAGTCTCCGTGCTGGAGATGGTCGAGCGATTGTTGAACTCCACCAGCCGGCTGATGTTCGCCTTGATCCGCTCCGGCGATACCTGCTTCATTGCCGCCGCAATCTCCGGATTCGCAGGAGGAACCGGCAAGGACGCACCCGCGACCGCGTAGTCCGGGCGTTCTGGAACGCCGCGTTGCGCGGCGCGGGCGAGGGCGCGGCGGCCGGCGCGTTCGTCG
>CAXUBG010000171.1:0-419 GCA_964249285.1 uncultured Terriglobus sp. | reverse complement strand
GAGAGCATACAAACAGCGGCGGCATAAAAAGGCAGCGTCTTCATTCACAACTCCTCGTGTGACAGGCTTTGCAACCGCGCTCCACCAGCTCCTCGTAGTCCGTTCGGGCCTGGCTCGTTGCCGCATGATTCGCCGGAAGACAGCCTCGCACCATTTGTACGCTGCGGGGCCGCTGCCGTGCCTGCCGTGCAACCTTGCGTACACCGCGTTCCTAGAAGATGAACTTACCCACAATCTGCAACTGCCGCGACGACCCGGAGTCACCTTGCGGAAAACGGGTCGACGTGGTCGGGCCAGAGTGGAGATTGTTCGTCAGTGTCGGATTTGGGTTTGCTGCTGTCGGAGCCGTCGTGGTCAGCCCCAGCGATGTGACCGGATTGCCGAAGTTCGCATGATTGAAGATGTCAAAGGCGTCCACG
>CAXUBG010000170.1:0-6708 GCA_964249285.1 uncultured Terriglobus sp. | reverse complement strand
ATGCGGTCGGTGCCAATCTTGCAATTCTTATTCATCGCGTGCCGGCCTTCGTCGGTGATGCTCTCGATCCCGCACTCGAAGGAGACACAGTGGGCACGGCCAAGCAGGTCAATGCTGTTTTCGTCCCACAGGTCGATGCGGGTTTGGAAGCCGATCGAGACGGCCCGCCCGGCGACTGCTTCGAGCAGCTGCCGGACCTGTTTGCCGACGCCAAAGATTTCGTCGATGAAGTAGATGTAGTCCACGCCACGGGCAATAAGCTGATCGATTTCGGCGATGACCTCGTTCAGGTTGCGTTCGCGGTATTTATTCCGGAAGAGCGTTTTGTTGCAGAAGGTGCAGCTATACGGGCAGCCGCGGGCGAACTCAACTTCCGCACCCAAGCGCAGGTGATCGGCACCGTTGCCAGGGAAGATGTGGTGCTTGTGCGCGTGGCGCTCGACCGGGTAGTCGGAGTAGTCCAGCTGCGTGACGGAGCGCATGTCGGTGGCACCCAGGCCTTCGGTCATGCGGAAGCGGCCCTGCGTGTCGCGCCAGCAGCAGCCTGCGATCATCTCCCATGGCATGGAGGCAAGTTGCGGGAGGGTTTGATCAGGCTCGCCGCGCAAGACAAGGTCCGCTCCAGTTTTGTCGAGCGTAGCGCGCGGTGTGACGGAGCCGTGCGGGCCAATGGCCACGACTTTGGAGCGGTGCTCGCGGCCGGTCCGAAGAGCTTCGATCCAGTGTTTTGGGACGCGCAGTTCCGGTTGCGGACAGCGCCAAAAAAGATAGGACGGAGCCGTTGGGATGACCAAGAAGTGCTCGCGAAAGATGTCGAGGCGGCGCTGCACATCTGCCGGTGAAAGTTCTTCCATGAAGGCATCGACCAGCAGCACATCGTGGCCACCGGCGCGGAGCAGTTCGCGTGCGGAGAGCAGTTCCAGTGGAAAGTGAGGGTCTGGGCAGCCAAAGTAGGTGGATCCGGCGAAAGTCCAATGTGGGTTAACGAGCGCGTACCTCATGCGGCGCTCCCGGCAAGTGCCGCTTCAGGCGCGGTGCTGTGCGCGGCGAATCTGGTACCAATGACCTCAGCGTTCTCGCGCCAGAAGTCCTGAATCGCATCCAGCGTGTCGTTCAATGAGCGCCGTGCAAACCATCCGGTATCGCCTTCCAGCTTGGCGGTGTCGGAAATGTAGAGCGGTTGGTCGCCCGGGCGAATGGGCGCGTGGCGCAGACGCGGTGCGATGCCGGTACGCTTCTCGATCGCCTGCAAGAGTTCCAGTACCGATGTGGAACGCGTGGGACCGCCGCCGAGATTGTAGACCTCGCCCGCGGTGCCGTGCTGACAGGAGCGGGCTAGAAGCATGGCATCGATAAGGTCGAACACATGCAGGACGTCGCGCACTTGGAAGCCATCGCCGTAAATGGTGATGGGCTTCTTGGCCAGCACGGAGTACAGAAAGTGCGCTACCCAGCCCTGATCTTCGTTGCCAAACTGACGTGGGCCTGCGATGCAGGACATGCGGAAGACTACCGTCGGCAGGTTATAAATGCGAGCGTAATCGCGCACGTACTGGTCCGCACTGCCCTTGGAACAGCCGTACGGCGAATGGAAATCGAGCGGCTCTGACTCGCCGACACCCGCAAACGCCGCATCAGCGGCACAGTAGCGCGTTTTTTTTACACGCACGGGTACCCCCTCCAGAGCTCCATATACCTTGTTCGTGGAGGTATAGAGAACAAACGGCTTGCGCCCGGAGGTGCGTGCGGCTTCCAGAACGTTGACCGTGCCCGTAGCGTTTACTTGGAAGTCAGCCAGGGGCTCATCGACGGACGTGGTGACAGCAACCTGGGCCGCAAGGTGGAAGATCTCGGACACATCCCGCACCGCCGAGGCCACGGCTGCGGCGTCACGCACGTCTCCACGTAGAAACTCTAGACGGGATGCTTGTGGCATTGCCTTTAGCCACGCGAGATTTCGTTCCACACCGAACCGTGACAGATTGTCGAAGATACGAACTGTCGTGTCCGGTTCGTTCAGGAGGCGTTGCGCAAGGTTGGAACCGATGAACCCTGCACCACCTGTGATCAGCACTGTTCGCGATCTTTCGCCCTTGCTCAATGCACTTCCTTCCAGGACACTGCGTACCCGTTACGCGGTAAGGCCGTATGCGGTTAATTCTCTCAGCATGGTCTCTGCTTTGTCTTGAGCTTCCTGCTCCGCCAGCCAAATCGCCAGTTCGTGAAAGCCTTCCTCGTGCGTTACGCGCGGTTGGTAGCCGAGAAGCCGCTCCGCCTTCGAGATGTCCGCGTAGCAATGGCGAATGTCTCCGGCACGGTATTTGTTGGTGATGACCGGCGCGAGATCTTCCCGGCCTAGTGCCGCGCATAGGATGTCAGCGACGCGGCGAATGCTGATGGGTTTGCCGCAACCGATATTGATGACCTGATCGTTCGCTTCGGGCCGTTCCATCGCAAGCATGTTGGCGCGGACGATATCGTGCACGCTGACGAAGTCACGCATCTGCTCGCCATCTTCAAAGACGAGCGGCGGTTTGCCGTTCAGCAGGCGCGAGGCGAAGACGGCAGCAACCCCAGTGTAGGGATTGGAGAGCGCCTGGCGCGTGCCGAAGATATTGAAGAAGCGCAATGCCGTGACTGGAACGTCGTAGTTGCGGCCGTAGATGAGGCAGAGCTGCTCCTGGTCACGTTTGGAGAGCGCATAAACAGAGTTGATTTCCGATGGCTTGGTTTCGTTCGTCGGCAGCGGTCTAAGAACGCCGCCGCAGACTTCACAGTGCAGCTCCCAGTCACCAGCCTTGAGTTGTGTGAGGGGGCGTACGGGTGGAGCGGCTTCGCGGCCGCACTTGGAGCAGCAGTACCTCCCTTCGCCGTAGATCGACATCGACGAGGCCACGATGAGCTTCTCTGGCGTGTGCTTCGCGTCCAACATGGCCTGCAGTAGTTCCGCCGTGCCTTGCGTGTTGACGCTCATGTAACGGCTAATCTCGTACATGGATTGTCCGACGCCAACGGTCGCGGCGAAGTGAAAGACCACATCCACGCCGTGCAGCACATCGCGCATCCGGTTGGGGTCACGTACGTCGCCGACGATCAGTTCGACGGCGCTGGAGAGATAGTCAGGGCGCCCGCCGTTCTCGTGCACCTGAGGTGTCAAATCGTCCAGTACCCGCACGTTGTGCCCGGCATCCAGGAGGCCGTCAGCAAGGTGCGATCCCACAAAGCCTGCGCCACCCGTAATCAGAATCTGCTTGCTCATCGCGTAACCAGTCGCTCCTCTTCCACCTCTGTCCCAGAAGCAGTGGCTACAGTTGCCGGTGCATACCGCTCAACGGCCCACGCCGCAAACCTGGCAAAGTCTTCGTTATCGCGGGGTGGACTGGTGTGGTGCTCCTCGAGGCCTAAGTGAGCAGGTGTAAAACAGAGTGTCAGCGCCACGTCAAAGCCTTCCAATCCTCGCATCTGGCGGTCGAACCATGCTTCCGCGTTGGGGCGGTAGGTGTCGGCCCAACTCAGTCCGGTGCGCAGGTACCGCACACCCATGTCTTTCATGCGGGCGACAGCGTCATCAAAGCGCGGATCTTCAAAGTGGAACCACTGGCAGAAACCGATCGAGCCGTCGGACGGGAAGTGTTTGGCTGCGAGCTTCGATTTGCCGCGGGCGTCAATCAGCCCGAGATAGTAGTGGCGGTAATAGGAAGAGCCTTCTGCTTCCTTATGGCGCGTTTCCGCAGGCCAGGAGGGTGGCAGATCGAAAAGGCTGTACCAGTGGATGCGTTGCGCATGCCCCTTCAGCAGATCAAGGGTTTTGCGCAGGCCGAACTCCTGCACCTCTTCCGCGCCGAACGAGGAGGCCCCTACCTCTGTGACCCAGACCGGCAACCCCGAAATTTCGGAGGCCTCACGCACGCGGTAAGGCCATTCCGTAATGGGCCAGTGATTCCAATCCAATGGGAAACCGTGAACCCCGACCGCATCGACGTATGGCATAACGCCCTGCTCCCGCATGTTGCGAAGGAAGTCGCAGTCGCATGAGGAAACTCCGCCGAGCACAACCGTAAGGTTGGGGTTGACGCTTCGTATGGCCGCCGATCCTTTCTTCACCAAGTCAGCGAAGCGCTCCCACTTCGGATCCAGGTGAAAGTTCCAGTGGGAGAGATTGTTCGGCTCATTCCAGAGCACTACCGCTTCGACCATTCCGTCCTCTTGCTCCGTCCCCTGTGAAACTTGGGAGCGACACGCGCCGCGGATAACCCTGAAGATGGTGTACTACAAAGACGATGTTTGTAGGAAGGTAAAAAGAAGAAGCAGGTTGTCCAATGGTAAGTACCTGTGCATAACTTGTCTCCCGTCAAACAGATGCAGAGATCCCTGACCTGAGTCTGGTGCACTGGACGGCTTCTCCGTGACAGGCCCGCTCAAGCACGTAGATAGCGCGGAGAGGTTTTTAGATTTCGTGCACGGCTAACATGTGGCTATGGGGTTCGCCAGACTGCAACGCGCGCCGCTGTTGATGAGTGCTGCATCCTTGTAGGAGGCCCTCTGCCCAGACCTCGCTCTCTCGCCCTTGTGCACGACACACTGCCGATACTGCGCTATCTGCTTCGGTGGACCCCGATTGCTACAGTGACGGGCATGATGGCCGGGACAGCGTCTGCGCTGCTGCTAGTCTCGCTTGCCTGGGCAACGAACATGCGCGAAGCACATCCCTGGTTGATCGCGTTGCTGCCGCTTGCAGGACTGGCAGTGGGTTGCATGTATCTGTACCTGGGCACGTCCGTTGAAGCCGGCAACAATCTCATTCTGGACGAGATACACGATCCTGCGCGAACCATCCCGGTGCGGATGACACCGCTTATCCTTATCGGCACCTTTATCACGCAGCTCTTCGGCGGTTCCGCCGGACGTGAAGGAACAGCTGTCCAGGCCGGCGCATCCCTTGCCGATCAGCTTGCGCGGCCGTTGCGCATGGATGGACGTGAGCGCCGTGTTCTGCTGATGTGCGGGATCAGCGCGGGTTTCGCCTCAGTCTTCGGTACGCCGCTTGCCGGAGCCATTTTCGGCATGGAGGTACTCGCGCTTGGAACAATTGGTTACGACGCCATCGCGCCCTGCTTTCTGGCCGCCTTCTCTGGCGATTTCACGACACGTGCCTGGAGTGTCCATCACACGTTCTACCGCGTGGCTGAAGTACCCACTATGGGTGCGGCTGGGCTAGTATGGGCCGCGCTTGCAGGAGCAGTGTTTGGTCTAGTGGCGATGAGCTTCGCCGGACTGACGCACACCGTGAGCGCCATCTTCAAAAGGCAAATTGCGTGGGCTCCGCTGCGGCCGTTCCTTGGCGGGCTCCTCATAGCAGGTGCTGTCTTTGCCCTCCGCACAACGAAGTACATTGGCTTGGGCATACCGGCGATTCAGGCGGCGTTTGGCGCCCCTCACGATCCGCAAGACTGGTTGTTGAAGCTGCTGTTTACGGCGCTGACGCTAGGCGCGGGCTTCAAGGGCGGCGAGGTCACGCCACTGTTTTTCATTGGTGCGACGCTTGGCAACGCTCTGGCCTATGCTCTGCCGCTGCCTGCGCCATTGCTGGCCGGCATGGGTTTTGCCGCCGTGTTTTCCGGCGCGGCGAATACGCCCCTCGCATCGTCGCTGATGGCGGTGGAACTGTTCGGCGCGGAAGCCGGTGCATACGCGGCGGTCGCCTGCGTCTTCAGCTATCTGTTCTCGGGCCACACCGGTATCTACGGGTCACAGCGCATTGGCCGGAGCAAACATCATGTATCTGCAAGCGAGGAGGGACTTTCGCTCGCGCTGGTTGCGAAGTCACAAGACATGCCGCAGCTGGCAGACGACGAAGGGGCAGAGAGCGGCGGAAACGTGTAGTCTGGAGGCCGGAACACTCAGCATGGGCAAGCTACACTAGCGTCACTATGGCATCCGCGAACAGGCTGAGGGCGTTTCGCCTGATCCATAACTATTCCGGCGTATTCTTTGCGCCTGCGATCCTCTTCTTTGCGATCACAGGCAGTCTGCAGATGTTTGGCTTGCATGAGACCAACCGTGGCAGTTCCTATGTGCCGCCCGCGGTGCTGACGCATCTAGCGCAGCTGCACAAGAAAGGCACGCTCTTCCTTGCGTCACGCCGTCCGGAGCCGAAGCCTGCAGCTTTGAAACCTGAGCCAGCGAAACCAGCGCCTGTCGAGCCGCCTTCACGATCTCCGCACAGCCCCTTGCCGATCAAGGTGTTCTTTGCCCTGACGGGCCTTGGCCTGGTCGTCTCAACGTGCACGGGCCTTTACATGGCGTGGATGTACACACGCAGCACACGAACGGATGCGGCCGTATTCCTAGAAGGTGTCATCGATCCGCTGATTCTGCTGATTGTGTGAAGCGAGTTGGTGGAGGCGGTGGGAGTTGAACCCACGTCCGAAACTACCGGCAGCAGAGAGCATTCATGCTTTTTCACGTTCAAATTTGTCTCGTACCCTGCGCTTGGAACGGACGAAGAAGTGCAGGGCACCAGCCCGGTCGATCTCATCCGCGGCGTACGAGCAGAACGCGTTGGACCAGCCTGCAGTGCGACGTTCGCCACCCGCCCGCAGGCAAAGAGGGTGGCAAACGGCTACTTAATTAATTAAGCAGCAAGTGCGTATTGAGGTTCGGCACTTATAGTTTTGGGCGCGATTACGGGTGTACCCACCCCGGCAT
>CAXUBG010000169.1:0-6752 GCA_964249285.1 uncultured Terriglobus sp. | reverse complement strand
ATTTGATGGTGGGCACAGCAGGATTCGAACCTACGACTTCCACCGTGTGAAGGTGGCACTCTACCGCTGAGTTATGCGCCCCGCGCCGGGCCGTTGCTGGAGTCAGCATACCATGTGGCCGCGAGTGATCTGACATAAGGTTTCTTCACAAGCCTGCCACGTTCTTCGGAAAGCCGGGCACTTCAGGCGTGGCCGATGCAACCTGCGGGACGTTGTCTGACGATGCCGGGCTTACAACCTTCGGTACCGGATCGGGAAGGAAGGCGGTGCCGTCAGAACGAATGAGCGCCTGCCGGTACCCAGCAGATTATCGTCCCCGTTCAAGTGGAACAGAAAGCAGGTACGATCAGAAGCGTCGAATCGCATGTCTATGGGCCAACGACAATCCGTTGACGATCACCGCTTCATCGACACGGACGAAGACGCTGCGACGTCTGACGGCCATTCTTTACAGGTCGAAGCGAGAGAGTACCGCGTGGATGACGCGCCTGACCTGACCGCTGACGAGAATGCGCAACATTTCGCTTCAGATGGGGTCGATGGAGCTGTGGCCACGTTAGCGCTCAATCCGGCGATGATGAGCGGCACGGGGCTGGATGCTCCCGCACATACGCCGCACTCCGAGGAGCTTGCCGTGGCCTTGCGGCAGACCGCCACGGCAGCCAAGCAGTCCGAGACCGGTGATGCCGATGTCATGCTGCGGCTGAAAGCCGGTGAGTTGGAGTGTTTCGACTACCTGATGAACAAATATCGCCGCCCGATTGTCCACTTCATGTATCGCATGGTGCACAACCAGGCGGTCGCGGAAGAGATGGCGCAGGAGGTGTTTCTCAGGGTCTATCGCTCACGGGAAACTTACCGCGCGGAGGCGCGCTTCACCACCTGGCTGTACCGCATCGCGACCAACTTGGCGGTAAACCACGCGCGCGACACCAAGAATGAGCGTACCGCGCCAACAGTCCACTTGGATGAGCCGGACCCAGAGACCGGCAGCTTCCAGGACGTGGCGGATACGACGCCGACGATTGAGGCGGACCTGCTGCGGACCGAACGCATGCGCGCGATCAAGCAGCACGTGATGGCGCTCCCGGAGCGCCAACGCATGGCAGTGCTGATGCACAAGTACCAGGAGATGGACTACAAGCAGATTGGAGCTGTGCTGAAGCTGAGCGAGTCTGCTACGAAGAGTCTGCTGTTTCGCGCATACCAGACCCTGCGCGAGCGGCTGAAAGAATTTGTGTAGTTGCGGTTGGGATACGTGAGGGTGTTATGTCTTTCCTTAGGAACAAAATGGATACGGTACCGAATGAACGGGCAATGCAGGATGTGATGCGGCTGATGGACGAGTGGCACGCACCGGAGCCATCGCCGTGGTTCGACGCCCGCATGGCAACACGCTTCCGCGAAGAGGTGCAGCGTCCGCCGGAAAGCCTGCTTGCCCGGCTGCGTGACCGCTGGCTGTTTAGCCGTGAGGCGGCGCTGAGGCCGGTGATGACCTCGGCCATGGCGCTGCTGCTGATTGCGGGTGGCGGTACCTACTGGCAGGTTTCTCATCTGCAGTCCACGCGAACCGCAGGCGTCTCTGCAACGGTGCAGGACTTACAAATTATGGATAATAACGCGCAAGCTATTCAGCAGATGGGTCAACTCCTAGATGACGAAGGCGATGCGCAGCCGCAGAGTTAATCGCATCCTGAACGAATGCCAGGTGGTTGAAACTGCCGGTTTGCTGTCCTCGTCACTTCTTTGACACACTGTTGTATCTGGGTCCTTTGGTCCCTCAGCTAACTGCCTCATGATGATGTCTGTCACATCCCGTATGCTTGCTGTTGCGTGCCTTGCCACCATGTGGACTGCGAGTGCGCGCGCCATGCCCCCCGGGCAGAACCATGGCGCGCCGGTGCAGCGCGTTGCACCAGCACCCCGGCCCTCGGGAAATCCCACCGCAAGCATACCCAAGGCTGGTGGTCCGCCGCGAGGTGCTCACCTGGGTCAGTGGATGCAGCAGCACAGCAACCTTTCTCCGCAGCAGCAGCAGCAAGCACTGCACAATGAGCCTGGATTCAATCAGCTGCCGCCTCAGACGCAGCAACGCATGGCGGACCGGCTGAATCACCTGAACAGTCTCCCGGAGCCGCAGCGTGAACGTGTCATTTCCCGCAATGAAGCCATGGAACGCCTCTCCCCGCAGCAGCGTGGTGACGTGCGCAGCGCCATGGGGCAACTCAGTTCGTTGCCGCAGGATCGTCGCCGCATGGTAGCGAAATCCTTCCGGGATCTTCGTGATCTGCCTGCGGATCAACGCAACGCCGTCCTGAACTCTCCGCAGTATCGCCAACAGTTTTCCGATGAGGAACGCGGCACGCTCGGCAACCTGCTCGCTGTAAGCCCGCTGCTGCCGCCCAGCCGTTAAGCACCGGCTTGACCCACGGTGCGGCAAGCGGTACAGTTCCTCTGTGACCCGCCTCCATCACACCTGTTGTCGCCGCTGCCCTTCATAGCCGTGCGCCGGGTCTGATAGTCCGCTCCAACCCTCACACCTGTGCGCCGTGGACCCGGTGCTGGTGCTGCCATGCCTGAGTTCATTTCCTCGTACTGGCGGCACACTGACGCATCGAATCACCCGGGGTCAAACATCTATGGCACGCTCCTGCATTTCTCGTTCCGTCTTGTTGCTTCTGCTGCTGTCCGGCACGGGTGGCGCGCAAACCGTTGCACGTCACTGGATCGGCACCGCAACCGTGCGCAACACAGATGCCTCCTCCGCCCGGAACGTGGTTGCGACCGTGCCCGTGCAACTGGACCTCTCCGCACCCGCGAAGAACGGCAGCATCACGGGAACCTTTCTCAACGGCAAGGAGCGCTCGCCATCCACCAGCGGCACCCTCACCGGCTCACACCTCGTGTTGCACTTCAACTCCTTCGCCCGCACACTGGAAGGCGACCTCCATGGAGCCACCCTGGATGCCACCTTCAGCGGCGCTCGCATGAAGCCATGGCCGGTAACGCTCCACGCTGACCGCGAAGGCAAGCCCGCTACGACCTTTGCTGCTGGCAAGCCCAACGAGAAAAGCGGCACCATCAACGGTGATTGGGAGATCGAAGGCAAGTCCGCGAAGGGCGAGAAAGCATGGACGATGCATGTGGAACCGTACGGCGGGAATGGGGAAATCCGCGCCGTCATCCAGCATATCGACGGTGACAGCGGTGGTCTGTATGGCCGGTTCGATGCCGCTGCAGGCGAGTACCGCGTCAGCCGCTTTGGCGATTTCGGTGCGACGATCGAAGCTCTCAAGCCCAACCCCGACGGCACCCTGCAGGTCACCAACGTGCGCGATCCGTCTGAGACCAACATTGCCCGCCGTCCGGACGAGGCTCGCAAAGCGAACCTTGCTCCGCCGGTCGCGCCAACCGAGCACACAACCCTTGTCAATCCGGCCGATCCGTTGAGATTCTCCGGCCCCAACCTCGCCGGAACCACTGTCACCAACACCGATGAGCAGTTCAAGGGCAAGGCCGTCATCGTCGCCATCGGCGGCAGCTGGTGCCCCAACTGCCACGACGAAGCGCCCGTCCTGGTAGACCTCTACAATCGATTTCATGCCCAGGGCCTTGAGGTAGTCGAGCTATCCTTCGAAGAGGGCGACCAACTCAAGAATCCCGAGCGCCTGCGCGCGTTCGTCACCCGCTACAACATCCCCTATACGGTCTTGCTGATGGGCACGCCGGACGACCTGAACGACCGCCTGCCCCAGGCCAACAACCTGAACAGCTGGCCCACGTCCTTCTTCATCGGCCGCGACGGCCTGGTCAAAGAAATCCACGCCGGCCTCTCCGGCCCCGCCACCGGCGACGCCTATCCCCGCCTCAAGGCCGAGATGGCAGCAGAGGTGGAAAAGCTATTGGCAGAGAGAATGGCCGCCTCGCGTTAGCGGACGCAGGGCTGACCGGTACGTTCGGAATCAGGGCCGTCTCGAGCAAACTTCTTCCTTTGATCGGCCTGCCTTGACGCATGCCCTCTTAGAAACTGCTGATAGGTGGACTCGATGAAACGTTCGTCGATCAGTCCTGAACCGAGCAGCAGCCGGTAGTAGAGCGATCCATAGAGCTGGTCGATTGCAGTCTCGATGTCCACGTCGCCGCGTAAAGAACCTTCCGAGATGGCGGCTTGCATGTTTTGACGAACACCTTCCCGTCGTGGACGAAGCCACCGGTCGCGGAAGGCTGTCGCAAGCTCCGCATCGGACTGGGCTTCTGACACAAGGGAGCGGATGAGATTGCCCCGGGGGCTGCGGAAGAAAGCGGCTTGCAGATGAAGCTGCAGACGGAGGCTTTCCAGTGCGCTGTCCGCTGCGGGGAAGGCTGTTTCATCTCCGATCAACTCAAGCAGGGCGTCCATCACAAGCGCTGCTTTGTTAGGCCAGTGCCGGTAGAGCGTCATTTTTGCGGCACCCGCCGCCGCTGCAATCTCGTTCACAGTGACGGCACGAAAGCCGCGCTTCTCTACCAGGCGTAAAGCGGCCTTCAGGATGGCAGCATGTGCTTCCCGGCTTCGCGGTCGCCCAACGGATCCCATGCTGCCTCCGGCTGCGAACTGAATGCGTCTTTATGGTAACGCGGGTATCGTATACTCACACCATACGATACCGTGGGTATCTATTTAGGAGGAGAGATGAGTAAGGTCGTCATTGTCACCGGTGCAAGCAGCGGACTCGGCAGGGCATTTGCTCAAGCCCTGCTTGAGGCCGGCTTCAAGGTCGTAGGTACGGTTCGCAAGCCGGCAGCAGCGCTGGAATTCGAGCAGCTTAAGCCTGGAGCCGCCTTCGCGCGGACGCTTGACGTGACCGAATCTCCAGAGCGACTGGCCGCAGCCGTCGAAGAGATCGAGCAGAATGCCGGCCCGGTGTACGCGCTCATCAACAACGCCGGCTATGGCCATGAGGGCACCCTGGAGGAAAGTTCCATGGAGGAACTGCGCCAGCAGTTTGAGGTGAACGTGTTCGGCGCCGTCGCGATGATGAAAGCGGTCCTGCCCGCTATGCGTGCCCGGCGCGAAGGACGCATTCTCAACATCACTTCGATGGGAGGCCTGATGACGATGCCAGGACTCTCGTACTACCACGGCAGTAAATTCGCGCTTGAGGGGATCTCTTCGTCGCTGGCCAAGGAAGTGCGGCCACTCGGCATTTACGTCACCGCTGTCGAGCCTGGCATGTTTCGGACCGACTGGGCCGGCCGCTCCATGGTGCGTTCCGGTCGCAGCATCTCTGATTACGACGCAATTTTCAATCCGATCCGGGAAGCGCGTCAATCCAGAAGTGGGCAGCAGCCAGGAGACCCGGCAAAGGCGGGCAAAGCGCTCGCGGAGTTCTTGACGGCGACGGATCCGCCTCTCCATCTGCTGCTCGGCCCCGATGCATTCGAGCATGTGCAGAAGGAAATCGACACACTTCAGTCGGAGTTCACTGCGTGGCAAGGTGTGACGCGGTCAACAAACTTCGACTAAACGGTTAAGGATTGCAACGGACAGGAGATTACCCATGAATGAATTTGAAAAGCTCAAAGAACGCAACCAGCAGTTTGCAGCGCGCCAGTCCACCGCAGGTACGCTCATGCCGTCTCTGTCCGAGGCCCTTCCCCACGTAAAGGCGATCATCATCGGCCGCGCCGATATGCGGGTCGATCCTGCGCACGTGCTTGGGATTGAGCCCGGAGAAGCAGTGGTGATGCGCAACATCGGGGGACGCGTTACACCCGGCTTGCTGGCCCAACTAGGCATGTTGGGACGCATCGGCCAGGTCGAAGGCAAAGTTCCCGGTGGCGGTGCCGAGTTCCATGTAATCGTCCTCCAGCACACGGACTGCGGCATCACACGTCTCGCAAACGATCCCTCCTTGTTGACGCAGTACTTTCAGGTGGACCAAAAAGACCTGCCATCGCGGTCTGTGCAGGACCCTCGGGCAGCGGTTGCCACCGATGTCGCAACGCTTCGCGCCGTACCAGGGTTGCCCGGCGAGTGGTTCGTCTCAGGTCTCGTCTATGACGTACAGACCGGTCTCGTGGAAACCGTGGTACCTCCGGCACCCCTCGGTTCCTAACGCATTAGGAGTATGTAACGCCGGAGGGATGCTTCAGCGGGACATAAGCTGGCAGCAAGACGTTACAACCGGTCACTTCCAAAGAGCCGCTCCAATGCCGCCAGTGCCGCAGCGTCGCCCTCGTTGGCGCTGCGGCGCAAACCCGTTACGGGAGCGTGCAGGAACTTGTTCATCAATGATTTTGTGAGCGCGTCGACTGCTGCCTGCTGCTCCGGCGTCATTCCAGCCAGGCGCGTACGGGCGCGGTCCAGTTCGGCCAAACGCATCTGCTCCGCATGCTGCTGCAGCGCCAGGATTCCTGGCACCGCGTCCAGCGTCTGCAGCCGCTGCTGAAACCGGTCCACCTCGTCCGAAACGATGCGTTCCGCTGCCGCGGCTTCCTCCGCGCGGGCCGTTCTATTTTTCGCCGCCACCTGCTGCAAGTCATCGATGGAGTAGACAAACGCGCCGTCCACCCGGTTTACCGCCGGATCGACGTCGCGCGGGACAGCAATATCGATGAAGAACAGAGGCCGGCCGCGGCGTTTCTGCAGGATCGCCTGCGCCTCGGCGACGTTGAACAAATGCTCCCGCGCGCCCGTCCCCGTCACGATGATGTCTGCTTTCGGTGCGTGTTGCTGAAGGTCGGCAAAGGGTACTGTCAGCCCATGAAAC
>CAXUBG010000168.1:0-6799 GCA_964249285.1 uncultured Terriglobus sp. | reverse complement strand
GGCCTCGATCCGGTCAATGGCGCGCTGCTGCAGGACACGCTCCTGGAGTTGCGCGCGGCGGGCAAGGCGATCCTGTTCTCGACCCACCGCATGGACCAGGTCGAGCGCATGTGCGACGAGATCGCGCTGATCCATCGCGGCGCGGTGGTGCTGCAGGGCAGCATGCGCGAGGTGAAGAGCGCGTATCCCCACAACCGCGTGGACGTGAGCTTCGACGGCGATTCCAGCTTTCTGCGTAATGCGGTGGTGGAGGACGTCAAGGAATATGGTGGCGGTGCAACGGTTAAGCTGCGCGGTGCTCATCCCGACGCGCAGCCATTGCTGGCCGACGCGGTAGCGCATGGCACGCGGATCACGCGCTTTGAGGTGAAGGAACCGACGCTGGAAGAGATCTTTATCGAGCGCGTGGGAGGCAATGTCGATGCATAACGAACCAGGCAACGGGGTACCCTGCCTTCACCGCGCAGCGGCTAAGGTGGGACTCATTGGTGTGAATCGTAGAGGACAAGAACTCCGGTTAGCTTGGCGAATCTGGGGCACCCGTGGTGAAGGTTCATCTCATGCATAACATTCTGCTGATTGCGCGGCGCGAGTACTTGGAGCGTATCCGCACCAAGGGCTTCATGATCATGACGGTGCTGATTCCGCTGCTGATGGGCGGCGGCTTTATTGGGTCCGTGCTGATGAGCAAGAACGCGAAATCTGACTCGCGGGTGGTGATCGTCTCGTACGATCTGCCCCTGGCCGAGGACCTGCAAAAAGAGCTGCAAAATGGCGAAAACAGCGCCATGACGGTGAGCATCATCGCTCCGCCCAGCGCAAACACGCGGCCGGCGCTGGACCGCGAGTTGCAGAGCAAAAGTATCGACGGGTATCTCTGGATCCGTTCGCCCGAACACGCCAACGGGCGTCCAGCGGTGGAATACAAACCGCGCTCCTCCGCCGACCTGTCCACGCGCGAACGCCTGCAGGGTGCGCTGCGGACCGTACTGATGCGAGAGCAGCTGCAGCACCAGGGCATGGCCGCGCAGGACGTGAACGCGCTCATGCAGCCGGTGCAGATGAACTCCTCCGCCACGGGCGAGGCAGACAGCACGACCGCGAATTACGTCGGCGTCATCGTACTCTTTCTCCTGATGTACTTCGTCATCATGCTGTACGGCATGAACGTGGCACGGTCCATCATCGAGGAGAAAACCTCCCGCGTCTTTGAAGTGATGCTGGCCACGATCCGTCCGGGTGAGCTGCTGGCTGGCAAAATGCTCGGCGTCGGCTCCGTCGGGCTGACACAGGTTGCGGTATGGCTGGCGGCGGGATTCATCCTGTCCAGCACGTCGCTCATCGCTCACTACATGGGCAGCGGTGCTCACATCAATTTGTCGCCCGCGCAGCTGATCTTCTTTGTCCTGTTTTTCCTGCTTGGCTACATGCTGTATTCGTCCATGGCGGCGGCGCTGGGTGCCATGACGAACTCCGAGCAGGAACTCCAGCAACTCAATATGTTCCTGGTGCTGCCGCTCGCCATCTGCATGTTTTCGCTGGGCGCGGTCGTCAACTCGCCGGATGGCAAGCTGGCCACGGTGATGTCGCTCATCCCGTTCTGCACGCCCTTGCTGATGTACATGCGCATCTCGCTCGGCCATCCCTCCGTCCTGCAGGTCGGCACGTCCATCGCTCTGATGATTGTCACCATTTACGCTGTGCTGTGGATTGCCAGCCGCATCTATCGCGTTGGCATCCTGATGTACGGCAAACGTCCTACACTGCCTGAAATTATGCGCTGGCTCAAGTACTCGTAAGCACGTAGTACCGTGAGCTATGCGCGATGCTCTCTGGCGGTTCCTCGCTGTCTGTTTTCTGCTTGCCGCGCCTGTTTGCAGGATGATGTCCGCTGAGACGATGAGTGCGCCCGACGCCGGGATTTCACGGGCGCTGGCGGGTGACCGTGCGGTGCGCGTATCCAATGCTCACTACAATCTACAGTTCACCTTGCAGCCGCACGCGTCGGCGATGCCGGGCCATGAGGTCTTGCGCTTTACCCTGGCGGGAGGCCCTGCGGGTGCGGACTTGCCCATCGACTACCGCGAAGGCACGCTCGTCTCCGCGCGGCTGAATGGAACCACTGTTGCAACTGATTCAAGAAATGGTCACCTGATCCTGCCCGCAGCGCAATTGCGTCATGGTGATAACACGCTGGAAACCGACTTCACGTCACCCGTCGCGACAGCCGGTGCGGCGATCACGCGGTATGAGGACAAGGAAGACGGCAGCGAGTACTTCTACTCACTCTTTGTCCCCATGGACGCCAGCATGGCGTTTCCATGCTTTGACCAGCCTGACCTAAAGGCGCGCTTCACGCTCAGTTTGGACATGCGGAACGCGCCGAGCGATTGGACCGTCATCGGCAACGCAGGACCGTCGCAAACGCTGTACGAGCAAATGAGCCGCGCTCAACGAACCCTTACCTGGTTTCCCGAAACAAAGCCCATCTCCACCTATCTCTTCGCCTTCGCCGCCGGTCCGTGGGCGAAGTTGAACGGCGGCGCTGGCGAGCCGGACCTCTACGTTCGCAAGTCCCAACTGAAGCGAGCCGAGGCCGAGGCACCGCATGTGCAGGAGATGACGGCGATGGGCATCCGCTTTCTTGGCGACTACTTTCAGCAGCCATTTCCGTTTCCGAAGTACGATCTCGTACTCATCCCCGGCTTCCCCTTCGGCGGCATGGAACACGCGGGCGCGACGTTTCTCAACGAAAATGGCGTGCTGTTCCGCTCCGCGCCGACGGCGAACGACCGCTTCAGCCGCGACACGCTCGTCCTGCACGAGCTGACCCACCAATGGTTTGGCGACCTCGTAACGATGCGCTGGTTCGACGACCTCTGGCTGAAGGAAGGCTTCGCGCAGTACATGGCGTACCGCGCGCTGGCCGAGATAGACCTGCAGTCGCAGCCGTGGAAGCACATGTACGAGGACATCAAACCGCTGGCCTACGGCATCGACGAGACGGAAGGCACCACGCCCATCTTTCAGGACATCCCCAACCTGACAGACGCGAAGAGCGCCTACGGTGCCATCGTCTATCAGAAGGCTCCCTCGATCCTGAAGCAGCTGGCGTTTCGCCTGGGCGAGGACGGTTTCCGCAACGGCCTGCGTGCGTACCTGAAGGAGCACGCCTATGGCAATGCGCAGTGGGCCGATCTGGTGCGTGCGCTCCAAAACGCAAGCGGGCAGGATGTGCAAGCGTGGGCAAACGCGTGGGTGCTGCAGCGCGGCATGCCGGAGGTGACTGCGTCGTGGACCTGCGACACAGCGGGCAAACTCCGCACCGTCACGCTGGCGCAACGTGATGTGCTGCCGGACGGGTTTACATGGCCGATCGCGCATGAGGTTCTGCTGCAGTACGGTGATGGCCGCGCGGATGAGCGAATCCGCATGGATTGGCGGACAGCGCGTGCGAATGTACCCGGGGTAAGCGGGAAGGCGTGTCCCGCGTATGTTTTCACCAACAGTGGCGATGAGGCCTACGGGCGCTTTCTGCTGGATGAGAAGAGCGAGGCAGCGGTGAAGCCGGTGCTGTTACGCGCCGCCAAGCCTGATCCGCTGCTGCGCTCCATGTTGTGGGGAGCGCTGTGGGAGAACGTGCACACCGCCCGCTCAGCCCCGCGCGGCTACGTGGAACTTGCCCTCAAAGATCTCCCGCAGCAGGACGACGAGACACTCGCACGCATCCAGTACGGCCGCGCCGGAACCGCGCTGCAGCGCTACATGAGCGAGACCGCCCGTGCGCCGCTCGTCGCACAACTGGAGGCTGCCGCAACAGACCGGATGCAGAACGCACCGGCGGTTGGCCTGCGCCTCGTCGCTTTTCGCGCGCTCAGCAGCATCGCGGAGACGCCGGCCGCGCGCGCTTCGTTGAAGGACATGCTGGCAGGGAAGCTGACAATTCCCGGCGTCGATCTTCGCCCGCTGGACCGGTGGAATCTCGTCAGCAGGCTCATCGTCCTGGGTGATGCGGACGCACCCGCGCTGCTCGCCGCCGAAGCCAGGCGCGACACCTCCGACGATGGCCGCCGCTCCGCCTGGGCCGTCGCCGCCGGAGCACCCGATCCCACAACCAAGCAGCGTTACTTCGACGCGTATCTAGCCTTGCCCAAAGCCGCAGATAGTAAGCCTGAAGACTGGCTGACGCAGAGCCTGCGGCCCTTTAACAGTGTGCGGCAGGCATCCCTCACGCTGCCCTATGTGCAGCGCAGCCTGCAGCAGCTGCCGGAGATCAAGCGCGACCGCAAAATCTTCTTCCTTGGTGCGTGGCTTGGATCGTTTCTGGATGGGCAAACCAGCCCGGAAGCCGAAGCCGCCGTGAAGCAATGGCTGGCGCAGCCCGGTATCGATCCGGACCTCCGCCGGAAAGTCCTGGAAAACTTGGACCCGCTCGCACGCACGGTGCGCATTCGCCAGCGCTTTCCGGACTGAATGCGCTAGCGCATTTTGTCGGCCGCGTTTTCCAGCACCACGTTGGAGAAGACGCCCGTGTCGAGCGTCGCTGCCAGGTGCGGGCAAAATCCGATGCCAACGTAGAACGGCCCCTCAAACGCAAGATGGATAGGCGGCCCCAATGGGTGGATGGGTTCGCCGTCCACGCTGGCGTAGAGCGTGATCGCGTCCCCGCGCTTCTCAATGCCGATGCGCCTGGGCAGCGTTTTGGCCAGTGACCCTCCAAAGCGGAACTGCATGTCATGCATGGTTGCGTCGCGTTGATCGCGTTCGGCCAGGTGGACCATGCCGGTGCCATGCTCCGCAACGACGGCTTCCTTGGCGTCGTCGTCCAGGCTTTGCCGGATCACGACCACAACCTTGCGGTCGCCCACTTCTCCCGGATCAGGAAAGGAGACGTCCCCAGCCAGCGACACGTCGCCGGAGACTTTCTTCCAGACAAAGCGGAACTCGTCGCGGTTGTACCAGATGTTGTATCCAGCGGAGCGGATGGTGTAGCGGCCGGACGCGGCGTCAAACGTGGAACTGCCTTCCACAAGAGCGCCACCAATATCAGACTGGCCGTCAAACAGGCCCAAAGGCGTATTCACGGTCCGGGCGGGACGATGAAAGCCGGGCGGTGGCGGAGTCTGTTTATGGGTAGCGGAGCCGGGCAGCGCCCAGTCTGGGACGACGGGCGTTCCCGTCTGCGCACCCACCTTCAACGAAACACTTGCATGGAGCAGGATGACGAAAACCGGAAGCGCACATCGGATTGGCATGGCACAAACGGTAGCAGACAGCGGCAGCATTGCGCGAGCGCTCCTGGCCGTTGGCGGCTCCGCTCACCGTCCTTCGCGAAGACGTTTTGCCAGGCGTTCCGGCAGACCCGCCATCAGGATGCGGCCGCCAGCCAGGTCCACGTCGTACGGCACGCGATGGAAGGTGATGCTGCTGGCGAGGGTATCCAGCACGGCATAGGCGGCACGGGGGTCCAGGTCGCGCGGTTGGCCGACGGACCCTGGGTTGAGGAGATAGCGCTGGCCGTCCTGAAGGTGCAGCGTCCATTGTGAAGGACGGTTGCCGCGCTGCTGCTGCGGCTTGGTTTCAAACCAGCGCCCATCGTCCCAGCCAAAGCCGCCTTGCACATGCGTATGGCCGAAAAAGGTACAGCGAGCCGCCATTTGCTGCAGCGGTGCCCAGGCATCGCGGATGTTAAGGATATAGATGTCTTCGTGCAGGGGCGACCCATGGGCAAGCGCGACCGCTCCCTGCTCCGCAAGCAAAGGTCCCCCCGGCAGCGCCCGCAGCCATTCCGTGGAGTTCTCCGTGAGGTGGCGCTGCGTCCAAAGCGCCGCATCGCGCGCTCCGCTGGTGAAATGCGCTGCTGACGCAATGCCGGCGCATACCTTGTCATGATTGCCGCGCACGTTGAGCGTGGCCACGGACCGGATGCAGGTGACGGCCTCGTTCGGGCTGGCACCGTACCCGACGACATCACCCAGATTCCAGACCGCATCGCATGCGCCCGCAGCCGCCAGAACAGCCTGTAACGCTTCGAGATTGCCGTGGATGTCGGAAAGGATGAGCGCGCGCATCTGTGCTGTCGGCCGGCGCCTGCGCGCGGAACCCTCCTATGCTAACTGATGGAAGGCACGGCAGTTGTCCCGGGATGCGACACGGTGGCCAGCGGCCTGGAACGGTCTGTATGCATTGTGGGAACGGCGGCAAGCAATGCCTGCGTGTACGGGTGTTGCGGGTGGCGGAAGAGTTCCGTTGCGGTATTCGTTTCGATAATGCGGCCGCGCTGCATGACCGCGACGCGACCGGCGGTCTGCGCCGTAACGGCCAGGTCGTGCGAGATGAACAGCATACTCAGGCCGTGCTGCTGGCGCAGGGTTGCGAGGAGGCGCAGGATTTGCGCCTGCACCGTTACGTCCAGCGCGGTTGTCGGCTCGTCGGCGATCAGCAGACGCGGCTTGTTGACCACCGCCATCGCGATCATGATGCGCTGCCGCTGGCCGCCGGAAAACTGGTGCGGATAGTCACGGATGCGGCGCTCCGGATCAGGCAGGGCGACCTCCCGGAGTGACTCCAGCACGCGTGCGCGCACACCGGCACGGGAAAGTTTGGGATGGTGCACGCGGACGGCTTCGGCAATCTGTTCGCCGATGCGCATGGAGGGGTTCAGCGCGGTCATCGGCTCCTGAAAAATCATGCTGATGTCGCGTCCCCGGTGCGCGCGCATGGCACGTGCCGGCAAGGTGAGGAGATCGTCTCCATCGAAGCGGATACTGCCCGTCACCTCCGCGCCCGCGTCGAGGAG
>CAXUBG010000167.1:3528-6823 GCA_964249285.1 uncultured Terriglobus sp. | reverse complement strand
CTGCGTCTCGCTGACGAATCGAAACGGGCCGGAACCGATGGGGTGCTCGCCCTTTTGCTTGCCAGCACCGCGCTCGACGACAGCGCTGAGTTCGTCGCTGAGATTGAAGAGCAGACTGGCATCCGGCCGCTTCAGCCGCACAATGCATGTGTGTGCATCGGGAACTTCGGTCCGGAGAATGCTGGCGTAGTTGCCGCTTTTTGAGGTGGTGATCGCACCGTTGGTCATACTGTCGATGGACCAGCTCACGTCGGTGGCGTCGAGCGGCTTGCCGTCGTGGAAGCGCACGCCCTCGCGAATGTGCAGCACCAGGGTGAGCGGGTCGCGCCACTCCCATGCTGTAGCAAGTGCGGGCTGCAGGTTGTAGTGCTCGTCCTTGCGCACGAGCGAGTCGAAGAGAAGCGCGCCGATGTGTTCCGACTGCGCGTCTGAGCCGATGCGGATGTCCAGATTGGTGGGCGAACTTTCGATGTCGATGACGACGGTGTCAGGGTCCGGGTGCTCGCGGCAGGCTGTGAGAGCGACGGAGGATGTCAGCAGGATGGCAGCAGCCCAGCGGTGCGTCATGGCAGTGTGATCCGGCCCAGAATAGCGGGCCGGCCTGCGCCTGTGGCGGCCGGCACGTTGCCCGGGGTGCCATGCCAGCGCAGCCAGGCCAGCAGGGCGAATGCCATGGCTTCCTTGGCCTGCGTGGGCACGCCGTGCTCGTCCGTGGTCGTGACGTTGACGCCGAGCGGTTCAAGTCCAGCGCGGAGCAGCTTCATCAGCGTCGTATTCCTGGTGCCGCCGCCAGCGGCGATGTACTCCGTTGCCGAGGCGAGCGGCGCGCGCTGCCCGAGGAAGGGCCAGGCAAAGGTGCGATACGCGTGCAAGATCGTCGCGGCTGTGAGTGCGGTGGCAGTCGCGATGATATCTGCGTCACTCGCGCCCCGGCCGCGGCACTGCTGAATGAACGCTGGAACGAACTTGCCGCCGAACTCTTCGCGACCACAGCTCTTTGGCGGTGGGGCGGTGAAATACGGATTGCACATCAGATCGTCCAGGACAGGCTGGATGACGTGGCCGCGCCTTGCGGTTGCTCCGCCGCGATCGTATGGCCGGTGGAAGAGCGTATGCATGCAGCCGTCTATGAGGACAGACGCGGGGCCGGAGTCAAAGGCAAGCAGGTCCTGCGTACCCGCCGGAATCGCAGTCATGTTGGCGATGCCGCCAAGGTTTTGCAGAACGCGGTTGCGCTTGGGGTGAGCGAAGTAGACGCGGTCGAAGATGGGAACGAGCGGGGCGGCTTGCCCTCCAGCGGCCATGTCCGACGGGCGGAAATCGCTGACGATGGGCACGCCGGTGCGTGCGGCGGCTTCGCTGGCCTCACCGAGTTGCCACGTACAGCGCAGAGCTTTTCCCAGGAATTTAGCCGGCGTGCCCTGGTGATAGACCGTTTGGCCGTGGATGCCGGCAAGTGCTGCCCGGATGCCGGTTTGCTCTTGCACCTTCAGGATCGCGTTGCCGTAGAACTCGCCTAAGCGCCAGTGAAGCTTCGCCAGGCTCGCGGTGCTGATTGCGGGTGCGTCCATGGCGCTGAGGACGGCATCGCGAAGTGCTCGAGGGTATGGAAACGACGCATGGCCCAGCAGCCTTAGTTTTGGAGGGGCGGCTGCCCCACCGGTGTCTCGCCCTCCCGTGATGCGGACCAGCGCTACATCCGCCCCATCGGCCGACGTGCCACTCATCACCCCGGCGACAATCGCCGGCTTGCCGGGTTGCAAGGCCTGCTTCATTCCGCGATCTCCCGCTTGAGTTCGGCGAGCAGATGGAGCGCCTCCATGGGTGTCATGTGGTCTACGTCGAGGGCGCCCACACGGTCCACGACGCGCTGCGAGAGCGGCGTGAAGATGGTCATCTGCATGGGTGGCGCGGGGATCTGCGCGGCTTGCGTCGCGGCGGCGGTGGAGGCGCTCTCCGCTTTCTCGTGCATCTTGAGAACGGTGCGCGCGCGTGCGATCACCTCGCGCGGCACACCGGCAAGGCGTGCGACTTCAATGCCATAGCTGCGGTCAGCGGCCCCACTCTCGACCTGATGAAGGAAGACGATGCCGTTGGGTGTTTCGCGGCAAGCGACGCGAAGGTTCTTCAGTCGAACTAACTTCTCCTGAAGCAGCGTGAGTTCGTGATAGTGCGTGGCGAAAAGCGTGCGCGCGCCGATGCGGTCGTGCAGGTGTTCGACCGCAGCCCAGGCCAGTGACAGGCCGTCGTAGGTGGCGGTGCCCCGGCCCATTTCGTCCAGCAAAACTAACGATTTCGGAGTGGCCGAATTGAGGATGGCGGCGGTCTCGGTCATTTCCACCATGAAGGTGGAGCGGCCGCGCGCAACGTTGTCGCTGGCCCCGATCCGGGTGAAGATGCGGTCAGCAAGGCCGAACCTCATGCTGACAGCGGGCACGAAGGAGCCGCTTTGCGCGAGGATGACGAGCAGCGCGGCCATGCGGAGATAGGTCGATTTGCCACCCATGTTCGGGCCGGTGATGAGGGCGAGCGATGGCCCATTGGTGCCGTCCAGGAAGCCGGAGTTTGGGATGAAACGGCCCGCGCCGCTCTCTTCCAGCCGCAACTCGACGACGGGATGGCGTGCCTCGGCAAACTCCAGGATGGTGCTGTCCGGAATGATCTCGGGGCGTGACCAGCCGCGGAGGGCAGCGATGTGCGCGAAGTTGGCGAGAAGATCGACTTCTGCAATGCGGCGCGCGGTTTCCCTCATGCGGGTAGCAGTCGCAAGCACCTCGCGGCGGAGATCCGCGAAGACGCGGCTCTCGATTTCGCAGATGCGCTCCTGGGCGGTAAGGATTTTGCGCTCGTAATCCTTCAGCTCGGGCGTGGTGAAGCGCTCCGCGTTGACGAGAGTCTGTTTGCGTTCATAGTCGCCGGGAACGTTGGCCAGGTTGGCGCGGGTGATCTCCAGGTAGTAGCCAAAGACGTTGTTGAAGCGAACCTTGAGACTGCTAATCCCGGTGCGTGCGCGTTCGCGCTCTTCGATGGCGGCGATGGCTTCGCGTCCGGTGCGGTTCAGGCTGCGGAGATCGTCGAGTTCGGGGTCCACACCCGCCGCGATGGCGTTGCCGTCGCCAAGCTTCAGCGGAGGCTCCTCGACCAGGACCGTTGCGATGCGAGAGCAGGTGTCCGCGAGAAGATCGAAGCCGCTGCGGACTGCTGCCCAACGGCCGGTATTGAATTCCAGCAACGCTTCGTGGATGGGCGGCAGCGCCGCCAGCGTGCGGCCCAGGGCAGCGACATCGCGCGGTCC
>CAXUBG010000167.1:0-3518 GCA_964249285.1 uncultured Terriglobus sp. | reverse complement strand
GCCGCGGTGGTGTGGGGCGGTCTGTCCCCGGCCGACCGGGCCCGGCTGCTGCGCCGCTTCGCCGAGGAGGCGTTCCAGGTCCAGCACACCTTCCAGCGCACGCCGGAGCCGTTCGCGGCTTGTGAGCGCGTGCAGGGCCTCCGCGACGGCATCTTGGCGTGCGGTAATCTCTTCCGCGCGGATGGATGGACGCAGCAAAACCGAGCGAAGCAGGCGCTTGCCCATGGGTGTGCGGCAGTGGTCGAGCGCGTAGCAGAGGGTCGTCTGCTGCGTTTCGCCCGAGAAGAGCGGCTCAATGAGCTCAAGGTTCCGCACGCTCACGGCGTCCAGTTCCAGGCAGGTGGAGCGCTCATAGAAGCGTGGCACATCCAGGTGGTCCAAGCTGTCATGCTTGGTGGCACGCAGGTAATGCAGAAGCGCCCCGCCCGCAATCGCAGCAGCGGGATGGCCAGCGAGGCCAAAGCCTTCCAATGAGTGCGCCCGGTAGTGTCCCTGCAGCAACGGCAGAGCGTATTCGGCGGTGAAGACCCAGTCTTCCACCGGTGTGCGGGTGCGGACCGTGGCGAGCAGATCGTCATCCGGTTCGGTTCCGTCGAGTGCAGCCTGCGTGTTGCCGGCACGCAACCCCGCCGGCAGCAGAACTTCGCGCGGGTGATTGCGCGCGACCTCCTCCACCGCCTCATGGAAGGCACTTGCACCGCGGAACTCCGTCGTACGGAACTCACCGGTGGAGAGATCCAGCAGCGCCACGCCTGCGGCTTTGCGGTCCGGAGTGACGGCGAGCGAGGCCAGGTAAGTATTGTCGCCAGGGCCCGCCTGCGGGTCCAGCGCCGTTCCCGGCGTGAGGACGCGCGTTACCTCGCGGCGTACGACACCTTTTGCAAGCTTAGGATCCTCCATCTGCTCACATATGGCGACCCTGAAGCCTTTGCGCAGCAGCTTTTGAAGGTAGCCTTCGGCGGCGTGATATGGGACTCCGCACAGAGGGATGGAGCGCTCGCGGTCGCGGGCTGTCAACGTGAGCTGCAGTTCACGGGACGCGACAATCGCGTCGTCATAGAAAAGCTCGTAGAAATCGCCCATCCGGAAGAAAAGCAGGGCATCCGGGTGCGCGGCTTTGGCTGCGGCGAATTGCCGCATGGCTGGAGTTGCCGCCGGGAGCGCCGCTTCAGTGCTGGTGATTTCTGCAGCCATACGTAAAAGGCCAGCATACCGGGTTGCGGTGCTGCTGGCCTTGTGGAACACGTGGACCTTACGACTCGCGAGTATCCGCGTCCGAGCCATGCTGCTTGATCATCTTGTTATAGAGACCAAGGATCAGGAATGGTGCCACCCATTGGCCGACGAACAGAGCGGCATGATCCTTCTTTGTCGCTTTGAAAATCAATGAGGCCGTGATGGAGCCGATGGCCGCGGCCAGGAAGATGCCGCTGGGCACCTGGGATGTGTAGCTTTCAATGTACGCTGTCGTTTGTCCTTCACGTGCGTCGCCCGCACGAACGCGCCGGTCACCTAAGTCAAATGCCATGGGAAACTCCTCCTTGAACCTTGGGCCTGATCGTGCCCGTTCCTGCAGTGGGATGCCCCCTCACGAAAAACCTGCTGCCTATTCAGGAAGTCTTTTTCACCGCAGGTGCATGGATGCCGTGCTGATTACAGTGGCAGTGAAGACTCTGCCGCAGATTGCGGGGAGTCAGAAACAGACAGACGCATTCAATTATTGAACAGCTGCCGGTTGTTCCTCACGCGTTCCACACACGCATCAGCAGCACTCCAGTGGAGCGTCCGCACCAGCCGGTGCCCCCGCGGTCTGGCCGCTTACGAGCGCGAGGCGAACTGTGCCAATGAGGAGAACGCCGTGTGGGAGCTAGAGATTCACCGTCTTGCCTGTCTGCAGCGAAAGGCGCAGCCCCGCAAAGATTGCTTGAGGAGTGTTGTTGTCTGTGAAGGTCACTTTTGCCAGCGAAACGCCTCCTTTCTGGAATTGCACGTTGCCTTCGCTTTGCCGGTCAATGCGTGTGCTCTTCTCTTTCAAACCACTCGGCTTGCCTTTATTGCCGCCAACAAGACTCTTTGCGCCCGTGTCGAAGAGTGCCTCGTGATCACACCGGCCGATACACACATCGAGATCGGAAAGGTCTCCATTGTTGCCGATCGTCAGGCCACGTCCGCTGGGTTTTTCTTCTATTGCTGCTTCCACGGCGTTGCTTTTTGGTTTCTTTCCGCACTTGTTTGAAGCCGAACTGTGACTGCCCGCGCCACACCATCTGCAACTCATAAACCTTCTCCTGGAGTGCCGCTCCTGTATAACCCGCAGCAGGCCCATCGTCAAGCGCCAGCAGATTGGTTTGCCGAGTCCATCGTTGGCCCGCCAGCAGAGGAAGCGAATGGCGCTCACGCACGCGCACTGTGCGATGTTCGTACTCATCCAACAGAGCCACGTACTACGGACACCGCTTCAGCGGACCCTATACTTGGTGTGGCGGTCTAATGCACGGGCGCTAACAGACGTATGTCGATTTTTTGGCTCAAAGTTGCGGTCATCCTTTATGGAATTGCGTCCCTGGCTGTGTTGCCAGCGGTGCTGTACGACCGCCCGCGCTGGCGTCTGGTCGCGGTGCCGGCGGCAACGGCGGCGTTGCTTTTCCACTTTGTTTCCGTTGCGGAGATGCTGAACAGCGCACACCATTTTGTGCCGGTCAATGCGAGCGAGGTCCAGGCTCTGCTTGGACTGCTGCTGGCGGGCGCATTTCTGGCGGTGTACGCCCGGTACCGTACCCTGACCGTGGGTATTGTGCTGCTGCCCGCCGTTTTTCTGCTGGGACTGATGCCGGCGTTTGCGCCGGGAAACCATGCGATTGACATGCCGCTGATGAACTCCGTCTGGCTGTGGCTGCACGTCGGCCTGCTGTTGACGGCGTATGCGGCGCTCTGTGTCAGCGTGCTGGCCAGCGTGCTGTACCTCCTGCAGGAGAAGCGGCTGAAATCGCGCACGTCAGCCGGAATCTTGTCCAAGCTGCCACCGCTGGAGACGACAGATCAGATTGCGTTGAAATCGCTGCTGATCGGCCTGCCATGCATGACGGGAGGACTTTTAATCGGATCGGCACTGGCTCAGGTGACGTATGGCGCGGCATACTTTCGCGATCCCAAGGTGCTGTTGTCCTTCACGATGTGGGTGGCGTACGTGTGCATGATCGCGATCCGGCGATCCAGCGGGCTGCGCGGACGGCGCGCGGTGTGGCTGTCATCGTTTGTGTTCTTTATCATGTTGGCGGCGTGGTCGGCGAACGAAGTGTCGTCCGTGCACCAATACGCGGGCAGGCCATGAGCCTGTCCGTTGTGGGTGTGAACCACACCTCGGCACCCATCGATGTGCGCGAGAGACTAGCGATTGAGCCGGGGCGTCTGGCAGAGGCGACACGGTCGCTGGTCCATCACCCTGGCGTGCGTGAAGGTCTGATCCTGTCGACCTGCAACCGTGTCGAGGTGCTGACGGAGCATGAGCACACCAGCGA
>CAXUBG010000166.1:6563-6874 GCA_964249285.1 uncultured Terriglobus sp. | reverse complement strand
CGTGATGCGGCGTTTACGGCACAGCTGAAGCTGTGCCCTTCCGGGAGTAATGCGCGAGGCTTGCACGCGTATTGCGTAGTGCTTGATCTTGCTCCAGTGGCGGCATAAGCTGGCCAGCATGAAATACACGCCCACAGAGTGGACAACCGCGCTTTGCACGAGCGGCTTATTCTGTGTTTGCTCCTTAGCAGGCGCTCAGACTGTTGATCACCCTTTAACCAGCACCGAAGGCATGACGCCTCCGAAACTCATTCTGCAGGGGGAAGCCTACTTTCCAAAGTCACTACTGAAGGAGATGAAAAAGTCTAAAC
>CAXUBG010000166.1:0-6553 GCA_964249285.1 uncultured Terriglobus sp. | reverse complement strand
GTACGTAGTTACCGTTCATTTTGTGGTAGATCCTGCTGGTGTTCCGGTGAACCTGAGCGTTTTCAAGTCGAGCTCGTCGGATGAACTGGACAACGACGCGTTGGAAGCCGTCAAACAGTACCGGTTTACTCCTGCCTTGCTGGATGACAAACCGGCAGCTGTAAAAATGAATGTTGAGGTGCACTTTGTTCCCCTGAAGAATAGAACTAGCGTTGGGCAGCACTAGCAGACTTCTGGTATCCGTAAATTGATCAAACGGCAACAAGTACGACGTTTTACGGCATGTCTCGAGAAAGGCGATAACGCGCTTGGGTGGACGATCGTGCGGGTGACGTTTGATCCGGCTGCGGTGTGGCCGGAGCGGGTGCGTTTGCGGGTGAAAGGTTCAATCAACGGCTTTGCATTTCGCACGTCGTTGTTTCCTGATGCGGAGAAGCCGGGCAGCTACTACCTGCTGGTGAACCGGGCCATGCAGCGCGGAGCGGGTGTTGCGCTCGGCACGGTGGCGGAGTTCACCCTGGAACCGGATCTTGATCCAAGACCGGCGGAGGTACCGGAGGAATTGGATGCCCTGCTGGATGAAGCTGAAGGCTTGCGCGCGTGGTACGAGTCGCTCTCTGAGTACACGCGGCGCGAGATCGGCAAGTGGGTCCAGGACGTAAAGAGCGATGAGGCGCGGCTGCGCCGGGCCCAGCAGATGGCCGAGCGCATGTTGTTCACGATGGAAGCGGAAGAAGAATTGCCACCGGCGATCGCGAAGGCTCTTGCCGCGCGTCCCAAGGCAAAGGCTGGTTGGGCAAGGATGACGCCCACTCAGAGGCGCATGGAGCTGTTTGCGATTGGTTATTATCAGACACCGGAATCGCGCGCGAAGCGTATTGGAAAACTGTGCGATGCCGCTCAGAAGCGAGCGTAACGCGTGGTTAGCATGAGATGATTTCCTATGCGTTCGTTCATCCAGGTCGCGGCCCTTGCGGCGGTTGCCCTGCTTGCGTATCCTGCGGCAGGGCAGAGGTTGAGTGCCGACGGTGCCAGCCAAACCTTTAACACTGTCTCCAATCAATTCTTTGACGAGGTGTACTTCCGGTTTCAGCCCTCGGCTGGTACAGCGGTGGGACTGCACCAGTACGACACGCAGTTGGAGGACTACTCCGCCGCGAACATTGCGAAGCTAGCCAAGGCGCTGCACGAGTACCAGTCGAAGATCGAGGCGATTCCCGCAGACGGCCTGGATGCGTCCGCCGCGGCTGACCGGGAGATTTTGCTGAACTCGATCCGTTCGCAACTGCTTTCGCTTGAAACACTCCGGCCGTGGCAAAGGGACCCGGACATGTACTCCAGCGGTGCGACGGGCACGATCTTTGTCATTATGGAGCGGCCGTATGCGCCGGTGAATGCGCGTTTGCGCGCGGCCATCGCGCGGGAGAAGGCGATTCCGCAGATGCTGCAAACCGCGCGGCAGAACCTGCAGAATCCACCGCAAATCTATACAGAAATTGCCTTGGAGCAGATTGATGGCGAAGTCAGCTTTTTTCAGCACGACGTTCCGCTTGCCTTTGCCGGTGCGACCGACGCGGACGAGAAAGCGGAGTTTGCGCGCACCAACGCAGCGGTCATCGATGCGTTGAAGAGCTATGGCGCGTGGATGAAGAGCGATCTGCTGCCGCGTTCGCATGGTGACTTTCGCTGGGGCGCGGACACGTTCCGCAAGAAGCTGCAGTATGACGAGATGGTGGATACGCCGCTGGACCGCTTGCTGGCGATCAATGATGCGAACATGAAGGCGAACCAGGCGGAGTTCGCACGCATCGCGAAGGAGCTTGACCCCAGCAAGACGCCGCAGGAGGTGCTGGCGGAGCTTGCCACGATCCATCCCGCGCCGGACAAACTGCTGGACGCGTTCCGTGACAGCTTCAACGCGGAGATTGCCTTCATCCAGTCGCACCACATCATCACGCTGCCCAGCGACAGACGCCCCGTGCTGGAGGAGACGCCGCCGTTTATGCGCGCTACGACTTCGGCCAGCATGGACTCGCCTGGTCCGTTTGAGAAGGGGTCAACCAAGGCCTACTTCAATGTGACGCTGCCTGAGAAAAGCTGGACATCGCAGCACATTGCGGAGCATATGGCGGAGTTCAATGTTGGCACGATCGTCAGCACCAGCGTGCACGAGGCCTACCCTGGTCATTTTGTGCAGTTCCTGTGGCAGGATCAGTTTCCTTCGAAGATCCGGAAGATACTCGGCGCGGCAAGCAACAGCGAAGGCTGGGCGCACTATTGCGAACAGATGATGCTGGACGAGGGGTATACCCCGCCGGGCGCGGATGAGCGCGAGAAGAAGCTGATCAAGCTGGGCCAGCTGCAGGACGCGCTGTTGCGGAACGCACGCTTTGTCGCAGGCATCAAGATGCACACAGCCGGCTGGACGACGGATCAGGCGGAGCAGTTCTTCGTGACGGAGGGCTATCAATCGCCGTCTGTCGCAAAGATGGAAACCAAGCGCGGCACATCCAACGCAACGTACCTCTACTACACGCTTGGCAAACTGGAAATTTTGAAGCTTCGCGCAGATGTACGAGCGAGGCAGGGCTCGGCCTACACTCTACAGCGCTTTCACGACGATTTCATGCGTCAGGGGCCAGTGCCCGTCCGCATCGTGCGGCAAGCCATGCTGCACGATGGCTCGCCGGTGCTCTGAACGCTCTGTATCAATCCAGGACACCTGAACGCGATGGCCATGGCCTTCCCTCGGGCATTCGGGAGCATCGAACTACACAGTTCACTCTTAAAAGCGGAAATTGGATCAATTCGGCATGACACAGAAGATTCGTAAGGCGGTTTTTCCTGCCGCCGGCATGGGCACACGCTTTCTGCCCGCCACCAAAGCCACTCCCAAGGAGATGCTTTCGCTCGTAGACAAGCCCCTGATCCAGTACGGCGTGGAAGAGGCAGTAGCCGCAGGATGCACTGAAATCATCATCATCACGGGCCGCGGTAAGAGCACGATGGAAGATCACTTTGACCGTGCCCCGGAGTTGGAGACGGCTCTGGAGCGGCGCGGCAAAACGGTGCTGCTTGAGCTTGTCCGGTCGGTGGCACGGCTCGCAAAGGTCAGCTACGTCCGTCAACCCGAGGCACTTGGGCTGGGTCACGCTGTCTTAATGGCAAAACAGCTAGTTGGCAATGAACCGTTCGCGGTCATTCTGCCCGACGATATCGTCGATGCTGAAACCCCTTGCCTGAAGCAAATGGTGCAAGCATTCGAGCAAACTGGGGCATCCATCCTCGGCAGCGAAATCGTGGAGGGTGACGCCATCCAAAATTATGGTTGCCTTGATTGTGTGACCGTGGAGAGCGACCCGCGTTTGTGCAAGGTGCGGGACATGGTTGAGAAGCCGAAACCGAGCGAAGCACCCAGCCAGAACGCCATCATAGGTCGCTACATTCTGACGCCGCGTATTTTCGCGATGCTCGAGACGATTACGCCGGGTTCAGGCGGGGAACTGCAACTCACCGACGGTATCAAGGCGCTCCTGCGGTATGAGGAGGTCTACGGCTTCACCTACGAAGGTAAACGCCATGATGCAGGTGACAAGCTCGGCTTCCTGAAAGCCACCGTCGAACTCGGCATGAAGCATCCTGATCTCGGGCGAAACTTTCACGACTGGCTGAAGACCTTGCAGCTCTGAACATCGCGAGCAGCCAGGGTCGCTCTACGCTCTACCTCAAGGCGTCGTTGATTTCCATGTATTCCTCCTCGCTCAGACGAAACGTCGCAGATGGGAGCACGCCATCGACCTGCGCAGCGTTCCGCCCGCCCACGATTGCCGCGGTAATTGCCTGGTTGTGGAGCGTCCACGCGATCGCGACAACACCGGCTTCCACGTCGTGGCGCAGGCCGATCGCTTTTAACGTGTCCGCGATTGCAAGATTTTGACTGAGTTGCGGCTCCTGAAAGCTCTTCGCCTTCTTGCGAAAATCATTGTCCGGGAAGGCAGCGACACGCTCGCGCGTCATTTTGCCCGTGAGCAAGCCGCTCTGCATCGGTGAGTAATTGATCACGCCGATGCCATGCCGCTGGCAGAACGGCAGTACCTCACCCTCGTTGGTCCGGTTAATCATGGAGTATGGAGGCTGCAGGCTGGTGACAGGCGCAATCTGGATGGCGCGTTCCAGTTGCGGCACGTTGAAGTTGGAGACTCCAATCCAGCGCACCTTTCCTTCCGTCTGCAATGCCGCCATGGTGCTCCAGCCTTCTTCGATCTCCCCGTCCGGGATCGGCCAGTGGATCTGGTACAGATCGATGACCTCCGCCCGCAGGCGGCGCAGGCTCGCCTCGCATTCCTGCCGGATCCGCTTCATGGTACGGACGATCTGCCGGTCCGCGCCCCACGTCATGGAACATTTCGTGAAGAGGTAAGGCTTTTCAGCCATACCATCCAATGCACGCGCCACAACCTCCTCGGAGCGCCCAAGACCATAGACGGCGGCAGTGTCGATCCAATTAATACCGCTCTCCACTGCGTGCCGGATGGCAGCAATGGAATCGGCATCGTCCTGCGCGCCCCATCCAAACTGCCAGTCACCACCTCCGATTGCCCAGGCACCGAAGCCGATTGCGGTGAGTTGGAGGTCTGAGTTACCGAGGAACTTCGTGACGCCGAGCCCGTTGTCAGTCATGTTGGGGTCAGATGCGCTTGCGGGTCATGTGCTGCCCGGGCTGAATGAGACCGTTCATTTGCGGTTCGGATGATCGAAGTGGACGAAGTTTCCCGCTGGACGCTCACCCTGCCGTCGGCCATACAACGCCTGTACGGGTTCGAGGGTCGATATAGACGAGGGTCCACTGTGCATTGCACCACTGACCGCACGCTCAAAATCGCTGATCCTGGAGACGAACAGGCATGACTTCCAAGAATAACCCTATCTCGCGCCGTAACTTGGTTACACATCTTGGCGCTGGCATTGCGGGTGCAGCACTTACGAATTCACTGACAGCCGAGGCGCAAGCCGCCAACGGCTCAACCGCAGCCCCCTTCACCGATCCCAAGTCAAAGTATCCCAAGCCGCCCTACCCTGGGCAAACTCAACCCTGGCCTGGCCTCGCCAGCAAAATGGATCCGCGCCCCGATCATGGCGAGACCAGCTACAAGGGCTCCGGCCGGTTGGCCGGGCGGAAAGCGCTGATCACGGGCGGTGACTCCGGCATGGGACGCGCGGCTGCCATCGCCTACGCGCGTGAGGGCGCGGACGTGGCCATCAGCTACTATCCGGCGGAGGAGCCGGACGCACGCGAAGTGATCCAGCTGATCAAGGCGGAGGGGCGAAAGGCTATTCCGATCCCCGGAGATTTGCGCCAGGAGAGCTATTGCAAGGAACTGGTGGCAAAGGCCGTTGCCGGGCTCGGAGGGCTGGACATCGTCGTTTCCAATGCAGGGCGGCAGCAGCAATGCGAGGATCTGCTGCAGCTGACGACGGAAGCGTTCGACGCGACGATCAAGACCAACATCTACGCGCCGTTCTGGATCATCAAGGCAGCGCTGCCGCACCTGCAGCCGGGATCGTGCATCATTGGCACCACCTCGGAGCAGGCGTACGATCCGTCGCCGAACCTTTACGATTATGCCCAGACCAAGGCCGCGACGATGAACTACGTCAAGTCGCTGGCCAAACAATTGGGACCGAAGGGGATACGTGTGAACCACGTTGCGCCAGGTCACATGGGGACGCCGCTCCAGGTCTCCGGTGGTGCGACACAGGAACACCTCATTCATTTCGGGCAGGATTACCCGCTAGGACGTGCTGGACAACCGGCGGAGCTCGCCAGCATCTACGTGCAGCTTGCCGCGAATGACGCAAGCTACACCACCGGCAATGTCTACGGCGCGGGCGGCGGGAAGGGACAGCCGTGAAGCTTCTGCACAGGTTGTAAGCAAACGGTGCCGTGTTGAAAGGCCTTGACCACCTCTGCTAAGCGAGGTGGTCGAGGCTGATTGTTGGGGACGCGCATTCCTGGACGGTGTGTTCTCATGATATTCACAGGCCAAAATCTGCTTTCTTGCGTATAAGTCTGTGAGTCTCAGAGGAGCAGACCTTTCGCCGTTGCGATGTTTTGGAATCATGCTGTTGTTCGCAGCTCTGGGTGCACCCGCGCAGGAGACGGCCCGTCCCCAGAGCAGCAGTGCCTCTTCGCCATCCGTACCGGAGCAGCGCCTGGGCAGCAATCAGCAGATCGCCGTCCCCAAGCTGGACCGCGCGCCAGCCATTACGGAGTTCAACGAAATGGAAGGGTCGCCCTGGATTCAGGCACACATGGCCCGTTCCGGCGACTTTGTGCAGTACCAACCGAAGGACGGCAAGCCGGCCACAGAACGCACGGAAGTATGGCTGGGCCGCACGGACAGCACGCTCTATGCCATCTTTGTCTGCTTTGACCACGACGCAAGCCTGCTACGTGGCCATCTGTCCCGGCGCGAGAACATTTCAGCGGACGACTCTGTAGGCTTGCTGCTGGATCCGTTTCAGGACCGGCGGCGCGGTGTGCTGTTCCAGC
>CAXUBG010000165.1:0-6986 GCA_964249285.1 uncultured Terriglobus sp. | reverse complement strand
GTTACGGATAGCGCGGAGGATCTGGAGGACCTCGCGGTTCAGTCTGGGCCAGTCCAGCATCAGCACGCTGCGGCGGGGATGGAGGATGACATCGACAGACATGCCAGCCAGCACTGCAGCGTGCAAAGCCAGGGCAGCGCGCATGCGTCGTTTGATACGGTTCCGGTCGTGCGCCTTGCCCAGCGCCTTTGGTACGGTGATGCCGATGCGCGGGCCCTCACTTGCCGTCTCGTCTGGATGGAGGCGGCGCTCCGGCATACGGTTACGCAGAGCGAAGAAGTAAGTGAGTTCGCGGGAGTGCTGCTTGCGGGAGACTGCATATGCGCGTTGGTAGTCCGCATGCTTGCGCAGGCGGAGGTCTGGCCAACGGGGTGGTTCGATGCCAATCATTGTTGCGGATGATGGTGCGCTGAGAGCAGAGTCCAAGCGCCAGCGTTCCAGACCGACTGCTTCTTTAATCGCGGAAGCCAGCGGACACGGCGATCTTGTGACGGCCCTTCGCGCGGCGGCGATTCAGGACATTCTGTCCGGCCTTGGTCTTCATACGAGTCAGGAAACCATGCGTCTTGGCGCGGTGGCGGCGGTTCGGTTGAAAGGTGCGCTTCGGCATTGGAACTGTTCTCCTGCTCAGGGGCCCGTCGGGCGCGTGAGGCTCAAAATGAGGTGCCCGGCAATACTAATCTCATTCCCCGTGAAGACTAGGACGCGCACAAAGCAACTCCATGAGTATATCGCAGAGCGGATGCTCCACGGAGCGGGTTGTTGGGGGCCGAGCGGTATCAGACCGTTAGCTACCGATGGCATGGTGCCCTACTGACTGCCCTAGCCCACCTCCGCGCCTTTTCGAATGCCTCGTGGTTTTCCATACGGCTCTATACCAGTGATCGCCGAGCGCGGCGAATGGCTGCGCCCAGGAGAGTGCACCCAAGCCTGCCATCCAGATAACGGTAAAAGCCACGACGCGGCAGTGCGGCATGACTATGAAGTCTCCTCACCGGAAGCTGTAGTTCTCCAGCTGCAAGGGGTTAGTATTTTCTCGTCCCCTGGAGGCTCCTTTGCACCGTTTTGTATTTGCCCCGTTTGCTGTGCTGTTTACACTCTGCCTTGCTGGTGGGAGTGCTGCCCTGGCGCAGAAGCCCGCGCCCGCATCGCTCACCATCCAGGCGGACAAGCCGTTGCATTTCGTCAGCCCAACGCTGTACGGCATGATGACGGAGGAGATCAACTACTCCTACGACGGTGGCCTGTATGCGGAGATGGTGCGCAACCGCAGCTTCACCGATCGCGGCTGGGCCGGCATCGGCCACTGGAACATGGACAATAGTGGGACGGCGCGCGCCACGGCGAAGTATGACGCGGAGACGGGTCCAAGCGAGGCGCTCTCCGGCTCCATGCGCATCGACGTGGAAGAGGCCGACGCAAAAAATACGGCAGGCGTGCGCAACGACGGCTGGTGGGGCATGTCTTTGCAGCCCAACACCACCTACACCGGGTCGATGTATGCACGCGCGGAGAACGGCGGCAGCATCGGTGTCGCGCTGGTGAACGACCTCACGGGAAAGCAGATCGCGGGTGTGTCCGTCGCGGGTATTTCCAACGAGTGGAAGCGGTATGAGTTCACGCTGAGGACAGGCAAGGATGCGGCTTCCGTCAACAACCATCTTCTGGTCAGCTTTCCGCAGGCGGGCAAGGTTTGGATCGATCTCGTTTCGCTGTTTCCGCCGACCTACAAGAATCGCGTGAATGGCAACCGTCCCGACCTGATGGAGATGATGGCCGCCATGCACCCAAAGTTCCTGCGGCTGCCCGGAGGTAACTACCTGGAAGGCGATCAGATTGATGAGCGCTTCGACTGGAAGATGACACTGGGCCCGCTGGCGGACCGGCCCACGCACCGCAGTCCGTGGAACTACCAATCGAGCGATGGCATGGGTCTGCTCGAGTTCTTGGAGTGGACGGAAGACCTGAACATCGAGCCAGTGCTCGCGGTGTATGCGGGTTATTCGCTGAAGGGCGACTACATTCATCCCGGCCCGGCGCTTACACCGTTTGTGGAGGATGCGCTCGATGAGATTGAATTTGTGACTGGCGGGTCCGATACCAAGTGGGGTGCGGTGCGCGCAAAGCTGGGCCATCCCGCGCCATTTCCGCTGCACTACGTCGAGGTCGGCAACGAGGACGAGTTCGATAGGAGCGGCAGCTACGACGCGCGGTACGCCCAGTTCCACCGTGCGATCAAGGCAAAGTACGCGAACCTGCAGATCATCGCGACGGCACCGGTCAAGCACGTCCAGCCTGACGTGATCGACGACCACTACTACAAGCGCGCCGATGAGTTCTTCGCGATGCTGACCCACTACGACGAGATGCCGCGCACCGGTCCTAAAGTCTTCGTTGGTGAATGGGCGACGCGCGAAGGCTCACCGACCACCAACATGGGCGCGGCGCTTGGCGACGCGGCCTTCATGACATCGATGGAACGCAACAGCGACCTCATCGTGATGGCGTCCTATGCTCCCCTCTTCGTCAACGTGAACCCCGGCGGCATGCAGTGGGAGAGCGATTTGATTGGTTATACGTCGGGCGCAAGCTACGGTTCACCCAGCTACTACGCGCAGGCGCTCTTTGCGGAGTTTCTCGGCACGGAGGTGCCAACGTCCACCTTCACCAGCACGAGCGCGCGATGCTTTACGTCCGTCACCCATGACCCGGTGAAAAAGCTGCTGTACGTGAAGCTGGTCAACGCGTCAACTGAGCCGCAGGATATCGATCTGCACGTTGAAGGGGCACGCAGCACCGGCGCGGGGACCGTGTGGACGCTGCGCGGCAGCAATCGCGCGGAAACCAACAGCATTGGTGATCCCAAGCGCATCGTGCCGGTACGCAGCGTTTTGAAAGTGGGAACCCAGCTGCATCACAGTGTCCCACCGCTTTCCATTCAGGTGCTGATCCTGCCCGCGAAGTGACTTGTGGCAACATGCGGGAACGCAGGGCAGGTCTCGTTCTCCACATCTGCGGGTAATCAGGCTGGCCCATTACAAAAGGCATCGCAAATACAACCAAGGTTGCCCCGCGCGCAAGCTGAATCCGTCGCTTGGATGCGTATCCTGCTCATTCTGGAACGGGCTTCACCAGCTTTTGTGCAAGTGACTTTTTCGCTGAATAATTGCGGAGGAAGGCCTCTGAAGCGGCCGTGTCATCGTGCTACCATCAGGTTCGTTCCACCGCTTCACGACCCGGAGCCGTTTGGGTCCGCGTCAATTGCGCCACTCACCAGCCGGTCTTGCCTTGGCTTCACCGGCGGTCTTCAACCAAGCCGAAGAGCCTCTCCTTCCCGCACGGCAATCTGCGCGGGCACGGGCCTTTCTGTCTTGATTTTTCGCCTCCGCTCTGCGCATGGATGCAGGTGGATCACAGTGATGCGCCGGGCATGAATGTCCGGTGACGCAAGGAAGAACGCTGATGTCTTTTGCTCCGACCGCTTCAACCGTTGCACCCGTGGGAAACGCCTGGACGCGCATCCTGACCGCGCTGGAAATGAAAGTCAACCGGCAGTCCTTCCACACGTGGCTGAAGCCAACGCGCTTCTCGCACAGTAACGGACGCGTCATCTTTGTGCGCATTCCTTCCGCGCAATTTCAGCACATCGGCGACCGTTACGCGGACCTGATCCACGAGGCGATCGAGAACCATCAACTGGATGTTGACGAAGTTCGCTTTGTAACGGTGGAGGACGATCCGGCGGCACCCAAGTCGCGTGAGGATGGCGGTTTTGCGCCGCTGCCAGCACACTCGCCCAACGCACCGCAAGCCAACGGTGCGCAGCCCGCGCCCTCGTCATTGAATGGGCACCGCACCCAACCTTCCGCGCCTTCCACGGAGCAAGCACGCTTCGATTGGAACTCCGCCGCACAACTAAACAGCCGCTACCTGTTCGAGAATTTCGTGATCGGTGCCGGCAACCAGTTCGCACATGCCGCGTCTCGCGCGGTCGCGGAACGGCCCTCCAAGGCCTACAATCCGCTCTTCCTCTACGGCGGCGCCGGCATGGGCAAGACCCACCTGATGCAGGCCATTGGGCACGAAGTCAAGAAACGCAACGCGCACGCCAGCATCATGTACGTCTCTGGCGAGAAGTTCACCAACGACATGATCAACAGCGTCCGTTACGACAAGATGAGCGGCTTCCGCGACCGCTTCCGCACCGTGGATGTCTTGCTGATTGATGATATTCAGTTCCTCGCCGGCAAGGAGCGCACCCAGGAGGAGTTCTTCCACACCTTTAACGCGCTGCACGAGAGCATGAAGCAGATTGTCATCGCCAGCGACCGCCCTCCTAAAGAGCTGGCCAACTTCGAGGACCGCCTGCGCTCGCGCTTTGAATGGGGGCTTATCGCCGACATTCAGCCGCCCGACCTTGAGACCAAAGTCGCCATCCTGCAGAAGAAAGCAGAGAGCGAGCAAACCACGCTGCCCACCGACGTGGCTTTGTTCGTGGCCAGCAACGTCCGCACGAACGTCCGCGAACTGGAAGGTGCGCTGATCCGCCTGATCGCGTGGTGCAGCCTGCATGGCGTCGAGATCACCCTTGCCACGGCGCAGCAATGCCTGAAGCAGTTCATCGACACACAGGTACGCAAGATTACGATCGAGGCGATTCAACGCGCGACGGCGGAGTCGTTCGGCATGAAAATCAGTGAGTTGAAGCAGAAGAATAATTCGCGCCAGATCGTTGTGCCGCGCCAGATCGCCATGTACCTGGCCAAGCAGATGACGGAAGCTTCCCTTCCTGAAATCGGCCGGCAGTTCGGCGGCAAGCACCACACCACCGTCATGCACTCCATCGCGAAAATCGATGAGCAGCGCCGCACCGACAAAGCCCTGAACAGCACGATTTCGAAACTTATGGAAACGTTGAACTGACCGCCATTTCGTTTTGACCGCGTTCCAGCGCCGCTTCCTTGTGAAAGGCTGCCTCCTTTTCGGCAAGCGCACGGTGATAGCCGTCTGGATCGATCCACACGGCGCTGCCTTCTTTCGGCATCCGGTCCAGCTTGCCCAGCATGTCGAAGTACACGCCGTGCGCGCCCAGGAAAATGTCACATGGCAGCGCATCGTAGACCGCAAAGGCGTGCTCAAAATCCTGCTCGATGCCCGGGTAGGACGCCGGGTGGCCGGGCGTCGCGACCAGGCGCACGGCGGGATTCCACGCCCATCCGCCCACGATCACCACGTGCAGCGTGCGCCCGCCCTCATGCGTCTCCATCGTCCATGTGGTGCAGCCCTTGGTATGCCCGGCGGTCTTGTGCGCCGTGATGACGGTTTTGCCGAGCGACACGGTATCGCCATCATGCAGTATGCGGTCCACGCGCGCGGGCGGAAAGTGGTCCAGCGTCTTGTCATAATCGGTCACGCCGCCGCTGCGAATCACATCCACGTCGCCGTCCATCACCGTGTGTTGCGCGTGCGTCTCGCGCAGGACCTCAGCGGCACCGGCGGCATGGTCGTAGTGCGCCTGGCTGCTCAGCAGAATCTTCGTGTTAGCCCACTTGAAGCCGAGCTGCTCCACGCTGCGCCGGATCAGCGCGGGCGAGGACTCGAGGTTGGCATTGATGAGGATATTGCCTTGCGGCGTTGTCACCAGATATGCCGCGAGATCGCGTGATCCAACGTAGTACAGATTGCCGGAGATGCGGAACGGCGCAATGGGTGTGGTCCAATCGACTGGCACAGCAAACGCCAACCGGCACAGAGACGAGAGCAAAAGCGCCACCAACATCCTGATCGCCATCACAGGATAGTAGCCGGTTCCATGCAGCAAATCGCGTGAAGTATTATGGATTTCTGTTCACAGGAGGGATCACCGATGGCCACCAGCTATGTCTTTCGGCAATCCTTTCGCCGTCAATCTTCGCGCATTCAGGGGCGGATCACGGTCATCCTGTCCTGCCTTGTGTTCTTGATTGTTCTGATCGAGGGCGGCCGGCCACTGGAGGCGCATACCTTCCTGCCGCGTGCGTTGCCGTACCTTCTTCTCGTTCCGCTTATGCTTTTTGAGAGACCCGCCAGGCGGAGCGGCGGCATCATGGTCACATCGCTGGATGACCGGGCCATGCTCAAGTACGGCGCGGAGTACGAAGCCCTGGACCCGGAGCAGCAGAAAGACATCCTGGACCACTACCGCGTCGGCAATTACATCTTTCCGCGACCCGCAGAGCAGGTCTTACGCACGCACTCGACCAGAGAGTATTTGCCGCAGGCATTCCGTATTGCTGGTTGGAGCCTGCCACCTCTCGCGCTGCTGTACTGGGCGGGCTGGCACTGGCTCCCGTCCGGCTACCTGCGCGCTGCGTGGACGGACGTGCCGGTGGTCATCTTCGCGGTCCTTGCCTTCATGCTTAGCCTCCCAACGCTGCTGAAGCGATGGAACGAGCCTGTCTAGCGTACGCTGTGGATCCGGTTAGAAAATCAGGAACGCTAAGTACGCGACGACGAGCAAAAACGCTAAGTACGCGAAGGCAATCGCAAAGTCCGCCGTTGTTCTCCTTGATTGCCTGGAGGAATCGCGTCCTTCGCGCAAACCTTAACGTCCTTCGCGTTCAGGGCCTTTGTACCGCGATCTCCTCGCGCAAACGCCGCATGGTCTCAAGATAGAAGTGGAGATTATGCACGCTGGCCAGCGCCGCCGCCAGCGGCTCCCCTGTGTGAAAGAGGTGCCGCAAGTATGCGCGGGAATACCGTCGGCACGTCGAGCACGCACAGGCGGGGTCAGGTGGGCCTTGATCTTCCGCGAAACGTTTGCCGCCAATGTTCAAGCGTCCCTCGCTGGTAAACAGCAGCGCGTGACGCGCGGCACGCGTGGGCAAGACGCAATCCATCTGGTCCACGCCCATTCGCGCAAACTCCGCGATCTCATCTGGGTAACCAACCCCCATCACGTAGCGCGGCTTGTCCGCCGGCAGCAGCGCCAGCGTATGCGCGATGAT
>CAXUBG010000164.1:5512-7012 GCA_964249285.1 uncultured Terriglobus sp. | reverse complement strand
GGTGGATGCCATGCTGCGGCAGAGCGGCACCTTCCGCGCCAACGAGACTATGACCGACCGCGTCATGGATTCCAACGATCTGGAGCGCGAACGCGGCATCACCATCCTGGCCAAGAATACCGCCGTGCACTACGGCGACGGCAAGATCAACATTGTGGACACGCCCGGCCACGCTGACTTTGGCGGCGAGGTGGAGCGCGCGCTGAAGATGGTGGACGGCGTCGTCCTGCTGGTGGATGCCAGCGAAGGCCCGCTGCCGCAGACGCGCTTTGTGCTGTCGAAGGCTCTGGCCGCCGGTCTGATCCCGGTCCTCGTCATCAACAAAATCGACCGCCCGGATGCACGCCCGCAGGAGGTGCTGAACGAGGTCTATGACCTGTTCATCGATCTGGACGCGGACGAGACGCAGCTTGAGTTTCCAGTCGTCTACACCAACGGCAAGGCCGGCACCTCCACCATGGACCTCGCCCAGCCCGGCACCGACCTGAAGGCGCTGTTTGAGACCATCGTCTCGACCATTCCCCCCGCGAAGGGAGACCCCGAAGGGCCGCTGCAAATCCTTGTTGCCAATCTCGATTACTCCGACTACCTGGGCCGGCTGGGCATCGCGCGCGTCTTCAACGGCACGCTCAAGAATGGCGAGACAGTCAACATTGCCAAGCTTGACGGCTCGCTGATGCAGGTGAAAATCACCAAACTGTTCAGCTTCAGCGGATTGAAGCGCACCGACATCGAAGAAACCGAAACCGGCGACATCATCGCGGTCGCGGGGGTGGCCGGCCTCACCATCGGCGAGACCATCACCGGCCTGGAGAACCCGTCGCCCCTGCCGCCCATCGTCATCGATGAGCCGACCATTGCCATCCAGTTCTCCGTCAACAACTCGCCGTTCAGCGGGCGCGACGGCCAGTACGTCACCAGCCGCAACCTGCGCGACCGCCTGGACCGCGAACTGCTGACCAACGTGTCCATCCGCGTGGAAGAGACCGGCTCGCCGGACGCCTTTAAGGTGCTGGGCCGCGGCGAACTGCAGCTTGCCGTCCTTATCGAAATGATGCGCCGCGAAGGCTATGAGTTGATGGCCGGCCGGCCGGAGATCGTCACCAAAAAGATCGACGGCGAACTGATGGAACCTGTCGAGTACGTCACCATCGACGTGCCCGAGGAGTTCGCCGGCACCGTCATCCAGAAGCTTGGGCCGCGCAAAGGCGAGATGGTAAGAATGCACGGTCAGGGCCGCGTCCGCATGGAATTCAAGGTGCCATCGCGCGGCTTGATCGGTCTGCGCTCGGAAATGCTGACCGAAACGCGCGGTACCATCGTGATGAACACACTCTTCGACGGCTACATCCCCTACCAGGGCGAGATTCCCCAACGGCCAACGGGCGCGCTCATCAGCGACCGAACCGGCGTCACCACCACTTACGCGCTGAACGGTTTGCAGGAACGCGGCACGCTGTTCGTTGGTGACGGCGTCGAGGTCTACGAAGGCATGATCGT
>CAXUBG010000164.1:0-5502 GCA_964249285.1 uncultured Terriglobus sp. | reverse complement strand
AAAAGAAGCTAACCAATATGCGCGCCTCCTCCGCCGATGAAGCCCTGCGTTTGGTGCCTTACAAGCAGCTCACGCTGGAGCAGTGCATCGAGTTCATCGCGGACGACGAACTGGTCGAGGTCACGCCAAAGGCCCTGCGCATCCGTAAGAAGATCCTGCAGGCCAACCGCCGTCCCCGCAGGCAACAGCTCCAGGAAGCATAATCGCTTAGCCACTTCGCGTGCAGCTGCCACTTTGCAGTGGCATGCACGTGAAGTCCGCGGTCCTGGCGGCGCTCTGTTAGCGTTAAGAGAGATGTCCGCACCGCAGCAGCTGCCGCTGACCCTCACCGGCAAGACCGAGCCGAACAGGACAGTGTCCGCTCCGTCGATTAATCCGGCCCAGCAGAACGATGCGCAGACCGCACCCGCTCCGTTGTGGCTGCAGCGGTTGTCGTTGGGTGTGCTCGTCATCTTCTGTCTTTACCTTGGCCTGCTGATTGCCGCGCTACCGTGGTGGCCAGATATGTGGGACCGCAATCCGCTTGTGCTGCAACACACGGCGCTGCACGTCTTCCTGATGAAAGGGGCGGTGCGGGGGCTTATCAGCGGCCTGGGTGTCCTTGACCTGCGGATCGGCATCTCCGAGCTGATCCACTACCGCGACTACCGCAGCTAGAAGGATGAAATGAATCACCGCAAACGCCAAGCTGCAAGGATGTCTGTTTTTCTCGTTCTGATGGCAGTTCGCGCACTCTCCGCTCAATCGGCAGACCAGCTAAATAGTCATTACCAAAAACAATCCTTTTTTTTAAGTGGGCTCTGGGCGTCAGACAATCTGGTGTTCGACAGTTCTGGACAGTTGCAAGGGGACGCGAAGAGAACATCGTTCACGCTCTCTGGTATCACTATCGCCAAAGTGCAAATCAAAGGAAGCGAACTGAGCCTTGATGGCCGCAGGTTTGGATTGCTATTCAAAGATAGCCATGTGGAACATATCGAATTGCCGAACCATATACATATTCGTGTTGCAGCGCCATCAAGTGGAGAGTATACCGATGTCCTGAATAGAATATTGCTCCGTCAGGCGGATCAATTGCTGCCTACATTACCACGGGAGTGGCAGACAGCAGCACGCCACTACTTTCCCGGCGACGGGACAACCAACAAAGGTAGTCCGGTCGTAGAATCAGCAGTTCAGCCTTCTACAGATCCTCCTGTGTACAAAATCTTGGGAGCTATTAAGCCACCTGTACTGTTACACATAGAAGATGCACAATTTAGCGAAGCGGCACGCAAGCTCAAGATCAGTGGCAAAGTCACAGTAAGGTGTCACGTGGATGAAAACGGCACCACAAGTCACTTCGAGATTGTACAACCCGCAGGTCTTGGACTAGATGAGCAAGCCCTGGTCGCGGTCAGCAAGTACCGTCTTTCTCCCGCCAGGTACAACAACCAGCCCGTTGCCGTCGAGTTAAACACGGTGGTCGCTTTCACCTCTTTTTGAAAACACTCAAGAGGAAGCCGGTGGAAACACATCTTTCATCGCGGGAGTGGCTGCGCGGCCTGCCCAAATGCGAGTTGCACCTGCACCTGGAAGGCACGGTCGTCCCGGAGACGCTGGTCACGCTTTCTTCCCGGCATGACGCGAAGCCGCTGACGCTGGAAGCAGCGCGCAGCCTTTATGTGTACAAGAATTTTCTCGGCTTCCTGATGGCATTCAAGCAGGTCAGCGAACGCCTGCAAACGCCTGACGATTATGAACTGATCACCTACGAGATGGTCCACAGGCTGTCGCAGCAGGGCATTCGCCACGCTGAGGTGTACATCTCCTTTGGCATCATTCTGCGCTTCAAACAGCAACTCACCGTCGACGACGTTACCGCCGCCATTGAGCGCGGGCGGGAGCGCGGCGAACGCGAGTTCGGCACCACTGTGTACTGGATCATCGACGCCGTCCGTCACTTTGGCGTCGAGGAGGGTGCGGCCGTCTTCCGCAAAGCCGCCGAGCTGCGGCAGCAATACCCCAGCATCACCGGCATCGGCATTGGCGGAGACGAGGCACGCGGTCCCGCGCCGGAATGGAAGGACCTGTACGCCGAAGCCAAGGCAAACGGCCTCCACCTGACGGTGCACGCCGGCGAAAACGTTCCAGCGGACAGCATCTGGAGTGCCATCAACATCGGCGCGGAACGCATCGGCCACGCCCTGTCCGCCGTAGATGACCCTGAGTTGCTTGATGTGCTGGCGCTCAAGCAGATACCGCTCGAACTCAACGTCACGAGCAACCTCCGCACCGGCTGCTGCCGCTCTTTGGAGAGCCATCCGGTCCGGCATTACTTTGAGCGCGGCTTGATGATCACGCTCAACTCCGACGACCCGCCCATGTTCGGCGCGGACCTGCTCGACGAATACGAAATGGTGCAGCGCGAGTTCGAATTCACAAACGAACAGATGCGCGAACTCGCCGCCAACTCCGTCGAAGCGAGCTTCCTGCCCCCGGAGCGGAAGATCAGCCTGCTCGCCGAAGTCGAACACTACCGCTGACGCTCACTTGGCGTTCTGCGCGCCTCAGAACGCTTCGCATCCGTCGCGAGACCACGTGCGTGCGGTCGCACCTCTGCGTCCTTAGCGTAAACCCTTTGCGTCCTTCGCGTTCGCTTTTCCATCACCATCATCCCAAAAGCCACCTGCTGCCGGGCACCAGCGAAATGATCCTTACCAGTCCATACGTCAGCACAAAGCTGAACACCGCGATCGTCCCAATTTTCAGCGGGACAAGTTCCAAGCGGCTGTCCAGCACGCCATGCACCGCGTTCAAGATGATGATGTGCGCAAGATAGATCCCGTAGCTCCAGCGCGACAAATCACGCACCAGCCCCCACGGCTTGCTCTGCGGATCGGCGGGCTGCAAGTCCTTCAAGAGAAGCACCAGTCCGGCAGTCATCATCGCGACGTTGATCGTGCAGAAGCCCCATGTTAACTCCAGGGTGCTCACCATGCGCTCGGTCGGCAGCCGGTGCAGGAAACCCGCCGTCGTGATGGCATACCCGGCCACGATGAGCAGAACCGCAACGGCAATCAGACCAGGCGATCGCCGCACGGGGAACCGGCGCAGATAGGCACCCAAGACCACATATCCGATATATCCCGTGAAGTAATACAGCGTGGGTGATGTGTCCCAGAAAGCCTCACCCCATATCGCAGGGAAGATGCGGTGAATATAGGGGACGGTCAGACTGACTGCCCACAAAGCAAGGAACAAGTGCATACCGCGGCGGCTTGTTGAAGTGATCCACGGCGACAGCACAGGCGCAAACAGGTAAATGCCCAGGAGCATGTACACAAACCATAAGTGGCCAACGTCCGTACCGAAGTTCACGGGTATCTTTAAAATATCGAGCAGCGCACCGTGCAGCGTCGTCTCTCCCCGCGCATAGAAGTAGAACGCATACACCGCGCACCAGAGGACGAACGGCACCAGCACGCGGCTGAAACGCTTCCGAAAGAACACACGCTCATCGCCCACCGGAAACAAAAACCACCCCGAGATCGTGACGAACAGCGGCACGCAAACGCGTAACAGCGAGTTGAGCCACCCCACCCAGTGCGCTGCCGGCGTGTTCAGCACATTGCCCACCGGTCCGATGTAGTAGAACTCACCCGTATGGATTTGCACGACCATGTAGATCGCCAGCACGCGCAACAGGTCCAGCCCCAAATGCCGGGACGCGGCACGCGCACTCGGTGCGCCGAACGGTTCCGCGGTATCAGATGGGACGGTGTGCGCTGCCATAAGTGCTTGCATGGCATTCTTGCACACGCGTTGCAGACGGGTCGATGGGCTAGCGGACCGCTGTTTCCGAGTAGGGCACCTGCAGCGGTCTGCGCGACCACGCGGCACCTGCTTCGTCGCTGAAAGTAAAGCGCAACTCGCCGCCCCGCATCAACTCCTCATGCGTAACATAGTTGCGTTCCAGCGGCTTGCCGTTCAGCAGCACATCCTGGATGAAGCCATGCGCGTCATCCATGCCCGTTGACAAAACGGTAAGCGTCTTGCCATTTGGCAAGTGCAGCACAGCCTGGTTCACGAACGGCCGGCCCAGCACGTACTGGTTTGACCCGGGTGCGACCGGATAAAAGCCCATCGCGGTAAACAGGAACCATGCCGACATCTGGCCCAGGTCATCGTTGCCCACTAACCCGTCCGGCGCGGGACGGTACTGCGAATCGACAATCTGTTTCAGCCGCGCCTGTGTCTTTAGCGGCGCGCCCGAATACATGTAGAGGTAGGCAAGATGATGGCTCGGCTCGTTGCCATGGATATATTGGCCGATCATGCCGGAAATATCTTCCACGTCGGCATACCTGGCAGGATCGACCTTCTGGTCGAACATCGCATCCAGTTTCGCGATCAGTTTGTCCTTGCCTCCGAGCAAATCGGCCAAACCCTGCTCATCCTGCGGCTGATACCACGAGTACTGCCACGCATTGCCCTCGGTAAATCCGCTCTCCGCTCCAGCGCGCGCAGGGTCGAACGGCTTGCGATAGCTGCCGTCAGCAAGCCGTGGCTCGACAAATCCATCCGCACCATTGAAAGTGTTGCGCCAGTACCCTGCCCGCTTTGCAAACTCAGCCGCTACAACGTTGTTGCCCATCGCTTTCGCCATGCGCGCAATCGTCCAGTCGTCAAAGGCGTATTCGACGGTTTTGGACGCGGCCTCGCCATCATGGCCCACCGGCACATAGCCCAGTGTCATGTAGTCGCCCAGATGGCCATATGGCGCGTACGTAGCACTCGCCACCATCGCATCCAGCGCGGCCTTTGTGTCGTACCCGCGTATGCCCTTCATGTACGCATCGGCGATGACCGGCACCGCATGGTAGCCGATCATGCACCACGTCTCCAATCCCTGAAACTGCCACACCGGCAGGATGCCAAACGGGCTCTCCCCCTGCGAGGCCAGCAGCGAGCGCACAAGATCATTCGTACGCTGCTCCGGCTCAATCAGCGTCATCAGCGGCTGCTCCGCGCGATACGTATCCCACAATGAAAGTGAGGAAACAAAGTGGAAGTTACCGGCGTGATGCACCTGGTTATCCGGGCCGCGATACTCCCCGTTCACGTCCATGCTGGTGCCAGGAGCCAGCATGGTGTGGTACAGCGCGGTGTACAGCGACTTCTCCATGGCCGGCGATGCGTGAAACTCCACGCGGTTTAGTTCAGTTCGCCATAGCGTCTGTGTAGCCGCACGCACCGCGTCGAAGTCAAACCCGGGCACTTCCGCGTCCATGTTCGCAATCGCGTTGTCCTCACTCACAGGCGAAATTGCCACCTTTACAATCAAGGGCCCGCCTGAAGGCGCAAAATCAAACACACCTTCCAAGCCGCGGCCTTCCATGCTCTGGGTATCCTGCGGTGTGCTGCCCGGCGGCTGAAAACCTTTGTAGGGTGGCGGGTCCGCTTCGCGGTTGTAAAGCGCATGGCCTGACAGGGGAGCGGAAAACCGCATGGCAAAAAATA
>CAXUBG010000163.1:0-7047 GCA_964249285.1 uncultured Terriglobus sp. | reverse complement strand
GAAGAGAACACCATTCCACGCAGTGCTCTGCACCGTCCCATCTGCATAAGTCATGGAAGCCCCGCTATTTGCGGTCAGCGTCACGCTTCCATTGATCTCGAGTTTTGCGCTAGGTGCGGCAGTGCCTATGCCGACATTGCCAGCTGAAGTGATACGCATCTTCTCTGTGGGATTGTTCGAAGTGTCGCTCGTGGAGAACGCCAGACTGGCTCTTGCGTTGTCGGCAGGTCCCTCTTGCAACGCAGCTAGTTTCGCTTCAGTCAGGCCGACTGTCTGCAGCAGGATTGCGGTGGAACCGTCGCCGCCGCCGTAGTCATTGCCTCCAACGAAGACATCCGCCTCGCCGTGACTGGCGAAGTAGTGTGTTGTGACCTGTGCATGTAGACCATTGCAGCCAAGAACCAGGCAGGCTAAATAGCCGCAACGCGAGGCAATCTGACGACAAGAGTGTATTTGCAAACTGAACTTCATAGCTGCGAACCTCCACAAAACTGCGTGTGGAGCATTCAACATCTGCTCGGGTTACATTTGCAAGTAAAAAGTTTGTGAATGCAGTTACGTCGTTTTGTTACTACGCATCCAGGCATACAAAAGTCAGGCGTGGCCGTCCTTTCGACCGATCCTTGACGCCCCGGTTCCCGCCGCCAGAGTGGGCTGCGGCGACGCTCCAAGAGGGCATCGCCGCGGGCTTCAAAAGATCACCTTGCCGGCGAATTGGAGGATGCGGGCCGGGAACGTGGACCCGGCGGCGACCACGCCGAAGCTGGTGGAGGTTGGGCTGAAGCCGCTGCTGGGGAAGGCGTAGTTGGTCTGGTTCAGGATGTTGAATGCCTCCGCGCGGAAGTCGAAAAGGGTGCCCTCGCCGTAGAGTGCGAAGGCTTTATGCAGGCCCAGGTCGGTCTGGTAGAACGGGTCGAAGCGGACGGAGTTGCGGGCTGCGGTGCCGTAGGGATGGTTCACGTCGGGCAGGCTGAAGGCGGCCAGATTGAGTGTGGTGATGCCCTGGTTGCCGTTGATCTTGGTACGCTGCGACTTGGGCAGAACGGCGTTGCCGAGGACCTGGTTGGGGCGCTGCACCAGCAAGGGACTGACCTGCTGGAAGGCGTTTGGCGAGTAGGTGATGTTGACCGGCTGGCCGCTCTGCGCATTCTCAATGGCGGTGATCTGCCATCCACCCAGCAGTGATTGCAGCAGGTATGGCGCTGTTGCTCCAAAGGCCCGACCGCGGCCATAGGGCAGGTCGTAGACGACGGACAGCGTCTCGTTCAGCGGCTGGTTGTAGCCGGAAACGCCGCGTTCACCCAGCCCATTGTTCTGCAGGTTGATGCGCGAGTTGTCGCCGGCATTGCTATCCAGGTGGCCGCTGGCGTTGTCCAGGGCACGCGACCAGGTGAAGGAGTTCAGCAGGTAAAGGCCGTGGCTGGTGCGGTGTTCCAGCTTGGTTTGCAGGGCGTTGTAGGAAAGAAAGCCCGCGGGCAGGGTCTCTTCGATGGTGGTGAAGCTGGGCAGCGGACGGCCGCGGTTCTGGCTGAGCAGGTTGACGCAGCCGCTGGTGATGGTGGCGTTGCAGGTTGCTGTGACAGGGTTGGGATTGGCCTGGTTGTAGTCGGCGAGCACTTGCAGCTTGGCACCGTGCTCGCCCACATAGGCGACCTCAAGCGTGGTGTTGGATGCCACCTGCTGCTGCACGGTCAGGTGCCACGCCTGGACGTAGCCGGTGGGCAGGTTGGCCGGGATGTAGCGTGCCTGGGTGTTGGCGTTGCTGGCAGCGGAGACGTTGGCTGAGCTGGTGAAGCCCGCCGGAAAACCCTGCGCGGTGGTGCGGAAGCATGGCGCTGGATTGGTGGGGTCGTACGGGGCCGAAACCTGCGCGGGCGTGCACACCGCCAGCCGCGTTGCCGTACCCACGATACCGGCGTTGCCGAAGGCGGGTGCCTGATTGATGTTGGTGTTGACCACGTTCGGCAGGTTATAGACCAGCAGGTTTTCGCCACCCTCACGATTGAATTGCGCAAAGCTGAGGCCATAGCCGGAGCGGATGACGGTCTTCGGTCCCACGGAGTAGGCCAGGCCAAAGCGTGGCGCGAAGTCCAGCTTGGGGGTATGCACCAGCGCGCGGTTGTAGAGCGAACCGCCCGATGCCGTGATGAGCGACGCGGTCGAGGGGCTAAAGTTGGCCAGCTTATTGTCGCTCTCCCACTGCGGCGTAACGAGTTCATACCGCAGCCCGGCGTTCACCGTCAGGTTCGACGCAAGGCGGATGTCATCCTGCAGATAGCCGTAGTGCATGCGCTGGTTCAGGTGAACGACGTTGAAGCTGTTGAGCTGGTAGCTGTTCTGCGCGCCAAAGATAAAGTCGGCGAGATCCGTGGCTTCTTTCGTACCCACGTCGGCGCCGGAAAGCGTGGATGCATTGGTGCCGGTGTAACTGTAATTACCGCTGTACGTGCTTTGGCCGTACACGGGATTGAAGTCATCGATGGTGGTGTAGATGGCCTGGTATTCGTAGCCCATCTTGAAGCTTTGCCGGCCACGAATCAGGGTGAAATTGACCTTTGGGTTGAAGACGTAGGGGTTTTGGAACTGCGGGTTGCTGCCTTGGTTGCCGAACTGCGAGTAATTGCCGACGCTTTGCACGTTCAGCGCGCGGACCACGACAGGGTCCGTGGGCAGGCCGGGAACGCCGGTCAGCAGGCTAGGCAGACCCGCGCTGTATGGGCTTTTGCCGCCGTCGGTGCGTGTAAAGGCGAAGCGCGCATCCAGGATGGAATTCTGCGTAAAGACACGTGTCACGCCACCCGCGATCTGCTGATTGAAGATGTGCACATAGCCATTGCTGTTACCGCCTGCGGGACCCTGAATGTTGGGTGGTGAAAGAATGTTGCCCTGGTGCTGGCTGTACCGGACGAAGGCGGTTGTCCGGTCGCTAAACGTCTGATCGACGCGAATGTCTCCCTTGTCGTCGTTAATGGTGTCGGCTGGCTGGGAGGCGTAATTGTTGCTGAAGGGATTACCCGGCACGTTGGGCGCGGGCAGCGCCGCCAGCACGGCCTTTGCGACGGGTGAAACGCCCGGGTCGTTGAACGGAATCACGCCGTCGGCGTAGCGCTGGCCTGTGAGCGGGTTCATCAGCGGCACGGGCGTTGCGCTTTCGGCTCCGGCGGCGGCGGTCAGAAAGGTATAGCCTCCGTTCGCAACGGCGAGCGCACCGGTGCCGGCCTGGTTTGCCGTGGGCACCGTGGCCTGCAGCACGGAATGCGTCACCTGGCGCGTGCCTTCGTAGTCCGCGAAGAAGAAGGTATGCGCTTTCCAGACGGGTCCGCCAAAGGTGCCGCCAAACTGATTGCGGATAAGCGTGGGCTTCTGCGGCGCTTTGGTGATGGGATTGGTCGTCGGCGTAAAGGGTCCAATGGCGTTAAAAACGGTATTGCGCAGGTAGTCGTACGCTTTGCCATGGAAGTGGTCCGTGCCGCTGCGGATGCTCACATTCACCACGCCACCGGCGGCGCGGCCAAACTCGGCACTGTAGTTATCCGTTTCCACCTTGAACTCGGAGATGGCATCGGGCGAGGGTGGAATCGCCTGGTTGGAAAAGCCCTGGTTCGACGTGCCATAGGCGTTGTTGTCCAGGCCATCCAGGAGAAAATTGTTGAACTCGCTGCGCTGGCCGTTGACGTTGAAGCTGGCATCCCGGCTGGCGTCGGTGGAGTTTTCCAGCAGGTTGCGCCGCACGCCCGGCACCAGTGCGGCAAGGTCGGCGTAGGCGCGGCCGTTCAGCGGGAGGTTCTCCACCTCGCGCGTGCCAATCACCTGGCCACGCTCGCTGGAGTCTGTCTCCAGCAGCGATGCGGCATTCGCCGTCACGGTGACATCCTGCGTACCACCGGCACGGAGCGAAACATCGACGCGCTGCTTTGCGTTGACCTGCACTTGGAAGGGCTGCGTCCGGCTGACGGTAAAGCCGCTGGCAGAGGCACTGACGGCATAGTCGCCGATCTTTACATCCGTGAACTGGTAGGCACCCTGCGCATCGGTTGTGACCGTGACTTCAGCCTTGGTCTGCTGATTCACCAGCGTCACGCTTGCGTTTGGAACGACGGCACCGCTGCTGTCGCGCACATAGCCCAGCACGGAGGCGGTCTCAAACTGAGCCAGCAAGCACAGTGGAGAGAGCACAAGCAGGCAGACAAGACCAGCAGCAAAGCGAAAGCGTTTCATCAGAGAGGACTCCAGAGAATAGGCGCGCGCGGGCGTAAACATCCGCCGCGAGCGGGCAACACAATACGTTCGGTTGTTCATGCGAGGTGATGCAAGCATGAAGGGCGCGGGTTACAGGCGGGTGAACACACGCCAAAATTGTTGCGTGAAGTTCGCTGCTCAAGTGGAGTGAGCGGGCGTGCATCTTAGGAACACATGCATGCACCGCGTTTTACCGGGCTATTTCTCGCGATCATCTCCGTTCTGAGTTCGATGGGCAGTGGAACGGTCCTTCTGCGGGCCGCAAGCTTCGACTGCGCAAAGGCGCAGCGGCCAGTGGAGAAGGTGATCTGCGGGGACGCAAAGCTTAACGCGGCGGATGAGGCGCTTGGACGGCAATACCGCACCGCGCTGGCCGGGCTGCCGGCGAATGCCGTGGGCGAGATGCGGGCCGACCAAGTGCAGTGGCTGGCATGGTTGCAGCAGGTGTGCCACGCGAATGATACAAGCAAACCGCAGGCCGCCACGGCGAAGTGCATGGAGCCGGTTTACGATGACCGGGTCAAGCTGCTGCGATCCGCGGTGACGCGCCGGGAGGGAGTTACCTTTCTGACACGGACGCAATACATCGCGGCTCCCGAGGCCAAGGCGGACGCGATGGGCTCGCCCGAGTTCCCGGGCTTCGGCACGCTGCAGGCAAGCTGGCCAGAGGCGATCACGGCGGAAGCGGCCTGGACTGCATGGAATCGCGAAGTGGGCATGAAAGCTTTTCTGCTGTCCGGCGGTGGTGAAGCTTCCAAGGGCGCTGCTCCGCCCAAAGAAGCGCATTGGACGCCAGATCTGGCGGCCGGACAAGACGCTGAAACCGTTTTGCAGGTGAAAAGCATCGAGCACGGGCGTGTGACGGCGACGTTCTCCTGGAACACCATGGGCCACGGCGCGGCACACCCAAACGAGGCGTTTGCCACCCTAACGTGGCTGCTGGGCCCGGCCCGGGCATTGCGTGCGGAGGACGTCTTCGCCTCCGGCAGCGGGTGGCAGACCAAAGTGGCCGCAATCTGCTGGACGCAGATCCTGAAACAGGGCCTGGACGCGGTCTATCCGGAAATCAAGGGACCCGGTGCCAAACCTCTGCTGGATGACATTGCCGACGTGTCGAACTGGACGCTGGAGCCGGATGGACTGCACATCAGCTATCCCGAGTACAGCATCTCGCCGCGCGCTTCACCCATCGACGACGGCGTGATTGCGTGGGCAAAGGTGAAGACGGTACTGTCTCCGGGGTTTGTTACGCCGTAGATTACCGCTTCGCCAGTTCGGCTTCGATGGCCTGCGTGACGGCGGCCGCGCCGGGCAGTGTGTCCGGCGAGAAACGTTTGACGGGCCTGCCCTCGCGGGAGACGAGAAATTTTTCGAAGTTCCATAACAACTCTGGCTCGGCGTTTGGCTGCACGCCGAACTTCACCAAGCCGTCGATCATGCCCTGTTTACCTTCTCCTTCAGACGCAGGCAGGGCGTCCGTCAAAGCGGCGTAGAGCGGATGCTTGTACGAGCCAACGACACTGATTTTGGAGAACATGGGGAAGCTCGCGCCAAATGTGCCACGGCAGAACTGTGCGATTTCCTCGTTGGAACCAGGCTCCTGCTCTGAGAAATCGTTTGCCGGGAAGCCGAGCACTTCGAAGCCAGCGCCGCGATACTGGGCATAGACCTTCTCCAGCCCGTCATACTGCGGAGTCAAACCGCACTTCGATGCGACGTTCACGACGAGAAGAACCTTGCCCCGGTAGTCCGCAAGCGTTGTTACCGAGCCATCGATGCGTGTTACAGGGATGGTGTACAGATCGAAGGGCATGCTACCCGCATAGTCCAGCTTGGATTAAAGAGCCGGAACTGCCTTTTGGCGCTTCTTCTTATACGCGGCAAGATCGGTCTGCCACGATCCCAGCGCACTCGCCAACGGCGATTCAGCCTCGCTAAGGTCCTGCCGCTGAAGACGCGCAATCTCCGCGCCGAAGCTTGTGACGTGTTCGGATTTTTGCAACGTTGTTACAGCGGCCGCCGTCTCCGCCGCCGTGGCTTCCGTGTCAGACGCGATTCCCGCGAGTGACGGGTCGACCTCGGGGCGGAAGGATCGCGGCAGTTCACTTTCATTGAACTGAATGCCCGAGGCGGCAAGGGCACGGGCGGTGGCTGCGAGCGACTCCCGTTTAGTGGCGAGCTTGCGTGTTGCGGCATCGCGCAGTGCGTCGGTCGCGAACACCTCGTGTTTGAGCATGTGGATCAATTTGCGGTCATACAGATCGATCTCGCGGTGAAGATCGCGAAGGAAGTATTTGTCCTGCACAATGGTTCTCATCGGCGTTTGTTGCTCCTGGGGTCGTTGCCGTTCGTTTGGACTGTGCGCCGAAGACTGCCGGGAGAACAGGCTGGTTGCAACACTTCACCGAAGTGACACTGGCATGCGACGACTTCTTTATCAGATACCCCGAGCAGAACACATGTCAACCCGGGGCACAGAAAAGCCGGCTCGCGCCGGCTTTTCTTGTTGAAGTGTTTCCCCTTGGTTAAGCCGGCGAAACGTTCTCTGCCTGCCATCCCTTGGGGCCTTTGACCACGTTGAAGCTGACGCGCTGGCCTTCCTGCAACGACCGGAAGCCCTGCGCCTGAATCGCGGTGTGATGCACGAATACATCCTCGCCGTTATCGCGCGAGATAAATCCGAAACCCTTGGCGTCGTTGAACCACTTTACATTTCCCTGTTCCATGTACCTGTCCCTGTCCTGGCATCCTGATGTTTCGCTGAAATCAATACGGTTTTGCAAGTGCGTTTGGGCAGGGCGAGCAAAG
>CAXUBG010000162.1:0-7051 GCA_964249285.1 uncultured Terriglobus sp. | reverse complement strand
TTGAGCGTGGTGAGTTGCGATGCGGAGGCCTCGGCTGTGGTGCGCGCGTGTTCGCATCCGTTCCGTATTGAAGTCAGCGTCAGAGAGCGCGCCCGCTAACAGGAACAGAGCGCGTTGGGCGTCAGTGAAGGCCATCGTGACAAGCGGCTGCAGGGAATCCTCGCCATCGTTCATGTCCGCGAAGGGAGTGTTGTGCAGGGAGCCGAGCACGGCCTGCGCTTCCGTCAGCGCACGTGAGGCGAGGATGCGTGTGTGCTCCAATGGCACGGGGTTGCGCTTTTGCGGCATGATGCTGCTGATCTGGACGTAGCCGTCGGAGAGGCGCAGGAAGCCGAATTCCTCCGTTGACCAGAGCAGCATGTCCTGCGCGAAACGTCCGAGGCTGAGCATGGCAGTGGCGAGCACGCTGGAGGCTTCGGCCATGTAATCGACTGCCGCGATGGCACCGTAGGAGTTTACGGCAAGACCCTTGAAGCCCAGGAGGCGCTTCGTAAGGTGACGGTCGATGGGGAAGCCTGTAGTCGTGATGGCGCAGGCCCCAAGCGGAGAGCGGTTGACGCGGGCATAGCAGGTCAGGAGGCGTTCGGCGTCGCGCTCCATCACCTCCACCTTGGCCATCACATAATGCCCCAGCGTGGTAGGCTGCGCGGGTTGGTTGTGTGTGTACGCGGGCATGATGGCGTCGCGATGCGTTTGCGCGATGGTGAGCAGCGTTTCGCGCAGGGCTAGTGAGGCTTGAAGCGTGCGGAGCAGATGCTCACGCAGCACCATGCGGTACATGGTGAGGTCGATGTCGTTGCGGGAGCGGGCGGTGTGGAGGCGTCCGGCGTCGTCCGCGCCTGCTTGTTCGGCAAGCAGCTTTTCTACGAGGAAGAAGAGGTCTTCAACCTCGCCGTCGTACGCGGTAGTGCGCAGCGTTTGGAGGTCAAGGGAACGCAGGGCGCGCACAAGGTTAGCTGCGGTTGCGGAGGAGACGATCCCTTGCGCGTGCAACATGACGAGGTGCGCGTGATGGATCTGAAGCAGCGCGGGCAGGAAGAACCGCTGCGCGTCGGCAAAGATGTGGCTGAGGACATGTTCGCGGTAAAGCGGGGCCGGGATGCGGGAGGAAGTTCGGTGGCTCGCGTCCTGGTCTGTCGTTTCTTCGTGCGCCATTGTTGTTATTGTGTCATCCGGGAAACGATGAGGTTGCGTGCCGCTTCGCGCAGTCAGATTTCCCGATTCATTACCGCAGGACAAGTTTACTTTCCAACACTATTCTTCATCCCTAAAAATCAATCCTCGCGCCGAACTGGAGAATGCGGGCCTCCAGAACGGAACTGGTGGGAACCAGTGACGGCGCGGCGGTGATGGCACCGGCGGCGTTGGTCGTCGCCGTAGTGTTAATCGTGGTGAAGTTTGAACGGTTAAGGAAGTTATTTGCCTCTACAAAGACTTGAGGCTTGACCCGTTCAAACAGGGTGGCGAAGGTGCGGGTGAAGCGCGCGTCCGCCTGGAAGATGCTGGGTGTGCGAAGGGTGTTGCGGCCTACAAAGAGCGGGCGTTGCTGGCCGCTGGAGAGGGCGTCGCCCGTCAGGTTGGTACCGGTCGTTTCGTTCTGTTGATCGCCGCTGCTGGCGTTCACCAGCACCGCAAGGTTGTTGTTGGCAACGAGGCCGTTGAGATACTTATTGTTGAAGTGCGTCGTGGGCTGGTACACGCCGGAGAAGGTGAAGGCGTTGGGCCGGTTAATGTAACTGTTGCCGCGGTCGCGCTTGCGATTGGTGGGGTCCTCGATAAAGTTCGAGTTCTCGTAGCTGTTGCCTTCAGGCGCGTCCGCAATCGCGTGCGACCAGGTATAACTTGCATTAACGGTCAGGCCGCCGGAGACGCGGTGCGTGTAGTTCGTCACGAGGGCGTGATAGCTGGAGTTGGCACCGGTGTCGATGTAGCGGATGGTGTTGAAGGCCGTGTTGTACCGCGTAGCTGGCGTAACGGCGGAGTCAAAGCGGGGGCGCCCATCGGCGAGCGGTGCCAGCGTCGCGGATGGGATGACGTTGCTGTTCCGCAGGAACTGCAGGTTGCGGCCGTTCGTCAGGATATAGCCGATGGTGAGGGCGTCGCTCTTGCCCAGTGCCTGTTCCACCTGCGTGTTGACGTTCCAGGTGTACTCGTTCTTAAAGCGTGCAGTCAGCGCATATGGCGTGGGCGTGGGCAGCGAAGATACTGGAACATTATTGAAGGTGTTTGGAAAACTGGGCGCTCCGGCGGCGGTGGGGCCCAGTGTCGCGATCAGGTTGCCCGTGTTGGTCAGGCCATTGCTGTACAGCGGGTTGTAAAAGCTGTTGGTGGGCGTTGCCTCATAAAACGTGCCACCGCTAAGGCGCAGGACCACCCCTTCATGCGGTGTGTAGGCAAATCCCACGCGCGGCGCAAAGTTCCCCAGGGGTGTCCGGAAGCCGCGGGTCTCCGCTAGGGGCGCATTGGCCAGACCGCTGGGCGAGCGGTACTGGTCGTAACGAACACCGTAGGTGGCCGCGAGTTTGGGCGAAAGCTGCCAGGTATCCTGCGCGAAAACGTCGAAGAAGACGGTCTGGTAACCCGCCCCGGGCCGTCCGATGGACGCGGTCACGTTCTGGTACGACCTGGGATTGGTGCCGTTCTTGGCGGCGGTGTAATCGGCCAGCGTGGCAAAGGTGAACTGCGTATACACGTCGGCTAACTGAGTGTCGTTATTTTTCTGGAAACCCATGCCGAGCTTGAATTGGTGCGCGCCGCGAATCAGCGTCACGTTGTCAGAGAACGATGGAATCTTCTCCTGGAACTTATCCCCGATGCCATTGCTGCCGCCAAAGCCGCTCACCACGCCGGAGATGGTAATCATCGGCCCAGTGCCCGTCGCGGCACCGGCGAAGTGCTGCTGGTTGCGGTACGGCCAGGAGCCGCGAAACTCGTTCAGCAGCGTTGGTCTGAATGTCGTAATAAGCTGCGCGCCAATGATGTGGGCGCGATCCTGGAAATCGGCTTCGGCGGACTGCAGGTACAGCCCGCCAGCGTTTGTGTTGAATGGATAGTTATTACGGAAATAGTTGTAGCGGATAAAGGCGGTGTTCTTCGCGTTAATGTTCCAGTCGCCGCGTACGTCCATCCACTGCGCGCGCTGCACCTGCGGGGCGGTGTTGAAGTCGCTGGCTGGGACGCCGAGCGCGATCAGCGCCGCCTGGTTGGCCGCAGTGACGGTGACAGCCTGCGGATTGCCGCGCTTCAGGTGCTCATACGCGCCAAAGAGGAAAAACTTATCGCGTACGACGGGACCGCCAAGCCGTCCGGTGAAGTCGTCCACATGGAGGTCGGGCTTGGGACGATAGCCGGCGGCTCCGGGTGTGCAGTTCTGCAAGATGGGGCAGGAGCTTGCCGCCTTGGGCCGCCAGACGTAGGCCGCCGCGCCATGCAGGTTATTGGTGCCGGAAGGAGTGATGACGTTGTAGATCACGCCGGCGGTGTTGCCGAACTCGGCGTTGAACGCGTTAGAGATGGAGTTGACCGTATCGGTGTAGCTGTCGGAGATGGCAAACAGACGGAGGCCGTAGCGGTCGCTTTCGGTGTCCACCATGCCGTCGAGTTGGTAATTGACGCGGTCGACGAGGCCGTTGGTGTTAACGGTGCGAGGAATGCCGTTCTCTGGGTTGGGATGGCCGGAAACGCCAGGCTGAAACAGGATGAAATTGTACGGATTGCGCGAGGTCAGCGGCAGATTCTGTGTTTCCTGCGCGGTGATGGTGCGGCTCAGGTCAGCGCGCGCGGCTTCGATCATGGGAGCTTCGCTGGTGACCGTTATCTCCGTAGCGACGGAGCCGGTCTTGAGCGTTTCATCGATGGTGCTGTCGGTGCCCGCGCCGATGTGGATGCCGTTCTGGCGAAGCGGCGCGAAGGAAGAGGCTGTTGCCTCAATCGAATAGGTCCCGATGGGTAGGTTCGGCGCGATGTAGCGGCCGTCAGAGTCGCTGGCAAGCTGGCGCGTGTAGCCCGTGTCTGCGTTACGGATGGTCAACGCGGTATTGGGGACGGGCGCGCCGGAGACATCTGTAATCTGGCCGCGTATGGTGCCGTTGATCGACTGAGACTGGCCGGCCGCAAACGGTGCTGCTGAAACGAGCGTCAAGGCTGCCGCGACACCCAGGCTGCGGGAGAAAGAGGTCATGAGTGGCTCCAAGGCGAGTGGTCGCTCTCTGATGCATTCCGATTGTGAACAGATGACGTTTATTGTAAGCGTGACTGCTGCCGCGCCAACGCGGGACAACACACTCTGCCGGTCAATGAACCGCGCCCTCGGGGGCCTTCTCGCCGGTTTTTGGCTTGCTGAGCAGGAAGGCGAGAAAGAACATGCCGATGGTCAGCCACGCCAGCAGGCGGTACACATCGGCATAGCCCAGCACGGCGGCCTGCTGGTTCAGTTGGTTGTAGAGTGAGGCATTGGCGGCATACTGCCCCTGCGCCGCGCCTGCAGTGTTCCCGAGGAACGAGCCGAGGCCACTGAGTTGCTGTGTGTACGCTCCACCGTTGTAGTTGATGGCCGAGCCAAGCCGTGCCTGATGAAAGAGCGACCGGTTGGTGACCTCCGCGCCCGTGAGTGAAATAAGGATCGAGCCGCCGATATTGCGGGCAAAGTTAATCAGGCCCGCTACCTGATTGCTGGCCTCCTTGGGAAGTCCGACATAAGCCGCATTTGTAATAGCGATAAAGCAGAAGGGAATGGGCACGACCTGGATGACACGGAGGAAGGTGTTGTAGCCGAAGCTGATTTCGAGCGTGATATGCGTAGAGACGTACCAATAGGCCACCGCGAAGAAAACAAACGCGGCAGCGACCAGATTGCGCGCCGGAAACTTGTCGGCCAGGATACCGGCGAGCGGTGCGACCACCAGCAGTGCGATACCCCCGCCAGTGAGCGCCAGCCCGGCGTTGGTGGCCGTGTAACCCACAAGCTGCTGCAGAAATTGCGGTTGCAGCACGGTGCCCGCGTTGAGGATGCCACCCACCAGCAGCATGAGGAAGCAACAGATCGAGAAGTTCTTGAACCGGAAGAGGCGCAGTTGCATGATGGGGTTCTTGGTTCCCCGCAGTTCCCAGACGATGAGCGCGATCATGCCAAGGACAAACATAGCGGCAAAGCCGCGGATGAAATTGGAGGCAAACCAGTCGTTCTCTTCACCCTTGTCCGGCGCGATCTGCAGCCCGGCCATGGCGAGGGTCAAGAAACCGATGCCGACGTAGTCACCGCGAAAGAAGTTCTGGCGGTCGCCCTTGATCCACGGCGGGTCGTCCACGATGCGGCTGACCAGCACCAGCGCCAGTATCCCGACGGGAATGTTGATATAGAAAATCCAGCGCCAGGAATAGTTGTCGGTAATCCACCCGCCCAGTGTTGGTCCGATGGATGGTGCCAGCACGGTAACCAGCGCATACAGCGAGAAGGCAACGCCGCGCCGCTTGGGATCGAACGAGTCCGCCATGATGGCCTGTGCCATGGGCTGCAGACCGCCGCCGCCGATGCCCTGGAAAATGCGAAACAGCAGAAGCAACGGCAACGACGGCGCGACGCCGCAAAGAAAGCTGGAGATGGTGAAGAGGGTGATGCAGATCAGGAAGAAGTTTTTACGGCCGAAGATGCTGGAAGCCCATCCTCCCAGCGGCAGAACGATAGCGTTCGAGACCAAATAGCTGGTAAGTACCCACGTGCCCTGGTCCTGGCTGGCGGCCAGGGATCCGGAGATGTGGGGTAGCGCCACGTTTGCGATCGAGGTGTCGAGCACCTCCATGAAGGCAGCGAGCGCAACCGTTCCCGCAATGATCCACGGGTTAACTCTCGGGATCCACTGTTCGGCCAAGCGATCTCCTGTTCGTGGCGAGCGTCCGTGGCGCGCGACGACATGTGTGAGATGCGCGCGCGTGTGCTTCGGACCTTGCTCGACGTTAAGAGCCGCCCGGTAGAATAGCCTGGTCAGCCTTTGAAGGAGCATCACCGCACGCCATGCGTATTTACCCCTTTCGCGCCCTACGCTACAACACGCAGAAGGTTGCGTTGCCCGATGTTGTGACGCAGCCGTATGACAAGATCTCGCCCGCGATGCAGGAGGCGTACTACGAGCGCAGCCCCTACAACCTGATCCGCGTGATCCTAGGCAAGCGCAGGCCGGACGACACCGAGCAAAGCAACGTGTACACGCGCGCCGCACAGTCGCTGCGCGATTGGCGAAAGGAAGCCGTACTGGTAGAGGAACGTGAGCCGGCGCTCTACGGTTATGCGCAGCGCTACACCGTGCCAGGGACAGATGAGGTCCGTACGCGGCGGGGATTGATATGCCTTGGACATCTGTACGACTACGCCGAGGAGGTCGTCTACCGGCATGAACAGACCTTGGCCAAGCCGAAGAGCGACCGGCTTTCGTTATTCAAGGCAACGAGGACGTACTGCGAGCAGATCTACATGCTGTACTCCGACCCGGCGTTTACCGTTGAGAGCCTCATCTTCGGCAACAGCAGCGGCGAACCCGCAACCGCGCCGGATGAAACCGTCACCGACGAGTACGGTGTTGTCCATTCCGTGTGGAAGGTGACGGACCCGCGTCTGCTGAGCCTTCTGGCCGGCGCGCTCGCAGATAAAAAGCTCATCATTGCCGATGGCCATCACCGCTATGAAACCTCCACCGCGTATGCCCGGGAGCGGGCGGCGGAGCTCGGCGTGCCGGATTCCACGCGAGACGGCATGGAGCGGACGGAACGGCAGACCGGTGACGCAGACATGTCGCCCTCGAATGAAGCCGGTCTCCAGGGTGGCGTGCCCGTGCCCTCGCCGCCCTTCCCTGAAGCAGCCATGATGATGACGTTGGTCAATACAGACGCGCCGGGCATCACCATCCTGCCGACCCACCGCATCGTGTATGGCTTGGAGAACTTCTCTCAAAAGGCATTCCTCGAGCGCGCGGCGGAGTTCTTCGACATCTCAAAAATCGAGTCGGCAATGGCGGCAAGTGGTTCTGACGCGGAGGCGGTCGAGACGGCGGCTGAACGC
>CAXUBG010000161.1:6328-7116 GCA_964249285.1 uncultured Terriglobus sp. | reverse complement strand
GGCAGGACGCGCTTGTCTCCGAACAGAAGGCTTTGCAAGCCTTATTGCGCGCAGAGGCAACGTTCCGGGAAATTCAGGTCGCCTTCGGGCAGCAGGGCGGCGGTGGTGGAGGCGGCGGCAGCACTGGACGCGATCTTGCCAGCCTGTTCGACCTGGAACTGGATACGGAGAAGAATCAGTACGAGACGGCGAAGACCGCTTCGCCCGAGGAACAGAAGCAGAAGCAAGTAGAAGACGCGCTGGCGAAGCTGGACGCGCTGGCCAAGCGGCAGGAAGAGCTTGCCAATCAGCAGAAGGATCCGCAGCAGGCTTTCCAGGAGCGCTGGCAGCAGGAGATGCTGCGCCGAGAGGCCGAGCAGCTGCAACGGCAGATGGAGCAGCTGGCACAGGACAAGAAAAATCAGCAGGGGCAAGGTGGGCAGCAGGAACAACAAGGCAGCCAAAGCGGGCAGCAGAGCGCGTCATCGTCTCCATTGCAATCCGGCTCCTCTTCTGGGCAGACCGGATCACAGTCTTCGTCTGGTGGAGGCCAGTCTGGGTCACAGCAGCAGGCGTCGTCTCGTCAGACCGGGCGTTCCGGCCAGTCTACCCAGTTGCAGTCTGACCAGCGGATCGAGCAGGCGCTGAGCCGTATGCGGGCCGCAGAAGATGCTATGAAGCGCAGCGGTACGTCGCAGGGCAACGGTTCGGAAGCGCAAAAGCAAGCAGCCGAACGTCTGCGAGAAGCGACCGGCCTGATGGGCGGCGCGCAGCAGCAGGGGCTCGGCGAACGGCCGTCCGATCAGCTG
>CAXUBG010000161.1:0-6318 GCA_964249285.1 uncultured Terriglobus sp. | reverse complement strand
CAACAGGAACTTGCCGGCCACAAACTCGGATCGATGTCGCAGGAAGCGGAACGCTTGCAACAGGAAGAGCGAGCACAGTCTATCCGTATCGATCAGTACACGCAGCAGACGCGCAATCAGAACTTTGACCCGGATGCGTACCGCGCAAAGGTCAAGGAACGTAACCAGCTCTCGGCAGATCGTCAGGAACTGTCGAACAGCCTGTCCAAGCTGCAGCGCGACATGCGCGACACGGCCCGGCAGATGGCCGGGAGCCAACCTGCAACTTCGCAGAAGCTGCGCGACGCTCTGACTGAGATGGATCAGTCTGACCTCGACACGCATGTGCAGCGTACGGCGGACTGGCTGCGCAGCGGCATCAATCCGAATTCAAACGGGACGGAGAAGGGAATCGCGGACGGCTTGGGCAAGCTGAAGGAGCAACTGCGCGCGGCGGAAGGCACGTTAGGCAAGGGCGGCGCGCCGGGTGGACGTACGGTGGGTCCGGACAGGGATCAACAAACGGCCGCGCTGAGCCAGGTGGAGCGGCTGCGCAGTCAGTTGGAGTCGATGCGTGCCGCTTCCGCTGAAAAGGGGCGCTTGGCGGGCCAGAACGGTCAGCAGCCGGGAGCGGGCCCGAACAGGCGAGACGCGCAGAGCGGCCAAGGCAACCAGCCGGGCGCAGGGCAGGCAGGTGAGCGGGCACAGAGCGGCCAGGGTCAGGGCAGCCAGTCAGGCAAGAGCGGCCAGTCAGGACAGGGGCAAGGGCCCGGTTCGCAGCAGGCCGGTAATCGTGGCGGCGGCTTCACGCGCGGCAATGACATCGGAGGAGGCGGCGGCGCGGACGGTCCGGTGCGCAGCGGCGATACCGGCCGGCGCTCCAGCGGCGGCGGCAACGATGGCACCGCGTGGGGCAACGTCAACACTGGCAACAATGCCTACACGCAGGGTGGCCAGCGTTACGGTGCGAAGGGAACCGAAGGGAATCCGGCGGACACGGAGCGAAACTTTCAGCAAAGTATGCGTGAGTTACAGGCGTTGCGAGGCATGGTGAAGGATGACCCGCAGGCGGCTAAAGAAGTGGCAGACTTGAACCGGCAGATGCAGGGACTTGATCCGAATCGATTTCCGGGCAATCCCGCGATTTTGGAGCAAATGCACAGTGATGTTCTGCGCGCGGTGGACCGGCTGGAACTGCAACTGCAGCGCTCAACCAGCACGGAAGCACGTACTGGCAAACCGGATGCGATACCGGCGGGCTACAACGATTCTGTCGCCGACTACTACCGGAGATTAAGTAAGAGCCGTTGAGTCAGAGCCGGGGACCTAAGGCCTGAAACTGCATCCGCCAGTGAAGCCGCCCGAATCGCGCCACGCACATCATGTACGCGCAGGATGTGTGTACCAGCAGCAATCGCAAGTGCGCCGGCCACATGGGTCAGATCGTCGCGGTCCCTTGCTTCAGCGTGGGGTGACTGCAGCGGAAGGTCAAGGAAGCCCTTGCGTGACAGACCCGTAAGCACGGGCAGACTGAGCACTTGCATCTGCTGCAGCCCGGCCAGGAGGGCCCAGTTCTCCTCGCCGCGTTTGCCAAAGCCAAAGCCGGGGTCCACGGCGATCCGTTCGCGTTCCACGCCTGCTTGCAATGCCGCATCGATTCGGGACCGAAGACCAGCCAGCACTGAGGGTACTACGTTGTTCCGCTCCAGCGGCGGTTGTGATTCCCACGCAGAGGGCAGGCCGCGTGTGTGCATCACCACCAGGCCGCACCGCAGGTCCGCGCAGGTGGCGAACATGGCAGGATCCCAAAGGCCGCCGCTGACGTCGTTGACAATCTCCGCACCCGCAGCGATGGCAAGCCGTGCGGTGCTGGCGCGGTATGTGTCCATCGAGATGATTGCGTCAGGCTGTACACGCAGGACGCCTTCGATCACCGGCAGCACGCGGCGTTGTTCTTCCTCCGCGGAGATGGCTTCGCTGGTAAGGGCCGGTGCGCCCGGCCGCGTAGACTCACCGCCAATGTCGAGGATGTCCGCGCCGTCCTGCAATAACCGCAGCGCGTGTGCGACGGCCTGTTCTGCCGTGGCGTGCATGCCGCCGTCGCTGAAGGAATCGGGCGTGACATTCAGGATGCCCATGATCAGCGTGCGTTCGCCCAATTCGAGGGTTCGCTTGCGGAGGTGCCATGCAAAGCGCGGACGCTGGAAGGTTGGCATCATGGGGCTTGATGCAGCGTACCGCATGGCTGCTACACTCGCTGGCATGTTCCGGAGATCTCTGTATTCGTTGCCGCTGCTGTGTGCGGCATGTCTCGCTGCGCAAGCGCAAATCGCACCGCTGCCCAGCTATGACGGTTTGCCGCTGGCCGGGCGCGTTGCAGGCATTACAGGAGAGCCTGGCGTGAAGCGTGCGCACTGGGGCGTTAGCGTGACGAAGCTGGACGGCACGCCGGTGTTTGCCATGAACGATGGGCAATTCTTCCAACCTGCATCGAACTTGAAGCTGTTTACCACGGCTGCGGCGATGGCGCTGCTACCCATGGATGAGCGGCTTGTCACGAAAGTGATTGGCAGCGGGTTATACAGCAGCGATGGTGTGTTCACGGGTGATCTTGTACTGAAGGGCGTGGGTGACGCCAATTTTTCCGGACGCCCAGTTCCATACCAACGGCCCGTTCCTGGGCAGCCGCCGACGCATCGCGATGAGCTGCGATACATCAATGAACTTGCGGACAAGGTGAAGGCTGCGGGCATCACGCAGGTGCAAGGCAACGTCGTGGGAGACGATTCGCTGATGCCGAACGATCCGTATCCGGCGGACTGGTCCATCGACGACACGCCTTGGTACTACGGCGCGCCTATCAACTCGCTGATGATTGCGGATAATGCGTTCGCTTTGACGGTCAAGCCGGGTGCTTCGATTGTCGCAACGCCATCGGCGGCCATGGATCCAGACTTGCCGTTCTATACCGTCGATATGCAGGCAAGGACGGTCGCGAAGGGCGGTGAGTCCGCGCTGGATATCCAGCGAAGCATTGGCTCGCGTGTGATCCATGTCTACGGCACGCTTGCGCTTGATGCGCCGCCGTACAAGCAGGACATGAGCATCGGCGAACCGGCGGAGTATGCAGCTCTCGCGCTGAAGACCGCGCTGGAGAAGCGTGGCATAGCCGTTTCTGGCACAGCGACGGCAAAGCACGCGGCGTTTTACGAGGCGAGCTTCACGCGCCATTCGATGGAGCCGTTGGAGAAGTTAACGATCTCGCCCGTGCGCAGGCTATCGCTAGCCGATCCCACCTGCCTTGATTGCACGACCAAGGTGCTTGCAGAGCACGCTGGTCCACCGCTCGGCGACGACATCGCGATCACAAACAAAACCTCTGAAAATCAGCACGCGGAGTTGTTCCTCAGGCAGTTAGGTTTGTTTATCACCGGCAGCGGAACCACCGTGCAGGGGGAACGCGTCCTCCGTACGTGGCTTACGCGCGAGGTTAAGGTCGATCCGGATGATTTTGTCTTCTTCGACGGGTCGGGGCTGAGCGGGCATGATCTGGTGACGCCGCGCGCCATTACGCAATTGCTGCGCTATGCGAACACACAGATTTGGAGTGCCAAGTGGAAAGATTCCTTGCCCGTTGGTGGTGAGGACGGCTCACTGCGCGCGCGCTTTCCAGACGCACCGTTGAAAGATCATGTGTTCGCAAAGACGGGCACGCTGAGCGAGGCCCGCGCACTGTCGGGCTACGTGGACTGTGCGAGCGGCGAGACGCTGATCTTCAGCGTGATGGTGAATGCGCATACGCCGCGCACGGGCGACGATCAGAAGGCGATGGACCGGATCGTGGCCGCTATCGCTGCGACCAACTAAGCCCACCTTAGCTTCGCGAAGGTGGGGCACCCGGCCCAGTCACCTTCCGTGATGCTACTGCAGCTTGTCGGGGATGACGGCGTGCTGCAGCAGGATGTCGAAGGAGACGATGCGCAGCGTGTTCTCATGCGTCGCTTCCAGAACGACTGGGCAGGCCGCCCCGGCTTGCTGAGCCTGCAGCCAGCGGGCCGCGCAGACGCACCAGCGGTCGCCCGGCTTCAATCCGGGAAAGCCGTATTGCGGCATGGGTGTGATCAGGTCGTTGCCCAGGTGCTTGGAGACGGCGAGGAACTCCTCGGAGACAATGCAGCAGACGGTATGCACGCCAGTGTCATCGGGGCCCGTGTCACAGCAGCCTTCGCGATAAAAGCCAGTCATGGGGTCGCGGCCGCAGGTCTGCAGCTTCTGACCCAACACATTTTTCGATTCAGCTTTGAGCGGTTCGGTTCGTGGCATAACGTCTCTTCGTCCCTGCGTCAGTATACGGCGAGCGGTGCCCGCGACTGACACCAGGGGCTGCACTGTTGTACAACGTTTCTATGCCACTTCGCCCGGTGTGTGCCGTTTTGATCTGGATGATGTTCTGCTGGACGGCAGGTGGGCAACAGGGCGGTCCGCCGGTACCACGGCGCGAGGCGCTGCACCGTCTGCAGGCGGGCATTGATGCGCTGCAGGGCTGGTATGTGCCGCAGACCGGACTGTATCAAACAACGGGCTGGTGGAATGCGGCGAATGCCGTCACCATGCTGGTGGATGCGATGCGCGCGGGCAACAACCACGCCAATGAGGCTGTGCTGGCCAACGTGTTGACGCATGCGCAGGTGACCGTCCCCAAGAGCGAGCAGGTGGGTCCGCTGGCCAAGATGACGGGATTTCCCGGTTTCCTGAACAACTACTACGACGACGAGGGATGGTGGGCGCTGGCGTGGGTGGATGCCTATGACCTGACCGGCAAGCCGGAGTATCTCCAGATGGCCGGTTCCATCTTCAAGGACATGACCGGCGCGTGGGATAACACGTGCGGCGGCGGCATCTGGTGGAGCAAGGACCGCAACTACAAGAACGCCATCGCGAATGAGCTGTTCTTCTCCGTAGCGGCGTCCATGGCGCGGCGGGCAGGCACCGATGCGGAGCGCAAGGCGGCTGCGGACTGGGCCGCGAAGGAATGGGCGTGGTTCCAGGCCACCGGCATGATCAACCGTGACCACCTGGTAAACGACGGCCTGATCATCGACAAAACAGACAACACCTGCCGCAACAACGGCCGCACAGTCTGGACGTACAACCAGGGCGTCGTGCTGGGTGGGCTGACGGAGTGGTACCGCGCGACGCACGATGACAGCCTGCTGACAGAAGCGCGCGTGCTGGCCGACGCCGGTCTGGCGCACCTAACGGACGAGAATGGCGTCCTCCACGACCCCTGCGAGCCGAACAGCTGCGGTGAAGATGCCATCCAGTTCAAAGGCATCTTTGTGCGCAATCTCTCCAGGCTGAACGGGCAGGTGCAGGAGGCTCGGTACCGGGAGTTCTTCCAGGTCAACGCAAAGAGCATATGGCAGAACGACCGCACGGACACGAATCAGTTTGGCGTGGTCTGGTCCGGCCCTTTGGCAGCGGTCAACGCCGGTTCGCAAAGCTCCGCGTTGGATGTGCTGGTGGCTGCGGCGGGAGAACGATAAGCAGTGCCGCGCTTGTATACCTGAGTAGCCGCCCATACGCCAACCACCCTGACTTCAGGGTTCTAGCGATATCGTTTGTAGTAGCCGGATTTGCCAAGAGGATTAGCGCGTTTCCGTGGTAGTGGGTAGTGTCTTTCTGGGTGCCATACTCCCATATGATTCTTTGCGCTGAGCCCTGTACGGCCGCAGGTTATGCAGGCATACGGGCGAAACGTTTCAGATGCGGACTCGCCTTCTCTCGCGTATCCCTCTCGCAAACTAGCGACTGTTTCTGGGCTGAACTGACCAATGCACGATTTCATTCAACCTACTCACGATTTACATGGATACGCACTACTAAATGAATTCAGAACGCCTATGCTTGCGTATTCGTGAAGCATTGTTGGATGCTCGTTCATGTATTTCTTATAAACCAGGATAATCTCACGAGATCCTACATCCGATGGAAAGCAGATGGAGTAGCCCGGGACTTTAACGCCCTTCTCTACTCTGTGTTGTTCAAGGGATATAAACTCGCGAGCGGCAATGACGTAGCCGCCGCAGAATTGAATGTCGGCCTGCTCAGAGGAAGAGTGAATTTCTTGATTACCGAAGGCCTGACATTTCTCGTATAGTTGCAACCCTGTCACGGCAAGTGCAGACTTTACAGACCAAAGACTTGTTATCAGCGCACTAGCTACGAACAACCTTTTCATGATTCACCTCCTGTAACTCAGCTTCGCCGACTTGGCGGGTCACGGATTTCAGCGCTGGCCTACAGCCAGCTGGGTCTAATCTATTGCTTACCTAGGGC
>CAXUBG010000160.1:5573-7127 GCA_964249285.1 uncultured Terriglobus sp. | reverse complement strand
GACCAGACCGGTGCGAGCCTTGCCGATGCGACCGTCGTGGCGAAGAACGTGGCCACGGGTGCCGAGCTGACGACGCGCAGCTCCTCTGGCGGCGACTTTCTCTTTGGCGATCTGCCGCTGGGCACCTACTCGGTCACGGTGACGGAGAACGGCTTCGCCACCGCCAAGTACGACAACATCGGCGTCTCCGCCGGAGTGATTTACACGTTGCCGGTCAAGATGGCCATTGCCAGCGGCGGGGTGACGGTGGAGGTAGACGCGGCCGCGCTGACGCTTGACACAACCACCGTGACAAATACCACGGTGCTGGACAGCAAGACGGTTGACAACCTGCCGCTGAACGGGCGCGACTTCACCCAGATGGTGCAGCTGACCCCCGGGTTCGCCGGCTATGTGGGCGGCGGCTATGGATCGCTGAATGGCACGCGCGCCAACCAGATGAACTGGCAGATTGACGGCGTGGATAACAACGATCTCTGGCATAACATTCCTGCGGTCAACCAGGGCGGTGTCTCCGGCATCGCGGGTATCGTGCTGCCGCTGGATGCAGTGGATCAGTTTTCCGCACAGACACAGTCCGGTCCCGAAGGCGGCCGTAATCCAGGCGGAACCATTAACCTGACGCTGCGCGCCGGCACCAACCGGCTGCATGGCTCGGTCTACTACTTCAACCGTAACGAGCTGTTTGGTGCGAAAAGCCCCATCACCACGACGAAGCAGAAAGTACGCAATTACAACGATGGCTTTTCGGTTGGCGGTCCTTTTGTTAAGGACCGGGCGTTTGGCTTTCTTACGATGGAGCATCAGCGCTTCGTCATCGGCACGCCTGCGAATACAACGCTGCCTTCCGTTGGGTGGCAGAACCAGGCGAAAGCAATTCTGGCCAACCAAGGCATTCCCGTACTGCCAGTCATGCAGAATGTGCTGAATACTCTATGGGGCGCAAACCTGCTGGCACGGGATACGGCAGGAACGCAGAATAACTACTACTCCAATGATCCTGAATTCGGGTATAGCTGGAACGGTCTGGGCAAGGTAGACTTTCACCTGTCGGACAAAGATAACTTGTCGGTTCACTGGTTTGTGGGACAGGGCAATCAAGTGGCACCGGTCGGATCCGCCCTGTTGAGCTATTACGAAGTGGCACCCATCCATGTGCAGAACATGGCGATTGTGTACAACCGTGTTCTGAATACGCACATATCGAATCAATTGCTAGCGGGTGTGAACTACTTCAACCAGGTCTTCAATGACGACAACACAAACTACAACGTGAATTCCCTGGGTTTTGTCACGGGCGCTTCGTTTCCGAACGCGCCCAACATCAACATCGGGAGTTTCACAAAAGTCGGCCTGACCCCGCCCGAGGGCCGCAATGACATTACCGGCCACTTGACCGATCAGCTTTCCTGGACAGTTGGCAAGCATGAGTTGCGTTTTGGCGGGGAGTTCCGCAGCGCGCAACTTGACGAGTTCTATCACCGCAAGGCGACCGGCTCTTTCACCTTTGATACCACCCGCATCACGCGCCAGGCAGGCGACCCGAGTTATGCC
>CAXUBG010000160.1:3133-5563 GCA_964249285.1 uncultured Terriglobus sp. | reverse complement strand
CCTCAGGTGTTAACACGCAGGATAGCTACCGCTACTCGTTAGCGGCATTTCTGGCAGGGGAGACGACGAAGGCAAATATCACCATCGGTGATCCGGAGCGGCAGGTCTTCGTAAATACCTGGTTCCTGAACGCCGGCGATTCGTGGAAGCTTACGCCAGCAACGACCATCAACTACGGCGCGCGCTACGACTATGTGGGTCCGCTGCACAATGCACAGTATGCGAACCTGTCTGTCTTTCGCCCAAATCTGGGTACACCGAGCGGGCTCGCGATTCAAGGCCAGCAGATCTCCGACCTCTACCAGCGTTACTTTCTCGCGATCAGCCCGCGTCTTGGCGTCAGCCAGCAGTTTGGCGACAAGATGGTGTTGCGTGCGGGCTACGGCTGGTATTTCGACACCATTAACTTGAATCCGTTCCTGGATAACCGCCCCGGGAATGCCGCTCCGAATGGCGTGGAAGGCAATCCGGTGGGCAACAACGTTGTGGCAACGATCTCCGCAGGCAATAATGGCGTTGCCAATATTCAGCAGGGCCAGAACATCTTTGCCGGATCTGGATTCGTTGGCTACCAGAACTGCACGGCGGCAAGTCAATGCGGCATCTTTTCCGTGGCTCCCAACTTTCGGCCGGCAGTCAATCAGAATTACTCCATCAACATGGAGCGTACGATCGCACCGAACGTTATTGGCACGGTAGGCTATGTCGGATCTCAAGGCCGCCACCTGCTGGCGTTGCGCGACATCAACCAGATCACCAATCCCGCGGTGACCCTGGCGAACGGGACGCAGCCACGGCCTTACAGTACGCAGTTTCCCGGCTACAACAACATCAATGAAATTGAAAGCATCGGCACCTCCAACTACAATTCGCTCCAGACGCAATTACGCATCCAGCACTATCATCGCCTGGACGTTTCCGCGACCTATACCTGGAGCCATAACCTGGACGAAGTTACTGCCTACCGGGGTGCGCTGCCACAGGACAACTTCAACTTTAAAGGCGACTACGGGAATTCGGACTTCGACACCCGCAACACATTCGTGGCATTCGCAAGCTATGCGGTTCCCGGCAGCGACCACTTCCGTGCCTTCACGAACGGATGGCAGTTGAATACGCTAATGTCGTTCCATGGCGGTCAGCCTTTTACGGTGCACGCATCGGGTGATATCAGCGGAACCAACGAGGGCAACGATCGCGCGGTGCAAGTAGCAACCATCCGCAAGGGCTATCAGGGCCAGAAGCTGGGAGCCAACTGGCTCGATCCGGCCGCTTTCAGCGACCCGGCGAAGTACAGCTTCGGCACAACGCGCCGGAACGCTTATTACGGCCCGGGGTACTCAGACGTGGACCTCTCAGTGTTCAAGGATACAAAGATTGGCGAACTTGCGACAATCCAGTTCCGCGCGGAGATGTTCAACCTGTTTAACCGCACAAACTGGGCACCGCCCGGAGGCGGTTACGTCCAGGTGGGCAGCGACTTCACCCTGAGCGATACCATCGGCGACTACAACGGCGCGCCCGGCATTGGCGCTGGCGAACCCTTCAACACGCAGTTCGGGCTGAAGATCATTTTCTAAACAGGGACTGCAAACCGGAGAAGGAGGCTCCTCTTGCCAGGAGCCTTTTTCTTGTACAAGCCGGATGGGTCAGGTGCCGCGGTTGAAGAACCGTTCCACGTCGTTCACATCCTGCGTGAGTTTGTAGGGCGGAAGGCTGTCGAGGAAGATTTTGCCATAGCTCTGGCGCTGGATGCGGCTGTCCAGCAGCATGAGAACACCACGGTCGGTGTTCGAGCGAATGAGCCGGCCAAAGCCCTGCTTTAACGCAATCACCGCCTGCGGTATCTGCAGATCATGGAACGGCTTGCCTCCCGCCAGTTCGACCGCCTCCATGCGCGCCTGCATCACCGGGTCGCTGGGAACGGCGAAGGGCAGGCGGTCGATGATGACGCAGCTCAGCTGCTCGCCCCGCACGTCGACGCCCTGCCAGAACGACGAGGTGCCGAAGAGCACGGCGTTCGGCGTCTCGCGAAACTCGTCCAGCAATGCCTTGCGCGGTGCCTGGCCCTGCAGCAGCAGCGGGAAGGGCAGTTCCACCAACATGCGCTCGTACATCTGGCGCATCTGCGCATAGCTGGTGAACAGGCAGAATGCGCGGCCGCGTGACAGTTCCAGCACGCGGCGGACACGCTCGACGGCAACCGGCATAAAGGCTTCGTCACGCGGGTCTGGCATGTAGGGTGGCAGGTACAGCAGCGCCTGCCGGCCGTAGTCGAAGTGTGAGGGCACGGTGAGTTCGCGCGCGCCGGTAAGGCCTAGACGTTTGGTAACGTGGTCGAACCCGCCCTGCACCGTCAGTGTCGCAGAGGTGAGAATGACGCTGCCGAAGCCGCTGAAGAGCGATGACGATAAGATTTCGGACACGTCA
>CAXUBG010000160.1:0-3123 GCA_964249285.1 uncultured Terriglobus sp. | reverse complement strand
GACACGTCAAGCGGCGGGGCCTGCAGGGAGGTGTGGAACGCAGCAGGCGTGCCGGTCTCCATGCGGGAAGCGTTTTTGACGCCACCGGCGGCGCGGCGCTCAATCCAGAAGACGGTGTTGTGGTCTTGCGCTTCCATCAGAAACGCTGAACTCACGCGGAGGTCGGTGGTGCGGCGCTTCAGGCCTGTGGCCTCTTCCACATCGTGCAGGCGTTCAAGTTCGTCGCGCAAACGATCCAAAGCAGTTAGGTAGCTGACATACGCATCGCCACGCTCCTCCAGAAATCCTGGCCGGTCATGGAAGGGCTGGCGGCCAAGCTGGACGCTGTCCATCGGCAGCGAGCCGAAAAACGAGCGGCTGCGGTCGCGCAGCGTGGCCGTGGCGCTCTCAATGGAGGACGACGACACGCCTTTGGCGCGCAACATGATCTCTGTATCCCGTGCCAGTTCCTCGCAGCGCTGCTGAGAGATAGCGACGCCGAAATAATCGCTGGCGATCGCCTCCATCTCATGCGCCTCGTCGAAGATAACGGCCGCAGCCTCGGGCAGCACGCCCGCGTCCGGTGCGCCTGCCGCCTGCTGCTTGATGTTCAGGTCCGCGAAGAATAGGTGGTGATTGACAATAACGAGGTCACTTTCGAGTGCGCGCTTGCGCATCGACGTGATGTAGCAGGGGTCAAAGTTGGGGCAGGTCTGGCCCAGGCAGGCTTCGCTGCGCGCGTCCAGCTTGCTGAACAGCGGTGACGGCTCCGGCAGGCCTGCGATCTCGGCACGGTCGCCCGTTGGTGTTGTGCGCTCCCACTCGCGGATGATGTGGAACTGTTTGATTTCCTCCGGTTGCGTCAGCAGGGGCGAACGCTCCAGCGCATAGAGCTTCTGTTTGCAGATGTAGTTGCCGCGGCCTTTCATGGTGCAGACCTTGAGCGGGCCGAGCAGCGATTCCAGGAAGGGAATGTCCTTGAAGTAGAGCTGCTCCTGCAGGTTTTTAGTGCCGGTGGAAACGATGACGCGCTGGCCGCGGTCCCGCGCCAGACGCAGCGCAGGCAGGAGATAAGCAAGCGTTTTGCCAGTGCCGGTGCCGGCCTCCACGATCAGGTGGCGCTTGTCCGTCAGCGCGCGCTCGACGGCTTTGGCCATCTCATACTGGCCTTTGCGGTGCTCGTACTGCAGCGACGACCGGGCCAGGAGGCCGCCCGGCGCGAAGAATTCGTGCAAGGTGGGCAGGGCGGTGGTGGAGGAGGCTGGCACGGCGCGAGGAAGAGGCGAACCCTTCTGATACTAAGCGGGTCGCTAGATCGCCGGCGGCGCGCCCGTCAGCGTAAGCAGCAGCAGCGTGCAGACAGAAAGCAGAATCATGGCGCACGAGACCGGCCGTTCATAACCACGCGCGTGCGACAGGAATGCCGCAACCGCGACCAGCGCCAACAGCAGTCCAAAGCCCGGGACCGCGTACCAGAGATAGTGACCTAACGCTCCGGTGCGATAGCGAATCAGTCCGGTGAAGAGTTGAAGCACGGGCAGCAGGGCACAGACAAACCCGCCCAGGCGCGCCATGATGACCACTTCACCGTCGGGCAGCCCTTGCGTACGCCCGCCCGGCCGCACGGAACTCCACCAGAACCCGGCGATCACCAACGGCGGTGCCGCCAGCAGAAGTCCTGAGATGACAGAAATGAGGTCCATGGCACCCTGGCGCCCGAGTTCCCGGCGCATGTGTAATGAGTATCATCAGCGCGATCGTGACCGGTCTGGCTGCGGCAAGAGTTCAACCCACTCTTGTGCGAAATGGGAATGTCCATCATGTGATGATCAACATCTTGGCCCTGAAGCACGATCCAGGCGCCCCACATCTTGGATAGGACCTATGCGCTGTCAACGTTTGACGCAAATTCTGCTTGGTGCCGCAGCTTACAACAGAACGCTTCGATGCCGCCGTGGATGCGTTGCGCACCGTGAACGAATCCATCAGCGTTGGACCCCGCGCACCCCGTGCGAGGTAAGTGGTATCGCCGTGGCTGGGTACCTGGACAGGCCCGGCCGTTTTCTGCTGCTGGGAGGCTGCCGCCAACTCTTCAGCCGCTTTCTCAGTACCGGAGGTTCCAAGGCTTTCCTCGCCCATAGTTGGGTGCTGGTGGTGGCCACGTCAGTCGTTGGAACGATCGCGGCCGCACCGAGTACTGCGTTGCGACTCACGAGGGAGCACCGCTCAGTGGCGGAGGCGGAGGCCTGCTGTTTGCGGACGCATAGGAATCACTCAGCGTGCGCCGCTGGCCCCAATCGCCATGCGCGTCAGCTTTACCGGCAGATCGAGATCCCCGCGTACCAGCGTTCCTTCCAGTGCCCCGGCGTCCTTCCAATCCGGAGCGCCCTTGCCGGCGGCTGTTCGCAGGTGCAGGTGCAGTGTGTTGCCGTCCTCATCTTGCAACACAGCCGTAGTCCCGAAGAAGCGCACCTCGGTGAAGTGGATCACATCTTTCTGCCCGTCGTAGCTGTAGTGGCCGCCACGCAGCGACTCACCCTGCACATCCAGTAGAGCGGTGACATGCCGCTGGCCCACAATGCCCCGGTAAAGCAGACCCGGCTCCTCCCCGGATGTCTGCGCAAGTGCCCCTGCTGCACAGCCGACGATTAGACCAAGCACTAGTAAGCATCGAAGGACGGCCGCCCGCACTAAGCGGTTCACTTGGGAGCTGGTCCTCGAACCACCTGCACCAGGTCATTCACGCGTAACTGCCGGGCGAACGCGTCCTTTACCTCGTCCGCAGTGAGCGCCATGTACTTCTTTGCCGCGTTGTCCTGTTCGTTGAGGGGAAGGCCGAGTTGCGCACGTGCCAGCAGCACGCCTGCGACGCTGCCCTGGCTGGATTCGCTGAGTTGCAGGGAGCGCAAGACGAGCGATTTTGCCAAGTTGAGCGCTTCTGGAGATACAGGCGTGGTGCGCATTGCGTCCAGGTCGCGCTGCACGAGGGCGCGCGCCTTTGACACTTTGTCCGGGTCCGAACCGTAATCGACGACGTAGGTGGAACGGGTTTTGGTTGCGCGCAGGCTCACGTCTACGGTGTAGACGAGGCCCGCCACCTGACTGAGATCGTGATACAGCCGCGACGCATAAAAGCCGCCACCC
>CAXUBG010000159.1:786-7210 GCA_964249285.1 uncultured Terriglobus sp. | reverse complement strand
GCCGACGTTATCCTGGGCGACCTCGCCGATCATGAAGAAGGTTCCCTTGACGTTCATCCGGTTCAGGACATCGAGGATTTTCGGCGTCCACTCCGGGTCCGGACCATCGTCAAAGGTGAGCGCCAGCTTTTTCGGGTGCGCGCCAAAGTAGGTAACAGTGTAGGAAAGGGGAAATGCGGCCATCTGCTCGGAGTCGACCAGGTTGGAATCGGGGTCGATGGTGAGCGTGCGGTGACCGCTGCGGGGCTTGCCGGACACACGCATGATGTCGCCCGAACCCTCGATGTCCAAGTCCCATCCGGGCGGTACATCGCTGAGATCCTTCACCGGGTCGGCGTGCACCGGAGTGTCCCAGATCCGCCACAGGGATTGATCCTCCTCGCCCAGCCGCCAAAGCGCGAAGGTCTGGAGACCGAGTTGCCGGGCGGCGCGCATCTCGTTGATGAGGGTGACGGCGTCAAGGAACCAGACCTCATGCCGTTCGCGCGCATCGACATCGTCGTAGGTAAAGTGCGGGTTGAGTGACGCGTCGTCCAGATCGACTTCCGAGCCGGAGTCATTCGCGGCCTGCCATACGGACTGCGTGCTCATGTTGTCGGAGCGCAGCACTTTCGGCACGGATGAAGGTTTGGCGCGCTTGCCCTTGCCGTTCGCGGCGGTTTCCGGGAGCGGCAGTGTCCAGTCGTAGCCGTAACTGCCGACCGCGCAGATCAGTTTGTCTTTCGGGATGGTACGCAGGATGCGTTTGAGATTGCCGATGAACCAGCTTTGCGCCGCGATGGGTCCGGGGGCGCTTTCGGTTTCGTGCTGGTCGTAATTCATCAGGATGAGCCCGTCAGAGTGCGCGGCCATGTATTCCAGGTTCCAGTCCTCATCCGCCACCGGTGTGTTGACGTAAAGGCGCAAACCGCGCGGGTGCATCACGGCGTAGAGGTTGGCGATCAACGTCTGGTATCCGGGCTGCGCCTCTCGCGGCAGGTTCTCGAAATCCAGCGACAGCCCGTGATAGCGTGGATTGGACGTAAGCAGCCGCATCGACTCGGCGATAAAGGTCTGCTGCGCTACCGGGTTGGAGAGCATCTTACCGATCTCCGGCATGAAGTTCTGCGTTGCGGCGCTGTAGTTGTTCACCAGCGGAAAGATCTCGGTATTGGAACCCGACGAAGCAATCACGCGCTCGACTTCATTGGCCCGATCCACGCCGTGCACGCCCGCGCTGTCCACCACGTCGTAGTAGCGGGTACCACCCTCCGAGACGCCAGTCAGCTTGCCGTCCGGCGTAATGACATGGAGCCATTCCGGAAACAGCAGATCGATCTGCTTGACATGCTGCTTCAGCGAACTGTAACTGGAAGCGTCGTCCACGACGTAAAAGGCGGCGCGGAGTCCTTCATCCTCATTCAGCGGGATTTCCGACGGCTTACGGTCGGTGCGGCGGTGAGCAGACCGCTCCTTCTTGGCCTTGTCTACCGGAATGGGCGGGTTGGCGAGTGTCCGGTAGTTATGTCGAGGCGTTTCCAGCAGCAATTCCGGCAAGGGCCGGATGCGAAGCGCGCCAACGGCGAAGATGATGAAGAGCAGCAGACCAACCGCCGCCGAAATGTCCAGAATGCGGCGGAGGCGCTTCCACCGGCGCCTCTTCTCGTCGAGGAAGATCGGTTTAGACTCTTGCCGTTTCGCGTCCCGCTCAGCCATGCTCTCCTGTATCGTACCCGTTGCGGCTTAGACGCTGGCCGGCCTGCAACGGACAGGTCGCGAGGGTATGATGCGAAGCGGCACAGGAGGCTTCGGCAAAGACATGTTGAACGATTCAACAGCTTCGTCCCGCAGCAGCCGGCCCGTACTTCTGACGTGCTCGCTTCTGCTGGCCGGGTTGTTGCTCCGGATTTTTTTCCTTCATCGCTACGCTTTCATCGCAAATGACGGTCTGCTTTACCAGGACATTGCACTCAACTGGTTGCACCAGCATGTGTACGGCCTCTCCACGGACGCGGCGCCCCGGCCCACGCTGATCCGCCTTCCAGGCTACCCCGCGATCCTCGCCGCGTGCGCGTTCCTCTTCCCACGATGGGCTGATGACACGGGAACCATGCGCAGCTTTCTGCCCGTGCTCTGGCTCCAAGTCGCGGCTGACCTGCTGACCTGCTGGCTGGCATCACTGATCGCGGGCCGCCTGCTTGGGCAACGCTCCGCTCTGCTGGCGCTGGGTCTGGCTGCGCTTTGTCCATTTACTGCAAACTACTGCGTCGTACCGCTGACTGAGACGTTCACGTTAACCTTACTTACGCTTTCGTTCTACCTCCTCCTGCGATGGATGGACCGACCCGCGTGGTCAACCGCTGTGTTGTTATCGATGGCGTTATCGGCAGGCATTCTTTTGAGGCCTGACCAGGGACTCCTCGCCGCGGTCGTTCTTCCCACAATGTTCCTCGTTCAGTGGCGCACGGCCGGCGTTCGTTTCGCGGTTCTCCAGTTTGCCGCTTGTGCGCTGCTGGTCATGCTCCCGTTTGTTCCCTGGACTATGCGCAACTACTGCACCTTTGGCGTCGTTGAACCGCTCGCGCCACGGCTGGCCAACGATCCGGGAGAGGTGCCGCCACGCGCCTTCCAACACTGGTTCCGCACCTGGGCTGTGGATTTCTCATCCACGCAGGATGCCTACTGGAACTACCCCGACCAACCGGTGCTGCTGAGTGACCTGCCTGACCGAGCCTTTGATTCACCAGAACAGCGTGGACGAACCGCAGACCTGCTGCGCCGTGCCGCGCAAACGGAACGGCTGGATGCCCAGGTAGAGCAGGGATTCAGCCAGCTTGCCTGGGAGCGCGAGGGAAGCCACGCCTTGCGCACTGCCCTGCTGCCCTTTGCACGCCTTGCCAATATGCTACTGCGCCCGCGTACGGAGATGCTTCCGGTGGCCGAGCGTTGGTGGCAGTACCCCTTGCATCGGTCGCAGACCGTCTTTGCATGGGGCTACGCCACGCTAAACCTTGCCTATTTCGCTGCAGCGATTGCAGGCTGGCGGCGCATCATGTCCGCTAACAGTGTACTTGCCTGGTCCATGCTGCTCTACTTCGCGCTGCGCTGTCTTCTTCTGCTCACACTCGACAACGCCGAGCAACGGTACACACTTGAGTTTTTTCCGATCCTCTGTGTTTTTGCTAGTGCGCTCGCCGGCAAGAGCGATCCGGACAACGCATGAACGCTGGAACACCGCACGAAACCGAAATAGCGGAGTGGAAGCACCTGACGGAGCGCGTCCTGCCAGCACTTGCACGCGAACATAACTGGCCTTTGCGGCTGGACCATTGCTTCAAGCGCGTGACCCTGGACCATGCCTTTGGGGATGTCTGGTACCGGCACCTGCCCAAGCCGGCAGAGCGGCATCTGACTGGGGCGGCACTGGTTCGGGCCCTTGCATGTGCGCGTGCCATTGTAGCTGAAGGCGAGTCCCTGCTAAGAGTGCGCAACCGGGAAAGCCTTGCCTTTCGCGGTAAGGCCGGGGTTTAACGGCGCACTTTTGACGCCGCCCAGAACTGCTGCAGGATGTAGCTGTCCGTCATGCCGGCGATGTAGTCAGCCACAACGCGAGGCAGGCCCTCCGTCTCACTCTCTTCCAGGTATCCGGCGGGCATGCGACCGGGTTCGCGCAGGTAGAAGTCGAAGAGGGTTGCGACGACGTTTTCTGCTTTATCGTGCTCGGCCTCGAGTGTCGGACAGGTGTACAGCACGTCATGCAGGTAGGCTTTTTCCTCGCGGCGCTGCCTCTCTGTTTCAGGCGAAAATGCGGCGGCACGTTGCGGGAACATTCGGATGGCGGCTAGACCCGGCAAGCCGTTCGCGGTTACAACGCGCGCGGTGTTCTCTATCAGGTCACGCGTCAGCGCGGTCTGCATGACCTGCAGGGCCTCGTTGAAGAGAAACTTCTGCTCCACACCCGGGTGCGCACGGGCCACCTGCCGGTAGGCTTCGCCCATGATGCCGATGCCGGCGCAGAGATGATCGATTTCCAGCAGCCCAGACTCCACTCCGTCGTCGAGGTCTGCCGTGAGATAGGCAATCTCATCGGCGAGGTCGATGATCTGTGCCTCCAGCGGGGGACGCTGATCGAGGAAATAGGGCGCGAGCGCGGGATGCTGGACGGATGTGTACTCACGCGAGTGTTTGATGATGCCTTCGCGGACGCCAAGGGTCAGGTTCAGTCCGCGATGCGCCGCATACCAGTCCTCGAAATGCTCGACGATGCGCAGTGCGTGCAGATTGTGATCGAAGCGGAGGCCGTGCCGCGACAGGCAGCGGTCCAGTGCGCGTTCGCCGGCATGGCCGAACGGCGGATGCCCGATGTCATGGACCAGCGCGAGTGCTTCCACCATCTCCTCGTTGAGGCAGAGGGCGCGGGCGACAACGCGGGCGATCTGCACCACCTCAATGGTGTGTGTCAGGCGGGAGCGGAAGTGGTCGGACTCGCGGCTGGTAAAGACCTGCGTTTTGCCCGCCAGACGGCGGAAGGCGCGCGCCTGCACGATGCGCTCACGGTCACGCGCGAAGCCGGGTGCGCGGGTTTCGGCAGGCTCCGGCCAGACCCGCGCAACAAGCTCGCGTTCGTCCGGGCCGCGTACGCTGCAGGCGGACAGATCGTGGGATGGCTCCACGTTGGAAACGCCTACGGCGTCACCTTGGCGTTGGGAGAGTTCCGGGCAAGCTTTACCTTGGCGGAATCCAGCCGTTTATGCAATTTGCTGACGTCCTCCGGCTCAACATCAGCCGGCAAGGAACGGTTGTATTCCACGACCGCGCGCTCCCACTGCGAGACAGCCAGCTTCAGCTTGCCCTGCTTTTCGAGTGCCTGCCCAAGGTGGTCATGCAAGGTGGGATCGGTGGCGTTGCGGTCGACCGCCTTTTGCAGGATATTTTCCGCAACCGCGTACTCACCCTGGCGGAAGTACACCCAACCCTCTGTGTCGAGGTATGCATAGTTCTGCGGGTCAAGCTCGACGGCCTTCTTGACCATGGTGAGCGCTTCGGGCAGCTTGACGCCGCGTTCCGCGAACATGTAGGCGAGGTAATTCAACGTTTGCGCGTTGTTCGGATCGATGTCCAGGACCTTGCGGAACCAGGTTTCGGCCTCGTCTTTCTTGTTCTGCTTGTCCGCCACGGTTCCGCGCAGAAAATCGAGGTAGACCTTGTCGTCGGGTTTGCCGGAAAAAACTTCCGCCTTGTCCAGCGCGGCGGAGGCATCGCTCCAGCGCCGCAGCCTGAGATAGGCCTGGGCGAGCGAGAGATAGGTCACGCGGTCGTCTGCCTTGCCGTCCAATTGCTTGTTCAGGAGGGCAATGCCCTCGTCCGCCTTGCCGGTGTCGGCAAGTTGGCCCGCGTACAGGATTTGCGCGTCGTGGTCATTGGGTGCGTCTTTGGCAGCCGCGGCCGCGACCGCCGCGGCCTTGTCCCACTCATGCGCGTCGCGGTAGGCATCGACCTGCCCGCTGACGCCACGATTTTTCAAGTCGCCGCCCAGCGCCGCCATCTGTTTATAGGCGTCCACTGAAGCGTCCGTCTTGTTCTCCTCGCGGTACAGGACGGCCAACCGGTCCAGGAAGATACCGCGGTTGTTCCGCTCGCTCTCAGTGTATTTGCCGTCGGCCTTGAGCGTGGTGGCCAGAACGCCCTTCAGCGTTTGTTCCGCATCCGCGTACCGGCCAAGCGAGTCATACAGCAGCGCTTCATTGAAGATGAGTTCCTCGGAGTCCGGGACGGTCGCCTTGGCCTTTTGCAGCGTGGTCAGCGCGAGATCGTAGTGCCCCTGCCTTCGCTGAATCTCGGAGATCTTGATATAGCTTTGCGCGTCCTGCGGTTCAGCGGCGACGATGGAGGCATAGACCTTCAGCGCGTCATCCAGTTTATCGCCGTTGAGCAGCGCGTTCGCGAGTCCACGTTTGGCGTCGGTGTTGTCGCCCTCGATGTCGAGCGCGCGCTGGTATGCGGCTGCTGCGTCGGCGGGCTTGTGCAGCTGGTCGTAACTGGCGCCGATGGCAAGCTCAATGCGGACGGAGCGCTCAGACACCGGCAGGGCGGTGAGGGTCGCGATGACGCGCTGCGTGTCGCCCTGTTCACTGTAGAGGCGTGCCAGGTTGAGCAGTGACTCTTCCGAGCCATTATCCAATCCCTGCGCGGCCTTGAACTGCGCCTCCGCTTTGGCGGATTCGTGGTTCACCTCATACAACTGGCCCAGCAGCAGGTGGTTTTCCGCGATGTTTGGCTCCAGCTTGACCAGCACTTCATATTCGCCCGTTGCAAGCTGCACCATCTGCGTCTGCGGACCATTTTGAACGTCACCGAGCGACCGGTAGTAAATGCGAGCGAGCAGGCGGTGCGCTTCGATGTCCTCCGGATTCTTTTTGACCTGATCCTGTGCGACCTCAACGGC
>CAXUBG010000159.1:0-776 GCA_964249285.1 uncultured Terriglobus sp. | reverse complement strand
CAACGGCTTCTCGAATGCGTCCGAGCTTGAAGTAGAGGTCGGCAAGGCCATCCTGGAGGTAGGTGGAGTTCGGGTCGGCATCAAGCGCGAGCTTGTACTGCTCCACGGCCTGCGTGGCGTAATCGGAGCGGCCCTGCGTGGTGGCCAGATCTTCGTAAATATGGGCGAGACCGTAGTGGTAATACGCCGCGCTGGCACCTGTTGCGGCGGGGGCGACTACCTGCGCGGGCAGCGGCGCGGGGCCGCCCTTCTGCGCGAAGGAGGAGGCGCACACGAAGACGCACACCGCCGCGGCATACAGGGGGAGAGCAGGCATACGGCGGAAGGGGGACAAGTGGACAGCGTCTCGCGAACCAGAAATCAAAACGGACCCTTCCTTTCGCCTCAGACCGCTTCAGAGCGGAGGGCGCACAGGTATATTTGAAGGTTAGACGAAGCACCGGGCACGGCGGATGCCGAGGAGCTACCCGTGGCGAAAGTGTCTCATACCTGTGAACAGCATTGCGACTCCCAGCCGGTCGGCGGCGGCGATCACTTCCGGATCGCGGACACTGCCGCCGGGCTGGATGACGGCGGTCGCGCCAGCCCGCGCCACCTCTTCCAGGCCGTCCGCGAAGGGGAAGAAAGCGTCGGAGGCCGCCACGGTTCCTGCCATGGGCAGCACAGCCTTTTGCGCACCGAAGCGGGCGGAATCGACGCGGCTCATCTGCCCTGCCCCGATTCCCACGGTCTGGCCATGTCCCCCATGCAGCCGGGCGTAGACCACCGCATTTGAC
>CAXUBG010000158.1:4434-7250 GCA_964249285.1 uncultured Terriglobus sp. | reverse complement strand
ACGTGCGTGATGAGCGTGGAGGCTTTTGCGCCCACCTTACAGGCCTGGATGCAGAAACCGCGATAGATGCAGTGCGGACGGTCGCCGCGCGATGCGGAGAGGATGGCGACGGGGCCGCCGGCGGACACAGGGATGCCGAGGGCGGTGCAGCCACGGATGAGGGTGTCGCCGACACCGCCCATGGGGTGCGGCGCGTAGGGGTGGCCGTGCGGCTTGCCCCAGGGATAGTACGCGGGTCCGGCGACGGGCATCTCCTGCTCAAGCAGGTGGTAGTACGGCTCGATGTCGCTGTAGTCGATGGGCCAGTCGGCGCCGACGCCGTCCTGCGTGTAGACCTCAAAGTCGGACGGGTGGAAGCGTGGTACGAAGGAAGCCCAGTGGACCGAGCCGCCGCCCACGCCTTTGCCGCTGTTGTTGCTGCCGAGGGCGAGCGGGTTCTTGCCGCCGGTGATGCGGAGATCGTTCCAGTAGAGATTGTGCGAGCCGGCCTCGTCGCTAACCCAGTCGCGTTCTGTGTCCCAGAAGGGACCAGCCTCAAAGCCAACGGCGCTGAAGCCCGCGCGGGCCAGACGCTGCAGGAGCACGCCACCAGCTGAACCAACGCCGACAATGGCAACATCGATCAGGTCGCCATCCTGGAAGCGGCGGCGCGGGATGGTGATTTTCTGGTTCGGGCCGAGCCAATGCAGGTTGTCCTCCGGCGGTTCGAATTGGCCGAAGAGCGGCCTGTCTTCTTTACTCCTTGGGGAGAAGAGGCTCAATGTGTGCCTGCCTGTCCGTGGTGGCTTTGGTTCTCACCGCCGCTCTGCTGTTCGCTGCGGCCGGAGAGGGTGTCAGCGGGCGGGTTCCACTCGTAGCGCTGCTCGCCGACCTCCCATGGCTCGGGTTCGCCTTCTTCCAGGCGCATGTAGCCGCGCGGGTAGGCTGGTCCGCCGAAGCCCACCTCGTTCCACGCCCACGGGTGCGCGTAGTAGGCGGAGCAGGCGTCTGAGACAAGCAGCGTCCAAAAGCGCTCGATGTTCATGCGCTGCCACAGGTCTTTGGCGGCGAGGGGCGCGCCATCGTGCAGCGACTTCAGCAGGATTTCCTGCGATGTGACGGTGATCTGCGTGAACGGGATGCCGTACGCCTCGCGCGCCATGGCTTCAAAGGCTTCCGCCGCCCAGCGGTACGCCTGCTGATCGCTGGGCATGTCTTCGTAACGGTAGCCTTCGATTCGATTCGTATAGAGGCGTTCATCGAGCGATGGCAGCAAGGGGATGCGTTGTGCGGGGAGGCGGTCCTCCTGCGGCAGAATGCGGTCGAGAACAGCTTGCATGGTGCCGGCTTCGGCGGGCGTAAAGAAGCGGATTGGTTTGGATTCGCTCAGGCGCTTTTCGACCAGTCTGCGCGTGGCACCGTCCCAGTAGGCGCGCTGCGACATAACGTCCCAGCCAGGATAGTAGCCGGGCTGCACGCGCCGCGGGAGCGGCTTGCCGGTTTTTGAATCAGTCAGCGGTGCTTTGCTCTCACTCATGCTTCATCCAGGATTGCCGGACCGCGTGCGTTGTCGATGAGCGCCTTCCATCCGCTGTCAGGTTGTTTGCGGAAGACCGTTGTTGCAATGAAGCTTTGCTCCTGCTGGCCTTCCATGCGCAATGTCCAACGCGAAATGAAAAGCGCAATGCCGTCCGCCTCAAGTACTTTGATCCGGTTCTGTGTTGCGCTTGTACCAGGCTGCAGCAAGCGTTCGTACATCGCTCTGATCTCTGCCAAACCGCGTGCCTGCATCCCAGGCATGGGGATCACCACCGCAGATTCGTCATACAGCTTCACAATCGTCTCGATGTCGCCCGAACCAAACGCAGCATCAAGCAGTTCAACCGCATGTTCTGGAGTCTCAACGATCATGGCATTCTCCTAGAGTTACCGCTGCTCGCGCCGCATGAGGTAGGCCAACACGCCCAACATGCCTGCCGCGGCGAAAAGCAAGGGTGCGAAGATGGGCGGGCCGTAGAGTGTGTTGTAGAGCGGCTTTTTCTTGCCTGCTGGACGCCGCAGGATCCCGCGGATGTGAAAGTAGGTTCCGATCATGCCGTCAGCCATGGCGGCGGCGGAGGCGAGCGGCAGCAGTGTGTTGGCGCAGCGCTTGCTCTTGAGGGAGCTGATGGCGGCGCCTGCCAGCAACGGGGTCAGCACGATGGGCGACCACTGCACCTTGTACTTGAAGTTGTCCTTGTAATGGGAATACCAGCTTTCCGCGCCGGTGCACACGACATAGATCGCGGTGACCACGCAGAGGTGTTTCTGAAAACGGCCCGTGCGCACCTGATCGCGCCAGTCCTGCCTGCGCAACAGGGCGGCGGCGCGAACAGCACGTCCGCGAACGCCCTCATCTTCCTCGCGCTGCAGATAGCTGGCAAGCACGCCGAGGTAGGCGCTGGTGCCAAACAGCAGCGGTGCGAAGAGCGGCGGACCCATGACGATATTGGTGACCGGCATGCGCCATCCGCCAGGTTTGCGCTTGATGCCGCGGATATGGAAGCCGAAGCCAACGAGGCCGTCGATTAGAGTGATGTAGCCCGTGTAGCGCATCCATGTTTGTGCCGCGCGCCGCGAGAAGATGGCCGCGGTTGCGGCTGCGGCCAGCACGCCGGACAGGATCACCGGCGTGTACATGACGGGATTGGAATAGCTGCCACGATAGTGCTCGTAGCCCACTTCAAGTCCGCTGACGACGCTGGTGCCGGCAACCATGAGCGCCATGGACCGCTGGAAGGTGCCGTGCTGGATGTGGCGCAGCAGATCAATTATCAGCCCAACATCGCCGCCCGCAA
>CAXUBG010000158.1:0-4424 GCA_964249285.1 uncultured Terriglobus sp. | reverse complement strand
CTGACGGCGCGTGAGATCGCGGGCGACGCGAGTGCGGAGGCCGAGGCGACGCTGGCCGGGATGACCGGGCCCGTTTGCTGGACCGGTGTTGCTGCTTCCAGGTCACCCGGATCCCACACGATGGCGCGCACCCAGGCACCGCCCGCGTTGGCGATGAGAATGGGCAGGGCCATGAAGAAGCGCTGCTTGCCGTCCAGCAGCGCATCCGGAATCATGATGTCTTCGAGCAGGAGCTTATTGGCACCGAGCAGCAGGTTGTGGGCGGCGCTCTCCGCTTCCTGATCGGGGTAGCCGCCGGTGGAAAGGCCGTCCAGTCCCATGCCCTTCACCTTGCGGTCCAGCAGATATTGCGCACCGCTGCCGCTCATGTAGGGCCACGCGGTGAGAAAGTCTTTTGTGTTGCCGCGCTTCTCGCCCCAGCCCGTTTTGAGCAGGACGAACACGCCTTGCGTGATGAGCGGCTCATGCCTGCGGAGGTCGTCCGCAGTGATGGGGTGGCCCGGCTGGAAGCCGCGCATGTCCAGCGCGACACACGGACCGTAGAAGTGCGACAGCGGCAGCTCGCTGATGGCGGGAAGATCCGGCAGGAAGTGAAACGGGGCGTCCACGTGCGAGCCCGTATGAGTCATGAAGGTGCAGCGCTCCACGGTGGCACCCTCAACGGGGGCGAGCTGCTGATACTCGACGGCGTTGGGCGGCTGCTTGGGGAACTGCGGCGCGCCGTTGAAGTGAGGTTGGCTCAGGTCGTAGATCATTGGCGTCTTCCAGGTTTTAGATGCGGACGCGGAAGGGTTCAGCGTCCTGGTGTTTGAAGGCCAGGCCAAGGCCGGGCATCGACAGGTCAGGGATCATGGCGCCGTTGACCGGCTCACGAAATCCGTCGAACAGCATTGCTTCGATGCGCACGTGATCGTGGAAGTATTCGACATGGCGGAGCGGACGCGCGGCACAGGCCAGGTGCATATGCAGGCTGGGGGCGCAGTGTGCGGAGAGCGGCAGCGGGTGGGCATCGGCCAGTGCCGCCGCGTCCATGAAGCCGGTGACGCCGCCGCAGCGCGTGGCGTCTGCCTGGATGACGTCCACCGCTTCCGCCGCGATCATGCGCTGCAGGTACATGGCGGTGAAGCCGTACTCGCCCGCGGCGATGTCCATGCCGGCCGGACCGCTGTTGCGGAGGAGGTTGAGGCCTGCAAGGTCATCGGAGCTGACCGGTTCCTCGAACCACGTTACATTGTGATCGTTGCGTGCGCGATGCGCGAAGAGGAGCGCCTCCTTGCGGCTGTATGCGCCATTGGCGTCGATGAACAGCTCCGCGTGCGGGCCGATGGCTTCGCGTGCGACGGCGATGCGGCGCAGGTCATCCTGAGGATGCGTGCCGATTTTGATTTTGACGCGGGGGATGCCCTGGTCCACCCATCCGCCAAGCTGATTCCGCAGTTGCTCATCGTTGTACCTGGTGAAGCCGCCGGAGCCATAGACCGGCGCGGCCTCGCGCATCTGGCCCAGCAGACTGACCAGCGGCTTGCCGAGAAGCTTTGCCTTGAGGTCCCACAGCGCGACGTCGATGGCGGATAGTGCTGTTGCGGCGATGCCTTCCCGTCCGTAGTTGCGCTGCTGGCGACGGAGTCTGGTGAAGATCGCGTTGGTGTCAAAGGGGTCTGCGCCCAGGAGTACCTTCTCGATCAGGTCGCGGGCGAGCGGGGCTGTGACGCTGTGGCTATAGGTGTAGCCCAGACCGCGCGTCTCGCCGCATGTTAGATCGACCACGATGAGCGTGGTGGAGTTCCACTGGAAGGTGCCATCACCTTCCAGCGCGTCCGTGGGGATGGTGTATGCGGTGGCTGTGCCACTCGTGATTGCCGGCTTGCTGTTCACGCAGGGTCTGCTAAATGATCTGCCGCACCATATCGCTTGCCGCCGTTAGGGCAATCTTCACCTTGTTTGGCTCGCCCTTCGCGAGTGCCTCGCTGAACTTGACGGCCTGCTTTGGTGTGATCTTGGGCGGCAGCATGGCGGTTAGCGGATCGACCACCGCTTCAATGATGACCGGTCCCGGCATGGCCAGTGCCCTGTCGAAGAGGGCACCCGCGTCCTTCTGGCTGTCGATGCGGACACCCTCGCCGCCCATGGACCGGGCGAAGGCGACGAAGTCAACCGGCAAGAGGTCGCACTGGTACTCGGGATTGCCCTCAAAGACCATCTGTTCCCACTTGATCTGGCCGAGGGTGTTGTTCTTGATGATGACGAATTTGATGGGCAGCTTGTACGCGACGGCGGTGATGAATTCGCCGAGCAGCATGGTGAAGCCGCCGTCACCCACCACAGCGATGACCTGCCGGTCAGGGAATGCGACCTGCGCCGCGATGGCGTAGGGCATGCCGCACGCCATGGTTGCCAGGTTGCCGCTGCAGCTGTGCTTCTGGCCTTTCTTGGCCTGCATGTAGCGCGCCCACACGGTGGTGTTGGTGCCGGAATCGCTGACGATGATCGCGTTCTCTTTTGTGCGTTTGCTCAGCTCGTACCCGACGACCTGCGGCTTCATGGGAGAGGCATTGCTGGTGCCCTCGCTTTCGATGATCTTGTTCCAATCCTTCATGCCGCTTTGCGCGCGGTCCAGGAAGCGGCGGTACCCGTTGCGCTTGAGCAGCGGCAGCAGTTGGGTCAGCGTTTTCTTCGCATCGCCGACTAGACCAATTTCGGGTGGGAAGCGCAGTCCAATGCGCTGCGCGTTGGAGTCAATCTGGACGCAACGGCATTCCCCCGGCTTGGGCAGGTACTCCATGTAAGGATAGCTGGTGCCCACCATCAGCAGCGTGTCGCAGTTCTCGATCACATCCTGCGACGGTGCGGTACCCAGCAGGCCAATTTGGCCGGTCGTGTACGGAGATGTGTCCGGCACGGCGGCTTTGCCGAGCAACGCCTTCACAATCGGAGCGCCGAGAAGTTCGGCTACCTTGACCAGCTCATCGCCAGCATCCAGCGCGCCGGCACCGGCGAGGATGGCGATGCGCTTGCCGCCGTTCAGCAACCTGGCAGCCGCTTGCAGATCACCCTCAATGGGCTTGTTGCCGCTGATCGCGTAGACCGAGTTCGTGTGATGCGCAATGTTGCGCTCCGAGCGCTGCGAGCTTTTGACCTCCTGCATCTGGATGTCAATGGGGATGGTGATGTGCGCAACGCCGCGCTGCGTGATGGCTGTGCGGATCGCCAGGTCTGCGGTCGGCTCCATGTGCGTGGGGCTCATGATCCGCTCGTTGTAGCAGCAGGCGTCGACAAAGAGCTTGTCCAGCTGCACGTCCTGCTGACCGAAGCTGCCCGTGATATCAGTGAACTGCATCCCGGTGATGGCGAGCACCGGCTGCTGATCCATCTTGGCGTCGTACAGGCCGTTCAGCAGGTGGATGCCGCCGGGTCCGCTGGTGGCCAGGCAGACGCCGAGCCGGCCGGTGAACTTGGCGTACGCGCACGCCATGAACGCGGCTGATTCTTCATGCCGTACGTGGATGAAGCGGATCTTATCTTTTGCCTTGCGAAGCGCTTCCATGACGCCGTTGATTCCGTCGCCGGGCAGGCCAAAGATCGTATCCACACCCCAGGCCAGCAGCCGTTCCACCAGTACGTCTGACGCGTCCACGTTCCGTTTACCTCGTGCGACATGGGATGAGGTGCGCCGGGCAAAATGTTTTCTGCGGCGCGTGGCTTTTACTGCTCTGTCACCGCTTTTCGCAGCGTTGCCGCCGCACTCTCTGGCGTGATGTCGCGCTGCGGCGAGCCGAGCAGTTCAAAGCCGACCATGAATTTGCGGATCGTGGCCGAGCGGAGGAGGGGCGGGTAGAAGTGGGCGTGCAGCACCCACTCTGGATGCCCGGCGCGATCGCACGGGGCGGGGTGGAACCCCATGGAATAGGGGAACGGAGCGTTGAAGACGCGGTTGTACCCGGCGGTCAGTTGCTGGAGCATGGCCGCGAGCGCCTGCCGCTGTGCGTCGTTCAGAGCCGCCATGCTGGTGACTTGTGTGCGCGGGATCAGCAGCGTTTCAAACGGCCATACCGCCCAGAAGGGCACCAGTACGACCCAGTGATCGTTTTCGGCGACGATGCGTTCGCTTTGCGCAAGCTCGTCGCGGAGGTACGCCAGCAGCATGGGTTCGCCGTAGTCGTGCAGGTATGCGGTTTGGGTATTGAGTTCCGCGAGAGGCTCGTCCGAGATATGTTCGGTGGCCCAGATCTGGCAGTGCGGGTGCGGGTTGCTGGCCCCCATCATGGCGCCGCGATTTTCGAAGATCTGCACGTAGCCAATCTCCGGCATGGCGGCGAGTTCGGCTTCCTGCGCGGCCCATGTGTCCACCACGCCGCGGATGGCCGGCACGTCCATGCTGGCCAGCGTGAGGTCGTGGCGCGGGCTGAAGCAGAGGACACGGCAGG
>CAXUBG010000157.1:0-7364 GCA_964249285.1 uncultured Terriglobus sp. | reverse complement strand
GGGCACCCCGCACCCTGCCGAGCTTGCGCTGCTTGCATCCCACACATCCGCTTCGCGTATGTATGGGGCACCCCGTACCCTACACCCCGCACCCTTTGTTTGACACGCAGGCGTTTAATTAAACATTTCCTTCATACGGTCGACGAAGCCGGTGGTGTGGGGCGCGTTGTCGATCTTCATGGTATCCCCGAGTTGCTTGAGGAGGTCACGCTGCTGCTTGGTTAGCTTGCCGGGGGTTTGCACGCGCACTTCGACGATGAGGTCACCCTTGCCGTGGCTGTTGAGGTGCGGAACGCCTTTGCCTTTCAGGCGAAAGGTTCTGCCGCTTTGCGTGCCCTCAGGGACCTTGACCATGGCGAGACCTTCGAGGGTTTCGATTTCGAGTTCGTCGCCGAGCGCGGCCTGCGGGAAGGAGACGGGCACCGTGCAGTGCAGATCGTCACCATCGCGCTGGAAAAACTTGTGCGGCTTGACGCCAAGCACGACATAGAGATCGCCTGACGGACCGCCGAGTTTGCCAGCTTCGCCCTCACCCTGGTAGCGGATACGTGTGCCGTCTTCGACTCCGGCGGGAACCTTGACCTGCATGGTGTGTTCGCGGAAGACGCGCGAGTCGCCTTTGCAGGTGGGGCAAGGATCGGTGACGAGGACGCCTGCGCCTTCGCATCGCGGGCAAGTGCGCGCCATGGAGAAGAAGCCCTGCTGGAAGCGGACCTGGCCGGCGCCGCGGCACTGCTGACAAGTGGCAGGCTGCTTGCCATTGGCGGATCCGGTACCGTTGCAGTCCGTGCAGGCTTCGGAGCGCTTGATGGAGATCTCCTGCTCCTTGCCGAAGACCGCTTCCTCGAACTGCAGCGAGAGGTCGTAGCGGAGGTCGCGGCCACGCTGCGCGCGCGACTGCTTGCGTCCGCCGCCGCCCACATTGAACATTTCGCCGAAGATGTCGCCAAAGATGTCGCCGAGATCCTGCGGGTCGCCGCTGAAGCCGCCGGGGAACCCTCCGGCACCGCCCATCCCGGCGTGACCGTAGCGGTCGTATGCGGCGCGCTTTTGCGGGTCGCTCAAGACGCCATAGGCTTCCGAGCACTCCTTGAACTTTTCCTCGGCAACCTTGTCGCCGGGATTGCGGTCAGGGTGGTACTGCATGGCGAGCTTGCGATACGCGGTTTTGAGTTCCCCGTCCGACGCGGTCTTGGAGACCGACAGCACCTCGTAATAATCAAGTTTCACGGCCGCTCCTGCCAATGCTCTTCTCCTCAATGGTGATTGATGCCCGGCGCGCTACCAACGCGAACCTATGCCTGATGCATGGCGTGATTGCTGGCGACGCGCACCATCGCCGGCCGCAGAAGGCGATCCTTAATGCGGTAGCCGCGGCGAATCTCTTCGAGCACGGCACCGTCCGGGTGTTCCGATGTTTCGACCGAGCCAAGCGCTTCATGCACGCGCGGGTCAAACTGTTGGCCGACTGTTTCCACGTGCGTTACGCCGAGTGCGCGCACCGCGTCGTCCAGCTGCTTGGCGATCAGCTCGACACCCGAGCGGAACTGCTCTGGTGATCCCTGCGACTTGAGCGCCAACTGGAAGTTGTCGAGCACGGTCAAGAAGCTTTCCGCGGCGCTGCCTACGGCGTACTCGCGGAAGTCCGCGCGTTCCTTTGCGTCACGCTTGCGGGCATTGTCGAACTCGGCCTGCATCCGGGCCATGCGGTCGATGAGTTGATCGCGTTCACGCTTGACCTGGTCGTAATCGGCCTGGGAGATTGTGCCGACATTTGCCGTGCTCGCGGCTGGCGCCGCTTCTTCGCCCTGCACCGCGCCGATCACCTCCGCGTCTGTCGCGGGGCTGTCCATCATTTCTTCTGCTCCGTTCATACCCTTCCACTTTCTGTATCGATCTGCAAACATCTGTCCTCGCGGTCCGCGGCTACCGTACGCCTGAAGCGTTTGCACTGTCCCCGAGCAAGAGGGTGAACAGTTGCGCCGCATACCCGACAGCGTTGATGGTGTTTTCGTAATGCATCCGGTGGGTGCCGATGACGCCTACCGTGCCACGCTGCGCGCCGTCCAGCAGTGCCGGGGCGGCAACGAGGACGAGACCCTGCATCTCTGGCGCACGGGTTTCCATGTCAAAGACGACGCGAACGCTGGTTTCTTGCGCATCGACGTACGCGGTCAGCAGCGTGACGAGGCGTTCCTTGGTTTCGAGCGCGACGAGCATCTCCCGCAAGCGCGACCTGTCCCCTTCACCGCCGAGGAGGTTGGAGACACCTTCCACGTAGACGGTCTGCTCGGTCGAGCGGTCATCGGGGACGGCGCGGGACCACAGGTCCTGGGCGGCGTGCAGCATGCGCTGATACTCATTGCGTTCGCGCTCGGCGCGGCGCTCAATTTCCGCGCGAACATCTTCGACGCTCGAACCGCGGAAATTTTCGTTCAGGTAGCGGGCCGCGCTCTCCAACTCGGAGGAGGCCAGATCGCTGTCAAGCAGCAGGACGCGGTCGCGCACGGCACCCGAACGGGTCACCACCACGGCCAGCACTTTGCGCTGCGCGAGGCGTTGGAAGTGCACATGCTCCAGAATGTCGCCCACCTGAACCGATGCCAGTGCCACGCCGACACCGCTGGACAGCGTTGCCAGGACCTGCGACGTTCGCTCGAAGAAGGATTCGGCACCGGAGACGCCTTGGAGGTGGGTGTCGATCTGCGTGCGCGAGTGCTGCGGCAGCAGGCGTGGCGCGATGCGGTTTTGGCCGCGCATCTGCTCGACGTGCAGCCGGAAGGCGCGTGCGGTGGGAATCCTGCCGGCAGAGGTGTGCGGCTGCTCCAACATGCCAGCGTCGGCCAGTTCCGCCATGGTGTTGCGTACAGTGGCGGAGCTCAGGCCGCTGACGTTGGCGATGGCCTGGGAGGCGACGGGCTCGCCCGTTTGGACGTAGAGATCAATGGCCGCAGCCAGGATGGCGCGCTGACGCGCGTGCAACTCCCAACCGGTGTGACCAAGCTCTGCCATGACTCCAGTTTACCGCTTTCTGTGCCGAAATGTGAGTGCCGGGGACGCAAGCCTCTTTGAGCAGGCGTGCCGTTTCAGGTGATCTCAAAGACGCTTTCTTCCGTCCCCTGTGCTTCGGCGGCTTCTTCGATGACGCTGCGCGCGATGGCGAAGTAGGGTGCGGCGCGGGGATCGTCTTCGCCTCCGAGCGCCACGGGCATGCCGCGGTCGCCGCCCGCACGAATCTGGGGGTCGAGATCGACGGAGCCGAGGAAGGGCAGGTTGTACTGCCGTGCTGTGTTGGCGGTGCCGCCCGCGCCGAAGACGTCGATGATCTCGCCGGTGGGCAGGCGCATTTGGGACATGTTCTCCACCATGCCGAGCACTTCGACGTGGACCTGGTGAAACATTTCGAGCGCCTTGCGCGCGTCCTGCAGGGCGACGCCGGAGCCGGTGCTGACGACGACCGCGCCGGTGAGCGGGACGGTCTGCACGAGAGAGATGACCACGTCGCCGGTTCCCGGGGGCAGGTCGATGAGAAGGTAATCGAGCTCGCCCCAGGCGACCTGTTGCAGGAACTGGCGGATGATCTGGTGGAGCATGGGTCCGCGCATGACCAGCGGCTTGTCTCCGGGAGAGATGAGACCGACGGAGATGAACTTGACGCCGAAGCTTTCGAGCGGCTCCATGCGGCTGTCCGGAGTGACGGTTGGCTGGCGGGTGACGCCCATCATCATGGGCACATTGGGGCCGTAGATGTCGGCGTCGATGAGGCCGACGCGGTGGCCCAGCTTTGCCAAGGCGACGGCGAGATTCACGCTGAGGGTGGTCTTGCCGACGCCGCCCTTGCCGCTGCCGATGGCGATGACCGCGCCGATGCCGGGTAAAGGCTGCGGGCCTTGATTGGCCGGTGGAGGATGTCCGATGCTTCCCATGGTGTGCTTCTTTCTGATGTTGCTGTTGCCGCGCGGATGCAGGCGCTAGGTGTGCCAACCGGCGGTGAGAGCTTTGCGGAGCTCGCGTTTCCGGGCAGTTTCTTCCGAACGGCTTTCACGGCGGCGCTGTGCGTCGTCGTACCGGCGCTTCTGGTGTTCGGTTTCCGGGACAACCGGTTCGACGGGGACGGGGGTGCCCGTTTGGTCGACGGCGACATAGGTGACGTAGGCTGACGAGACGTGGCGGAGGGCGCGTGTTTTGGGATCCTCGACCATTGCCTTGACGCCGACTTCCATGCTGCTTTTGAAGGCGCGGTTGACGCTGGCTTTGAGGATCAGGAGATCGCCGATGTGTACGGGCGCGACGAAATCGAGGTGATCCATGGACGCGGTGACGACCAGTGTTGCGCGGGCATGGCGGTACGCCGCGACGGCTCCCACGAGATCGATGAACTGCATCAGGCGTCCGCCAAAGAGGTTGCCGAGGGAGTTGGAGTCGCCGGGGAAGATGACCTCGCTGCGCTCCGCCTGCGACTCGAAAACCGTCCTGTAGCGCTCGTCCATGCTTCCCCAGTGTAGTGGGAGGGCTTTCCGCGTCCAATACTGCTGGAGACAGATGATGGATAAGATTGCGATGCTTTCGGAGATCCTGGCGGCGAACCCGGCAGACAGCTTTGCACGCTACGGCCTGGCCATGGAGCACCTGAGCCAAGGCAACACGGATGCCGCGCTGGCGGAGTTTGACGCGACCGTGGCACAGAATCATGACTATGTACCCGCATACCAAATGAGCGGGCAGACGCTGGCCAAGCTGCATCGCACGGACGAAGCGAAGGCGCGCCTGCGGGCGGGGCTGGACGCGGCAGGCCGGACCAGCAACAGTCATGCAGCTTCAGAAATGCAGGCTTTGCTTGACGAACTGGAAGCGGGCTACTGACCGCGGCTACCATCCGCGAGACACAACCGTATACTTAGCACAATGGCTACCCTGCAAACGCCCTCGTCGCATCTGCCGCTCGCGCCACCGCAGATGTTCCCCCAGACACTTGGTGCGCTGCGCGGGAGCGAGTGGACGGCTGAACGCGTGTCACGCTCCGTGAAGGACGAATTGCGTGAAAACCTGATTGAGAAGCTGCGCGCGAAGGAGTCGATCTTTCCCGGCATCGTTGGGTATGAAGACACGGTGATTCCGCAGATTGTGAACGCGGTGCTGTCGCGGCATAATTTCATTCTGCTGGGATTACGCGGACAGGCGAAAAGCCGCATCCTGCGAGGGCTGACGACCCTGCTGGACCCCGCCGTGCCGTATGTTGCCGGATCGGAGATCCGGGACAACCCGTACAAGCCGCTGTCGCAGTATGCGCGCGACCTGATTGCGGCGAAGGGCGACGATACGCCCATTGCGTGGCTGACGCCGGACGAGCGCTATGTCGAGAAGCTGGCGACACCGGATGTGACCGTGGCCGACTTGATCGGCGACGTCGATCCAATCAAGGCGGCGCGCAGCGGGCAGCAGATGTCCAGCGAGCTGACGATGCACTACGGCCTGCTGCCCCGGGCCAATCGCGGCATTTTCGCCATCAACGAGGTGCCAGACCTGGCCGGCAAGATCCAGGTGGCGCTGTTCAACATCATGCAGGAAGGCGATGTGCAGATTAAGGGCTACCCCGTGCGGCTGCAGCTGGATGTGGCGATCACCTTTTCTGCCAATCCAGAGGACTACACGGCGCGTGGCAAGATTGTGACACCGCTGAAGGACCGCATTGGTTCGGAGATTCGCACGCACTATCTCGATTCGGTGGAGCAGGCGATCTCCGTGACCGAGCAGGAGGCGTGGTCCACACGAGCTGCGCTAGACGTTCAGATTCCGCGGTATATCCGTGAAGTGGTGGAGCAGATTGCCTTTGCCGCACGTGAAGACAAGCGTGTGGACAAGCGGAGCGGTGTATCGCAGCGGTTGCCCATCTCGACGATGGAGCTAGTGATTTCGAATGCCGAGCGGCGCGCTTTTTCACACGGTGAGGATGTAGCAGTGCCGCGGGTGGGCGACATCTACTCTTCGCTGCCCGGCATCACCGGCAAGATTGAGCTGGAGTATGAGGGCGAGATGCGGGGCGCGGACACGATCGTGCGCGAGATCATCCGCACGGCGATCCAGCGGGTGTTTGACGGCTACTTTGCCGACGTCAATACGCAGCAGATTGAGGAATGGTTCAACCTGGGCGGGACGGTGCAGTTGTCGGACGCGGTCTCTGCCGAGCAGTCGCTGAAGGAGTTGCAGCAGATTCAGGGACTGTTCGACAAGCTGAAGCCGCTGGGGCTGGAGAAGCGCGCGGGTGCAGCAGCTTTGGTTTCCGCCGCAGAGTTTTTGCTGGAAGGCATGACGGCGCATAAGCGCCTGTCCCGCTCTGAGGAGCGCAGTTTTAGCGCGGCGGAGCGGCAAAGCCGCAAAGACCGCTCGCAAAACTTCGCAGAAGAGATCAAACAGCGCGAGCGTGAAAACCAGGACTGGCAAAGCCGCAACCGCTCCAAGCGCGGCTTTAACTAATCTTCGAACACGGTTAAACTCTGTATTCCACTGCTCGACTTGGCCTATTAATCTCGCTTGTTCTGTTCATCTGTTCATTTTCAAGTGAGGAGGCAATGTGCAGGACTTGCAGTTGAGGCGTTCGTCTATAGCTCTCTTCGGTGGATCTGTGATGTTAGTCATGGCTTTGGTGGGAACGGTTACTGGAAAGCTCCGAGGCCGCTACGGATACGTGGCGCACCAGGCGACTGATCCAAAGCAATACTGGTGGGGCTTGGCAATCTACTACGTAGGAGCTGCCGGTTTTTTGGGATGGTATCTCTATCAAGCTGGCTACTTTAAGAGACACTAACGCTGAACGTTGGATTGAATAGGCTCTCATGAAGCGCACAAAATACACAAAATACAACGGCGCCCTGGCTAGTGAGATTGGGCTTGATGACCTGATGGAGGCGCTGAGCGACTTCATGCTGGATTCGGGCTTCCAGGACCCGTTCTCGCGCTTTCAGGAGTTGAACGGCGAGCACACGCTGGACAACCTGCGTGAAGCGTTGAAGCAGGTGATGGAATCCGGCGAGTTCCTGGATGACGAGATGCAGCAACGCTATGACGACATGAGCGACGAGCAGCGGCAGGAGATGCTGGACTCGCTGGTGGAGCGGATGCAGCAGGGCGACTACATCCAGCCACAGCAGCCGCAGGGTGAGATCGCGGACATGCAGGGCAAGACCGCGCCTGGCGAGATTGCGCAGCCCGCGCCTCCGCAGGGCGAAGCGCGCTTCCAGGTGACCGATAAGTCCATGGATTTCCTGAGCTATAAGTCTCTGCGCCACTTACTGGGCGGGATGGGGCGGTCCGTCAGCGGGCGGCATGACACGAACTATGAGGCGAGCGGGATCGAGTCGAGCGGG
>CAXUBG010000156.1:0-7365 GCA_964249285.1 uncultured Terriglobus sp. | reverse complement strand
CTTTCTGGACGTGGGGGGCGGGGCCAATCAGCAGCAGATTGAAGCGGCATTTGCCATCCTGCTCGCCGACAGCAACGTGAAAGCCATCTTCATTAACATCTTCGGCGGTATCCTGCGAGTCGACGTACTAGCCACAGCTGTCGTAGCAGCCGCCCGCAACCTCAACGTCACTCTCCCATTGATCCTTCGTTTAGAAGGAACGAACGTTGAAGAAGGCAGAAAGATTCTCGAGGAGTCAGGCCTGAAGTACGCGGTAGGCACCACCATGGCAGAAGCAGCGCAACTAGCCGTAGAGGCGGCAAGGTGAGCTATTAGCCTTTAGCTTTTAGCTATTAGCGTGTGCGATGGCCCAATCATTTGAAGACCTTCTGGTGTGGCAAAGAGCAATTGAGATGAGTCTGGCGGTGTATGAGGCCACTGCACGCTTTCCAAAGCATGAGGTTTACGGCTTGCGCTCCCAACTTCGCCGTGCAGCCGTCTCGGTTCCAAGCAACATCGCCGAAGGCAGAGGCAGACTCGCTCAAGGCGAGTTCCGGCAATTTCTCGGGATCGCACAGGGATCGAACTACGAAGTGCAAACGCAGTTGGTCATTGCCAAACGTTTAGGTTTCGGTGACGATGATGATCTCGACCGTTCCCGAAAGTTAAGTATCGAAGTTGGAAAGATGTTAAGCGCACTGATTGCGACCATCGAAGCCACAAAGGCTAAAAGCTAGGAGCTAAGAGCTATGTCCGTACTTGTCGATAACAACACCCGCCTCATCGTGCAGGGCATCACGGGACGCGAGGGCACGTATCACGCGAAGGGGTGCGCGGAATACTCGAAGCAGTTCGGTAATGACATCGTCGTGGGCGGCGTAACGCCCGGCAAGGGCGGCACCACGCACGAGGGCTGGCCCGTCTTCAACACCGTGGAAGAAGCCGTGCGCGAGACCGGAGCGAACGCCACGATGATCTTTGTTCCGCCACCGTTTGCCGCTGATGGCATCCTGGAGGCGGTTGCCGCCAAACTGCCGCTCGTCGTCTGCATCACTGAGGGCATTCCTGTGCTGGATATGGTCAAGGCCTGGACCATCGTGAAGGATTCCACCTCCGTCCTCATCGGTCCCAACTGCCCCGGCGTCATCTCGCCCGGCAAGGCCAAAATTGGCATCATGCCGGGCCGCATCCACAAGGAGGGTAACGTCGGTATCGTTTCCCGCTCCGGCACGCTCACCTACGAGGCGGTCCATCAGCTGACGCAGCGCGGTATCGGCCAGTCCACTGCCATCGGCATCGGCGGCGACCCTATTATCGGCACGAAGCACATCGACGCCATCCGGATGCTCAACGACGACCCGCAAACCGAAGCCATCGTCATGATCGGCGAAATCGGGGGTACCAACGAGGAAGCTGCCGCCGAATACATCAAGGCCAACGTCAAGAAGCCGGTCGTTGGCTTCATCGCTGGGCAGACCGCGCCTCCCGGCCGCCGCATGGGTCACGGCGGAGCCATCATCAGCGGCGGCGAAGGCACAGCGGAGAGCAAGATGGCGTCAATGACCGTCGCAGGAATCCACGTGGTTAAGTCGCCCGCTGAGATCGGCGAGAAGATGGTGCAAGTGCTAGGCCGTTGATTCGTTGTTGTCTGCCCGGTGGCCGACAGCGAATTTTATATGGGCACTACTTTTTGAAGTAGAGCCTCGTCGTGCGGCCACGGCGCAAGCTGACAGCCAGCCCGGCATACACAGCATCTTCCAAAACCTGCATCCATCATGCATGGGCGGCTGAATGTTAGACGCTGCGGAGCACGATGGAGTCGTTGGCGAACATTTCGGAGTACCATCCGCATTCGTGGAAGGGGAGAGATTCCAGCCGCGCAGTCCTGGATTATGCGGCTGTTGCGGTGTATGCCGTCGATCATGAGGGGCGCTGTACTGAGGTAAATCAGGCCGCCCTCGATTTGATGGGCTACTCCAAAGCTGAGTGCTTGGGTCGCGACATGCACGCGCTGATTCATGCGACGCGTGGGGATGGCAGACCGTACCCGCCAGAAGAGTGCCCTGTCTATGAGGCACGCGTCAAGGGCTGCGCAGTTTACGATTCCGAGGAAACACTCTGGACGAAGAACGGTGCACGAACACATGTGATCTGTTCCGCTGTTCCGCTGCCGTCAGACGATCGGTCTATGGGTGCCGTAGTCACCCTGATCGATAAGCCGCAGGACGTGGTGAGTTCCGTGAGCGCTGCGGAGCTACTCGAAGCAGAAGAAACGTTGAAGAGCCGCCTTTTGGAGTCTGAGAAGATGGCCAGCGTGGGCCGTCTGACGTCATCCATTGCGCATGAGATTAACAACCCGCTCGAAGCGCTGACGAATCTGCTGTATCTTGCCCGGCAGGATGACTCCCTTTCCGTCGAGAGCAGCGAGTACCTGAGCCAGGCGGAAGGCGAACTGCGCCGGGTAACGGAAATCGTCTCGCAAACCCTGCGTTTCCATCGCAGCAAGAGCCAACCAACGGAGTGCCAGCCCGAAGCGCTGATCGACTCAGTGGTTGCGCTGCAACAGGGTAAACTCCGCAATAGCAGCATCCAGATCGCGCGGCAACACCGGCGGAGCCGTTCCTTCCTGTGCGCGGAAGGTGATCTCCGCCAGATCATCAACAATCTCGTGAGCAATGCCATTGACGCGACTCAGTCGACGGGCGGTGTCATTACCATCCGGACGGCTCCCGCGCGGAACGTGCACTCCGGCCAGGAAGGCGTTCGCATCAGCGTGTCCGACACGGGTCATGGAATGACACGGGAAACGGCAGCGCAGATTTTTGAACCGTTTTACACGACCAAGGGCGCGGGTGGTTCAGGCCTGGGGCTCTGGATCTGTAATGCGATCGCGAAACGGCACGGTGGGAGGCTATCCGTGCGTTCCAGCACCAAGCGGAAGCAGCGCGGCACAACCTTTTCGCTGTTTCTGCCGCACGCTCCAGCGCAAGCGCCCGCGTAGCCGCCACCTATATGCCCGCTACAATAGAACTAAATCCAGAAATTTCAGGAGTAACATGCTGCAGCGCACCTTCTCCATTGTTAAACCGGATGCGGTCCGTAAAGGGCATACCGGGGCCATCCTGGCCGAAATCGAAAAGGCTGGATTCAAAATTGTCGCGGTCAAGAAGTTGTCGTTGACCAATGAGCAGGCGCAGGGTTTCTACCATGTGCACAGTGCCCGCCCCTTCTTTGCGGACCTCACCCGCTTCATGGCCTCTGGCCCCATCTTTCCCATGGTGCTTGAAAAGGAAAACGCCATCGCCGACCTTCGCAAGGTGATGGGTGCCACCAACCCCGCCAATGCGGAGGAAGGCACCATCCGCAAGAAGTTCGCCTCCTCCATCGAGGAGAATGCAATCCACGGTTCAGACGGCGAGGAAACTGCCGCTTTTGAGATTGGATACTTCTTCGCGGGTTTGGAACTGCAATAAGCTCGCGTTATCAGGAAGTAAAGGACCGCTCTTTAAAGAGCGGTCCTTTTTTGTTGTTCAACCATGAGGCTATTCAGCAGGCGTTTCCTGAACGCGCCGCTTCGCCGCCCGTTCGACGCGCCGGGCTGATGCCACGGCCTGATCCGCTTGTTCTCGCGCCTGTGCGGCGGCGCGGGTAGCTGACGGCGGGACCGGAGCGGCGGGAGCAAATGGCGCATCCGAGCCCCCGCCTGAGGAAATCGTGCCAAAGCCCGTAAGGCTGGGCGTAGATGGCGGCTCAGGCAGCGCAGCGTTGCTGTTGCGGCTCACATTGATATCTCCGTGCGACGTATTGAGCCGAACCGTCGGGCCGCCCCCATTTACCGAGCCGCTCAACATGCCGCGTCCGCCGTGCGTGTCGGTTCCGTTGAAGTCGCTATGGGTGTCCCCATCGCTCGTCTCGGCGTTCAGGGTGAACCGCGCCGCCTCCGGCATGGAGACATTGACATTGCCGTTCTGGTTGTCCACAGTCAGCGTACCGGTTGGCGGTGCCATATGAACATCCACGTCTCCATGGTTATTCACGACCTTGATGTCGCCAGTGACCCTGTCCAAGTTAATGTTCCTGCTGCGAGTGCTCACCAGCATGGGACCAACCGCCTCGCTGGCGGCCAGATCCTTGCCGTCCAGTTGCAGTTCTCCATTCAGGTGTGCCAGGGAAAGGTCCGTGCGGCTGCTGTGGTACTCCACAGATCCGGTAATGTGCTGAAAATGGCCGCCGGAAGCAAAATCACCATGAATTGATACATTGCCTGCAATATCGGAAAGGGTCATCTCCCGGCCATTGCCGTCTACCGACACATCGCCAGTCACGCTGCGAATATTCAGATCGCGCCGCCGGTGATTTGCGTGCAGCTGCACCGTACCCGTGATAGCGGCAATCTCGACATCGCCATTGTTGGAGGTGACGGAGAGTGGCGCTTTCAGATTGGTGACGCGCACGTCACCATGATCGCTGTTCAGCAAGATGTGTACGGTGGGCGGCACCAGAAGCGTTAATTCAGCACTACCTGACTCCACGTGCGGCACGCGCAGAGTCAACGCGTTCTCCGCCCCGTCGAAGACAGGTGACAGATCGCGGAGGCGGTCTGCGGCGGAGCTGTCCGAGTTAGTGTAGACCTCCTTGCGCGTGGTTAGGTGCAGTTGCCCATCGTCGCTGGTTCCAGTGATGGTGATGTCGCCGTGCGGATTGTCGATCGCTAACGAGCCGTTGCCAGCGATGGCGCGGGTCAGGGGTGCAACATTCTCCTCGTGCCGTTCGCCAAAAAAACCGCCGTTGTTCCACTCGTTCGGCGCGAAAAAGCCAACGCCGTGCTGGCGGTCGGCGTGCCACTGCGCACCATGGTCCACCAGAATGCCTATGAAAGCCAGCAGAATCACAGTGAAGACCACGCCGCCACCAACGCTGTACCGCATGACTGGTGCACCGCTGGTTTGGCGCAGGCGGTCGATGCCCCACTCCGCAAGGCGCAGAACGCCCACTCCAATGAGTAGCAGCGGCCAGAAATGCCCGTACCACGCGAAAAAGCTAGAGGCTGAAATATGGCCTGTGTGGATCAGCAGAAAGACAACGCCAACGGTAATGAGCAGCAGCGGACCAATGAGCGACGGACGCCGCTGGCCGCGCCAGTACATGCGCCACTGCTCGCGCTGGGCACGCGCCTGTGCTTTGTAAGCCGCCGCTCGCGCACGCTCGGCAGCGCGTTGCTGGTTGCTCTGCGCACGCTGTTGACCGGCATAGTACTGCTGCTGTGCCTTTTGCCAGCGTGGATCGTACCGGGGATCACGGCGCGGATCGTAGCGGGGATCGTTGACGTTCGTGGGATCAAACGGCGCGTTCGGATCGTAATTTGGCGGGGTCGCTGCCATGATTAGTGCCCTCCCTCATGTTTCGTGTCTTCCGTGATAGGCCGGGGGGTACCCTTCGGCGCGATGGAAGTGGGCGAGGCGGTCTCAACCGGCGGCTCGGCTGTGGGCACAGCCGGTTGGCCAGGAAAGCCGGGCGCGGAGTACGCTGCTGCGGCCACGCTGTTCGCGGCGAACCGCTCCACCAGTAACGCCACGCCGAAAAAGATCAGCAGGAACGGCCAGGACGATGACCAATAGATGATGTTTAGTCCCTGCAGCAGTGTCAACAGGCCAACAACAAAAACGACACCGGCTCCGCGCGCTGACCGGGCAGCATTCCATCGCGCCGCTGCGGTTCCTGGAGCGTAATAGCTGGTGCGATAGCTGGTCCGGAAGAAAATCAGCACGGAGATGCCAATGAGGAACAAGCCACCCGTCGCCTCGCCCTGCAGGAACCGGAACGGACGCAGCGATCCTAGCAACGCAAGCACTCCGAGACCGATCAGCCAGAGCGCGCCGACCGGCAAGCCGCTGCGGTTTACCGGGCCAACCGGCGGCACAGCAACGGGAGCCGGTGGGACACCATACACAGGACCGCCATACGCAGTCGTGCCATAAGGCGCGGTTGGTGCCGCATACGGCGGGTAGCCCGGTGGAGGAACCGGAGGCACATACCCTGGCACAGATCCCGGACCAAACCCGGAAGCATGGACACCACCCGCCGGATCGACCTGGTACGTCGCCTGTCCGCCGCCCGCATCGGTACGGGTATAGTGCACGGCACCGGTCATTGGGTCCACATGCGATGTCTCGGAAACAGGTGGCCGACCACCGGAACGGGACGCCGCCGGATGCCAGAAGGAACTAAAATCGGGATTCCCTTTCAAGCCGAACCGCTCGCCGATATCGTTCAGGCCAAACGGATCGGGCAGGGGCAGCCCGTCACGCCGGGCACGTGCCGTCTGATAGGCCTCGAACGCCATGTAGAAAATCCATCCCGCAACGAAGATGCCGAAAACATCGTTGACGTGATTGGCCAGTGACTCAAAGATCGCGAAGATCGCGATATGTGCGATGCCTTTCGCAAACTGCCCGTTATACATGGCACCCACGCCCGGAATAAAGCCAAGGATTGCGGCCAACGCGGGATTTGGCGCGCCTGGGATGGACGCCACCGCTCCAGCGTAGGGTGGAACGCCGGGATAGGGCGGCACGGTGCCGCCGGGATAGGGTGTGCCGGGCATGCCGGTCACAGGTTCATATGCCGACGGGCCAGATGTGGTGGGAGACTGCTCATTTGGGTAAACGTCGCTCATGCCTCGACTCCGTTTCTGCCGTGAACTGTCGCGGCGGTGTGGGTGTGTTCTGGACAGGGAGTCGATCGCCGCAACTCTGAAGCTTCTGGGCTGCGCCGCGTGCGTGGCGCACTGCTGTGTGGAGTTCCCGGCGGTGCCCGACGTGGCTGCTGCTGCAACTCCGGCGTGCTGACGACTCCGCGCTGTGGCGTGGTGTCTTCGGTTTCCCGCTGCATCTCACGCACCCGCGACTCCAATTCGTACACCACACGAAGATTGTCGTAGTAGCGGACCACGCGGCTGTTCAGCGCCCACGCCGTCTTACGCAGGCTCGCTGGCCGCAGGTCGCTGGCGCGCAACGCAGTAAGCCGCACACCCGCGATATTCAACGTCAGCGCGATGGAAAAGAACGCCATGGCGGCCGTCATGATAAAGCGTGGCTGCACCACTGTGTTGATCACGCGAGCCGCTGGCGTACGCCCCTCTGGAGCACGGAAGGGCAACACCTTGCCCGGCGCATGACCAAGTAGCGAAGCGGCATACGCGGTCTGCGCGGCAATCTCCGCCGCAAGCACAGGATCGCCCGAAGTTTTCGAAAGTATCCGGCTCACAAGGCTATTCGGCGGAACCGGGGGGTCATCCTTCAGCAGCTCCATCCAGGCACCGCCACGGCGCAGGTCGGCGAAAAGTCTGGCGCAGTTCGGACACTCCACCATATGAAACTCAAACTG
>CAXUBG010000155.1:0-7448 GCA_964249285.1 uncultured Terriglobus sp. | reverse complement strand
GGTTGAACGGGCGAAGCGTGGAAATTACTCAGCCGCCATCGTGTTTGTGGAGCAGCTATATCCATGGCCGGGGCAGGCAGTGGAGGCGGCACTGGCCCAGTATCCGTCCGCAGAGGAAATCGTATGGGTTCAGGAGGAGCCGGCAAACATGGGCGCGCTGAACTTTGCACTTCCGCTCCTGAAGCGTAGCGCGGGCGGCAGGCGTGTGCTGAGCATCAAGCGTTCGGCAGCGGCAAGTCCTGCGACGGGTTCCGCCAAGGCACATGAGCTGCAGGAAAAGGCATTGATCGACTACGCTCTTGGACAAGAGAAAATGGCGACGTAGTGTATGTCGCGGGACCGTTGCATTAGGCCCGCGAACACCTGTGCTCGATGCAGCCCAGACGGGCCGTCACGGTAGACTCGACAAATGAACGCAGTTGGCTATACCACCCCCCTGCCTATCGACAATCCCCACGCGCTTCTAGATGTCGCCATGCCGAATCCGGTAGCACGCGACCGCGATTTGCTCGTGGAGGTTAAGGCAGTCTCTGTTAATCCGGTGGATACCAAACAGCGCAAGAGCACAAAGCCTGCGCAAGGTGAAGAGTACAAGGTTCTGGGGTGGGACTGCGCGGGCGTGGTAGTGGGTCTTGGCAAGCAGACCTCTCTCTTCCGTAAAGGGGACGAGGTGTATTACGCGGGCTGCATTGCGCGGCAGGGTTGCAATGCGCAACTGCACACAGTGGATGAGCGCATCGTGGCGTACAAGCCGAAGTCGCTGAGCTTCGCGCACGCTGCGGCGCTACCGTTAACTTCCTTAACGGCGTGGGAGATACTGTTCGACCGCTTCGGTGTGGAGCAGCGCCGTATTGGCTACAATGCTCCGCGCAAGGGTTCGATTCTCATCATCGGGGCGGCCGGTGGCGTGGGTTCTATGCTGATCCAGATTGCGTCGCACCTCACGCCGCTTACGGTTGTGGCCACGGCGTCACGCCCGGAGACGACGGACTGGTGCCGGCAGATGGGTGCACACTACGTCATCGACCATCATCGCGACATCCGCACGCAGATGCAGGAGCTTGGCCTGGGCGAGGCGGAGTACATTGCGCTGCTCTCCGCTACCGACACCCACTATCCCGGCATCGCGGAACTGCTGGCCCCGCAGGGAAAGATTGCCATCATTGACGACCCACAGAAACCACTTGACGCGCGCCCGTTGAAGCGGAAGTCCGGCAGCATCTGCTGGGAATGGATGTTCACGCGGTCCTACTTTGAGACCTCAGACATACTCCGTCAGCATGACTCGCTTACCGAAATTGCCAAGCTGATGGATCTTGGAACGCTGCGGACCACCATGACGCAGAACTACGGCACGATCAATGCGCAAAACCTCAAGATGGCGCACGCCTGGATTGAGAGCGGACGATCGGTCGGCAAGATTGTGCTGGAAGGCTGGTAGCGAAGACGCTTGCCGCGACTTTCATCCTGCGCAACTCTGGCGTTCCGGTATCTGCCATGGTGCCTTAGTCTTAAGGGGTGGTGACACGGCGGGACTTGTTACGGTGGGGAGCGATCTCCGCAGCATCGGCGTTCGGGCCGGGCGCGCGCGGGTTTGTTAGGCTTGCGGGCCAAGCCGTCACGCCTGAGTACCGCATCGACATCACACCGTGCACTGTGGAACTTTCTCACAATAATTTTCTGAAAACGATTGGATATAACGGGCAGGTGCCGGGGCCGCTACTCCGCATGCGCGAAGGGAGTGCCTGTATTGTCGAGGTGACGAACCGTACTGGCGATCCGGAGGTGGTCCACTGGCACGGCCTGCGATTGCCCTCGGCGATTGACGGTGCGATGGAGGAGGGCACGCCGGCGATCGCGCCGGGTGCGGCAGCGCGCTACGACCTGCTCGCCAAGCCAGCAGGTTTTCGCTGGTACCACACGCACACCTTTGCGGGTGCCAGTACCACCAAGGGGCAGTACACGGGCCAGCACGGTTTCCTGTACGTGGAACCGGTGAACAACCCGGGCGGTTTTGACCGCGAGTTTTTCCTGGGAATGCATGACTGGCGCGGACACATGGAAAGCAGCGACGATGGTTCCATGAACCCGGCCTACGAAGTCTCCACCATCAACGGTCGCGTGCTTGGATTTGGAGAGCCTCTTCGCGTCAGGCAAGGAGAGCGCGTGCTGCTCCACATCGTGAACTCCAGTCCCACGGACCCGCATTGGCTGGCTTTTTCAGGGCACCAGTTCCGGGTAGTCGCGTTGGACGGCAACACGCTGGAGGCACTACACACAGCTTCGATGCTGCGCATTGCCCCGGGGGAGCGTGTCTGCGCCGTCGTGGAGATGACCAACCCGGGTGTGTGGGTGTTGGGCGAAGTCAGGCAGCACATCCAGGCTGCGGGTATGGGTATTGTGGTGGAGTACGCGGGCAGGGCTGGGAAGCCGCAGTGGAAGCAGCCTGAAGTGTTGCAGTGGTCCTACTCACAATTCGCACTATCTCCAAACGGCAGCAGTGACGTTGAAACTGATGCTGTTCAGGAGATTCCACTCGTCTTTGCAGCGCGCTTTGCCGGCCACGGATCGCCGGAGAAGTGGACGATCAATGGAAAGTCCTATCCGGACGTGTCCTCACCGAAGCTTGTCGCCGGGCAGCGCTACCGCCTCCTCTTTGACAATCGCAGCATGGACGACCATCCGATCCATCTGCATCGCCACCGCTTCGAACTGGTTTCTCTCTCAGACGAGCGTGGAAGCGTGAACGGCATCGTGAAGGACACCGTGCTGGTCCGCGCGGGAGCGAAAGCGACGGTGGAGTTCGTCGCAGACAACCCCGGACCAACTCTGCTTCACTGTCATCAGCAGGATCATATGGATCGCGGCTTTATGATGCTTTTTCAATATGCATAAGTGGGGCAAAGGCACAAGTCCTCCAGATAGAATCTTCCGCCACGGCGTCCTTGTAGTGGCGCTTGTGCTGCCCTGCGCCGCCGCCCACGCACAAGGCAATTACGAGATACAGGTGTATGGCGCGGAAACCGTTCCGCCGAAGAACACAATGGTTGAGTTGCACTCGAATTACACCGTGGACGGCCAGCATTACACCGTGAATGGCGTGTATCCCACCAACCATCAGGAACACGAGACGCTCGAGATCACGCAGGGTATCAACGATTGGTCCGAGGTGGGATTTTATATCTTCACCAGCGAGCAGGCGGGCCACAGTGTGCAATGGGTGGGTGACCATATCCGTCCACGGGTGCGTGTACCGGATCGTTGGCACTGGCCGGTTGGTGTCAGCCTTTCCACGGAGATTGGATACCAGCGGGCCGTCTACTCTCCGGACACCTGGACATGGGAGATACGCCCCATTGTCGACAAGGCAATCGGGCGTTGGTACGTTGCCTTCAACCCGGCGTTGGAGCGAACGTGGCATGGTCCGGACGTGAATCAGGGCTTTGCCTTTGCACCCGGCCTCAAAGTAAGCTACGACTTCACCCGCAAGGTAAGCGCGGGTGTGGAGTATTACGCGGACTATGGCAGGCTGTTCAACTTCGACGGGCTGCATGAGCAGCAGCAGCAAATCTTCGTTGTCTCAGATTTGAACGTATCCCCGAAGTGGGAAATAAACGTTGGTGTGGGGCTTGGACCGACATCCGCGACCGATCACCTGCTGGTGAAAGGCATTCTTGGCCGGCGCTTCTCCTGGCATAAGACTTCGGATATCGAGTAGACCTCTCCCCGCCGTGCGTGCGCGAGTGATCCTGTCCGCTAGCAGGCCGACTGACGCATCCCGGTCACGGAACAGCGCGGATCAGCACGTGGCGTTCGTGTGCGGGTGCTCGAAAGTGTCGCGATTGTCCGCTTCGCTGCTGTCGAGGCAGGCAAAATCCTTCTCGATCATGATTCTTAATGATTCGTCTTCGCCAACGTGCAGGCCTACATAGATGCCGACCTCATCCGGCCTGCACCACTGGACGAAGACCGGCCTGGAGATTACGACGCGAACCTCGCCGCATTCACAATACACTTGTACACCCTTGCCGCCGTCGGCTTCGGCGACGAAGAGGGCGTAGCTAATGCTGCCCGACGGACCGGGAGCAAGGCGGACGCTTTCCGCCAGGTGTCCGCCCGCCTCCAGGGTTGCCAGTTCCGGGCGTAAGATGCGCAGACGCACAGAATTTGCTGCTAATCGCAATTTCATACGTGCACTTCCTCATCTTGGGCGGCACCCAACGGTATCGCAGATCCCTCTTGTAGAAGACCCTCAATGCGCTCCGCTCCGCTATAGATATTGAAGAACCCGTTCCGCAGAAAACCCACCAGTGTCACGCCAAACTCCTGCGCTAGCCGCACCGCCAGGCTGGAGGGAGCGCCGACCGCGGCTACCACCGCGATACCAGCCATCACGGCCTTTTGCAGCAGTTCAAAGCTGGCACGCCCGCTGAGCAGCAGCAGATGCTCGCGCAGCGGCACCCGGTCTGCCAGAAACTGCGCGCCCACCAGCTTATCGACGGCATTGTGCCGCCCGACATCCTCGCGCACCATCAGGAGTTCGCCGGCTGCGCTGAACAGGCCCGCACCATGCAGGCCACCAGTTGTCTCAAAGGCGGCCTGTGCCGCGCGCAACTTGCCCGGCAGCGCATGGAGAACCCCTGCGTGCACACGCATGCCGCTGGTGAAGTGCGGCGGGCAGACACTCCGCAGTGCAAGCAGTGACCCCTTGCCGCAGACGCCACAGCTCGATGTCATGTAAAAGTTCCGCTCAAGCGTGGGCGGGTTAATCATCACATCGTCCGCGACTTCGATCAGAACCGTATTCGCGGCATGTTCTGAAGCCAGCGCCGGATTCGATCCAGTTGCAGCGTGAAGGTTTTGCGACCGGACTCCAAGGATTTGCGAGGCGTCACGCAGCACGCCCTCGGTCAGCAGGAAGCCGGCGGCAAGCTCTGCGTCGTGCCCAGGCGTTCGCATCGTTACGGTGATTGCCTTCGACTGGCGCGCGTCGCGCGGGCCGAAGACAAGCCGTATTTCGAGCGGTTCTTCAATGGCGATCTCGTCGCCACGCTCCACGACAGCCTGGCCCTCCACATGCTGCAGAGAAACAGATGCACTTAACAGATAGCCTTCACCGCCTTTAGGAGTTGATCTCATCAGCTCCAGTGTACTTGCGCGACTGCAACGACGACCGTCTTGGTAGTCAAGGCGAGCGCCGGACGCCAGAGTGTCCGCCGCAAGCATCTTCCAGAGACGGCGTGGAGAACTCCTGTTAGTTGCCCATCGCAATATTGACGAATTGCTTGTCGTCGAGCATGGGAACGATGCTGAGCTGCAACGTGTGGTTCGCGCCTGACCCGCTGGTGTTGGAGAAATGGCTGATCCAACCTTGGAAGGTGTAAGAACAGATCGCGTCCGACTGCGTGTCGTCTGTCCAGAACTCAATCTTGATCTCTTTCACGGAATCCCGCGTGACCGTGCTTGCCAGCTTGAAGATGTCCTGCAGCAGGGAGAACGGCATGTTGTCCTGGTCATGCATGTCAATTGTGGCCTCGATGCTGTAGACCAGCGATCCCATCATCGGCATGCCGATATTGTGCATTGAGGACACGCCGAAGTGCGTAGACAACGTGTCAAAGCGGTTGCCGTCGATAGTGATGGAACTGACTGCGGGATTCGCCATGGGATGAACAGCCTTTGCTGGAACAGATGTGCGGCCTGTACATCCGGGTTGCCGCTTCCGCTCCCCATGATAGCCGCACCGGCACTTCACCGCATAACGGAGTGGTAATCACCGTGCATGGCGCCAGACTGTCATACTGGGGTAATGCGCACTGTATTAGTCACCGGAGCGGCAGGGTTTATCGGGTCGCACCTGATGGATGCGCTGGTGGCGCGCGGAGACCGCGTGCGTGGGCTGGACAACTTTGCCACTGGCCGGGCGGCAAATCTCACTCATCTCACCGGTAAGATCGACTTTTTCGAAGCATCGCTCCTGGACCGGGATGCGCTTGCGGCCGCCTGCCGCGGCGTTGAGGTCATTTTCCACCAGGCTGCGCTGCCGTCGGTACAGCGCAGCGTGCGGGATCCGCGCACATCACACGAAACGAATACAGATGGCACGTTCGAAGTGCTGGAAGCAGCGCGTGCCGCAGGAGTGCGACGCGTTCTGTACGCGGCATCGAGTTCAGCCTACGGCAACCAGCCAGGTTTTCCACGGGTGGAGACAATGCGCCCGCAGCCGCTCTCGCCTTACGCCGTGCAGAAGCTTACGGGCGAACTTTACCTGGCCAGCTACGCCGCCGTATATGGCATGGAAACAGTCTCGTTGCGCTATTTCAACATCTTTGGGCCGCGCCAGGCGGCGGATTCGCCCTATTCCGGCGTGATTGCGAAGTTTATTCTGCAACTGCAACGCGACGAACGGCCCATCATCTTCGGGGACGGCGAACAGGGCCGCGACTTCACCTATGTCGAGAACGTAGTGCAGGCAAATCTACAAGCGAGTGAGGCACCCGCGGCAAGGGTCAGCGGGAATCTCTTTAATATCGCTTGCGGTCGGCGTCATACCCTTAACGAGACGTTCGCGGTGATCGCGCGACTACTTGGCCGCAATGCGATGCCGGAATATGCACCGGAGAGACCGGGGGATGTTCGCGACTCCATCGCGAACATTGACGCGGCACGCACAGCATTCGGGTATGCTCCCGAGGCCTCTTTTGAAGAAGGAATACGACGCACCGTGAAGTGGTGGAAGCAGTCTACGGTAGAAATCGCGTAAGCCTGCCGTTCCCTTCGGACACGGCAGGCTTTGCGAGCGAACGACCTATTTACCGGCGTTTACTTTGCCCTTTTTGAACAGCTCGTTGACCGTCTTGACGAAGTGCTGAGCACCTGCCGGAGTTGGTACGCTGCCGGAGAGGATGGTTTGGTACGCGATCTCCTTGCCGTAATACGATTGCGTGTCGTCTTTATTCTGGTTGATCACGTCACCCGTCAAATCGATGCCCGCGAACAAGCCTTTTGAGCGAGAATATGTCAGGAACTCGGCATTCGCCAACTCTGTCGTGGCAGCTTGTGAGTCACGTCCCACTGGACCTGCGGCAGCGGCTATGTCACCACCGAGCTTCACCTTGTCGTGGAGCATGTCATCCATGCTCTTGTGATTGATTCCCACGAGGACGAGATCTGTTGATTGACCACGTGCCTTCAGACCGAAGCTGGCACCCGTGATCTGAATGAAGACGGGCGAACTCCAACCCTTGCCGGTCCGGCAGGTTGCGACTCCCTGGCCATACTGACCGCCGACGATAAATGCTCCCTTTTTGAAGCCGGGTACGACGGCGACGCAGCTTGCCTTGGCCGCGATATCCAGTGGAATGCCCTTGTCGGGCGTTGCCATCAGTTCTTTTATTTTATTGTTAGGGCTTTCTATTAGTTTTTCTAGTTTGGCTGTGTCGGCAGCC
>CAXUBG010000154.1:3747-7570 GCA_964249285.1 uncultured Terriglobus sp. | reverse complement strand
GACTAATTGGATTGGTTGGCTGGGTAGCCGGGTCGCTTGGATTGCGGGTGTACCTGCATTACTTCAATAGTTACTCCGTGACGTATGGCTCGCTGGGTGCCGTTATTATTCTGCTGTTATGGTTTTATCTCACCGGCACGATGATTCTGCTGGGCGGTGAAGTTAATTCCGAGATTGAACATGCGGTCGCCGCAAAGCAGCTCCAGTCTGGCGAAGCCGCCCCACCGCCTTCATCCGCCGTCGCGGAGGTGGACGTCTAAACCGCGTACTCGTGACTTACAACCCAAGCACCTGATCCACGGTCATTGGCAACTTGCGCAGGCGGTGCCCGGTTGCGTTGTGGATCGCATTGGCAATGGCAGCTGCTGTTCCGCAGATGCCGATCTCACCAAGACCCTTGGCACCCAGTTCACTGCCGCGGCTGTCGTCTTCTGGCACCATGATGATGTCGATCTCCGGGGCGTCCGCGTTGGTCGGCACGTGCGCCTCGGCCAGATTCGCGTTCACCCACGCGCCTACCCGTGTATCCCGCAGAGTCTCCTCCATCAGAGCGTGGCCCACGCCCCACACCATGCCCCCTAGCAATTGCGAGCGCGCCGTGCGTGCGTTCAGGATGCGTCCGCAGGCGAATGCGCCAGTCATGTGTGTCACCCGGGTGCTGCCGGTCACATCGCTGACGGCTACCCGCGCGAACTGCGCTCCGAACGCCATCCGCGCATACTTGCTCTTGCCGAAGAGACGCCCGCTGATGCCTTTGACGGCGATCTCTGACCGTCCCGCACGCGCCAGTACACTCGCCGCTGAATCGACGCGAGCCTTTTCCACGCGGTGACGCAGCAAGCCATCCGTAAAGACGATGTCACGCAATGAGCATTGGTACAGCGGACTCAGGCGGTCGACCCGCGCCAGCCGCGCCAGCCGCACACCTAACGCGTGCGCCGCCTCCAGCAGCGCCGATCCAACGGAGAGCGATGTGGACGATCCTGCCGAGAACGCTCCAAATGGCAGCGTGGTGTCGCCTATGCGAATGTGCACCCGGTCCAGTGGCAAGGTAAGCGCCTCCGCTACCACCTGCGAGAGGGACGTGATGGCACCCTGTCCAATCTCGTGCGTGGCGGTTTCCGCCAGCACGGTGCCCTCCGTGCGGAACGTCAGCCGCGCCGTCGCGGGGAACTGATTGGCTGGATACGCGGCCGTTGCCATGCCATACCCGATGCGCTCAACGCCTTCGCGCTCGGTGCTGCGCGGCGTACGGCGGTGCCAGCCAAAGCGTTCCGCACCCTGCGCGTAGCATTCACGGAGTGACTTGCTTGACCACTCCTTGCCGCCCTCCGGATCGCTTTCGGCATAGTTGCGGAGGTGCAGATCGATGGGATCGATGCCCAGGGTACAGGCGAGTTCATCCATGGCCGTCTCCAGCACAAACTGGCCCGGCGCCACGCCCGGTGCCCGCATCCATCCCGGCGAGTTTGTGTTGAGACATACCGCTTTGTGATCGGTCAGCAGATTCTCGACCGCGTACAGGTGTGGCGTGACTTCACCGGTCGGCTCCAGAAAACTCGCCGTCTCTGACGATTGAATGATCGTCTCCTGCAACAGGCTGGTCAGCCGGCCATCGGGCAATGCACCCAGCCGCATAGAGATGGACAGCCCGCCGCGATATGGCATCTGGCTGAAGGTACCCTGGCGCGACAGTACCAGCTTTACCGGCTGCCGCAGCAGCTTGGCGGCCATCGCCGGCAACATCGTGTGATTCATGCCGCCCTTGCTGCCAAAGCCTCCGCCCACCAGTGGCGCGACCACGCGCACACGCGAGTCGATCTCCTTCCCGACTGCCACCTGTGCCACGATCCGGAGGATTTTGTCCTTGTGACCAATCTCAAATGCCTCCGCCAGCGCGACCGCTTCGCCGTACACAAACTGCGTGGAACACACCACGGTCAGACGGTTTGTCAGACCATCATCCGCGTGCCAATGGGCAACGCTCACACCCGGTTCCATCGCATTGTGGTGCGCGGGTTGCAGAAGGTATGTGCCCTCCACCTTAACCGGCGCATTCTCGTAGGCTGCTTCCGGATCACCGCGTTCGGTGCGCGCTTTGTCGCCCGCTCCGGTCTTTTTAACCGGTGCAGCCTTATGCAGATTATGTTCAAAATCGACGAGAGCCGGTTGCGGTGAGTACATCACCTTGACTCGTGCCGCAGCTTCCTGCGCAATCTCAAGGGTCTCCGCCACCACCAGCGCGATGGGCTGACCGTGATAGCGCACCGTGCTGTCCTGCAGGGGAAGGAACTTCGTTTGCTCGCTCATCAGCAACGAATCGAACTTCTTCAGCCTGGGAGCATTCGCGGCGGTCATGACGAGCCTTACGCCAGACATCACTTGCGCGGCACCTGTGTCCATGTGCAGCACGCGCCCAAAGGCAATACCTGCTGGAACAACGCAGGCATGCAGCACCGGGGTTACAGCTTCGCCCGGGTGCAAATACTGCTCAAAGCTGTTGAGGTCGGCGGTGTAAAAGCCGGTCCCGGTAACCTTCGCGCGGCCATCGATGCGAAGCGGTGCCGCGGCTGGATCAACTGTTTGCATGGCGATGATATGGTCTCACGTTCCCTCCCATGGAACGCGTAGACTGCTGGCACGCATGAATCTGTACGGCATCGTTGTTGGCCTCATCGTTGTCACCCTTCTGGGTGTCTCCATTTCGCGTCTGCGCAAGACGCGCACGAAGGCGGACTACCTCGTCGCCGGACGCAGCCTGCCCGCGGCGGTGTTGGTGTTTACCCTGCTGTCCAGCTGGATTGGCTCCGGCTCCCTGCTGGGCGGCGCGGAGAACGCCTACCGCCACGGCTTTGCCGCGCTGTGGCAGGGCGGTGGTGGATGGCTAGGCTTGCTGCTTATCTTCTTCATCGCACCGCGCGCGCGTAAATTCGCGCAGTTCACCATTCCTGACCTTCTCGAAGCGCGTTACAACCAGACCGCGCGTGTGCTGGGCGTCATCGCGGTGCTATTCACGTATACCGCTATCACCAGCTATCAGCTCATCGGCGGCGGCGACATCCTGCACCTCATCTTTCCAGAGGCCATCAGCGCCATGAGCGGCCGCTACATTCTTGCTGCGTTCGTGGTAATTTTCACAGCAATCGCCGGCATGGGTTCCGTAGCCTACATGGATGTGTTCATCGGATCGCTCACGACACTTACCATGCTGCTGGCCTTGCCGGTGCTGACGCACCTGGCTGGCGGATGGAACGCCGTCCACGCAGCGTTACCCGCGACGCACTTCCAGGTGCTGGGCGATCTCACCGGCATCCAGGCGGCGGAACTGCTGCTGCCGACCTGTCTGCTCATGCTGGGCAACCAGTCGATGTATCAGAAGTTCTTTTCTGCCAAGAGCGAACGTGACGCCCGCAACGCCGTCGTGGGATGGATCATCGGAACCGTCATCCTTGAAACAGTCATTGTGGCCATCGCCGTGGTCGGGTCGTCGCTCTTCCCGCTCGGCGAGGTGCACGACCGCCCACGCGAAGTGCTCGCGTATACGGCCATGCATGGCCTCCAGGGCGGCACGCTGCGGATGCTGGGTGCCTTGATGACGGGTGCCATCTTTGCGAAAGTCATCTCCACGGCGAACAACTATCTCTTCTCGCCTGCAACGAACCTGGTCAACGACATTTTTGTGCGCTACATCCAGCCGAAATCGGGTGACCGTGAGGTTTTGCTCGTCTCCCGCATCATGGTGGTGCTGCTCGGTGTGTGGGCGCTGGCTCAATCGCTGGGAACGGAAAGCGTTTTGAAGAAGAGCCTCTATGCGTACACGATT
>CAXUBG010000154.1:0-3737 GCA_964249285.1 uncultured Terriglobus sp. | reverse complement strand
GGCAATCGTCGCGCGTGGGACGCGTACTGCCGCTATGGCTGGCGCAGCGTGACGCGATCATCCCGGCGCTCGCCGTCTCCGTGCTGGCGCTGATCATTGTCAGCCTGCTCACGCCTCCACCCAGCGAGGCACAACTCAAGCCATTCGCGGCAGAGTAGACCGTCCACGTACTCTCACGCAGCACGCCCGTGTGTCGATAAGGAACACGGGGCGGTGAAGCGGATTGCAGCAGTGGCACCGAAAATGGATTGTATTCAGCGCTGTGTGGGCCGTTGCGGGAACGCTCTCCGCGCAAACCAGCCTCTCCGCGGCGCTCGCCGCAACGCATTCCGTCCCACGCAGCAACACGGCCGCTGCATTTCCTGAGCCAGCCACCACGCTGGAAGCCGCGCTGCATCAGGCGTTCCTCGACGCGGACATTGCCTTCACCGGCGAGGTCACGTCCATCAGTCAAGAAAACAGCGCGGTGCTGATCCGCTGGCACGTCGAACAGGGCATCAAGGGCGTCTCTTCCGGCGGCAGCTATGCTTTGCGGGAGTGGGCTGGCCTGTGGTCCGGCGGCACTGCGCGCTACACCGTAGGACAGCGAGCGCTCATGCTGCTGCACGCTCCTTCTGGCGCAGGCTACGCGTCGCCTGTCCCGGACGGCCTCATCCCACTGCGCGGCAACGCGGGCAGCAGCACCGTCGATCTGCGCTGGATGGCTCAGCATGTGGCGGTGACGGACACGCCGCGCCTGACGCCCATGCTCGCCCTCCGCGCCGCAGGGGGATCCGTTAGCGCCGCCGCTGCACTTCAGGCGGCAGCCGCACGCAACGCAGCCCAGGCCCGTGCACCACATCTGACCGCCCCGGAACCGCCGGTGGACACCGCTCCGGGACCGTCCGCTGCACGAACAGGCAGCGACCCTAACGCACGTGTGGACGGCGGCATGGTGCTCGAGATGCTGCGCGCTTGGCAGCGCCCGGCGAGAGACAAGCAATGATGCACCGTCACAACCGGCTGCGGCCATCGCGCCTGCTCTTTTCCCTCATCCTGACGGTCATTTTTGCTGTGAAAGCACACGCCGCCGGACCGCGCTGGGTCGCTGGCCCGCAATGGACGAATGACAGCAAGCCTATGAACTGGTACCGGCCGGATGTGCACTATTACGTCGACCAGGGGCAGCTCAGCGCTTCCGTCGACAACCCAACCGCAAAAGCGTTGGTCGACGCCGCCGCGTCTGTGTGGAATGTTCAGGGCGTCAACTTGACTTTGACGAACGGCGGCCAGCTAGCTGAGGACGTAAGCGGCGGCAACGTCTACTTGGGCACAAGCGGCACAGTGTGGCCGGCCGATGTGGAGAGCAACAACTACACTGCGAAACAGATTGCCGTCATCTTTGACGCGGACGGCAGCATCACGGACACGCTGCTTGGCTCCGGTGCAAGCGCACCCGGCAACTGCCGTCAGAACGGCGTTACGGAGAGCGTTGACCTCTTCATCCAGCCCGGTAAAATCGCGCACGCGCTCATCATCGTGAACGGCCGTTGCGCCGGCCCCGCGCCGGAGCAGCAGCTTCAACTGCAGTACCAGATGGAACGTGTCTTTGGCCGTGTCCTCGGAATCGGTTGGTCACAAACCAATGACAACGTCTTTACCGGCCAGCCCGCTCCGGTCTATGCGCAGCAAATCCACTGGCCCATCATGCATCCCATCGACATCCTGTGCGGGCCCTACACGTACCAGTGCCTGCCGCAGCCGTTCACCCTGCGTGACGACGATATCGCCGCGCTGGAGATGGTGTACGCAAGCGATCTGAACGCCTCACCCGGAAGCAACCAGATGTCTCTCTCCGGCCATTTCGTCTTTCCGAACGGCGAGGGCATGAGCGGTGTCAACGTCTTTGTGCAGCGGAACTATAACTGGACCCCTTACCAGACCGACCCCTACCAGGATGTCAGCAGCGTCTCCGGCTTTCTAGGGCGTGGTGACTTCGGAAATCCCGTCACGGGCGCCTCCATCGACACAAACGGCACGGGTGGCGGCTCTGTGTGGTGGGGCCCGGGCAATTTCCTGCTCTACGGCATCCCGTCGCTCACGCAGTACAACTACACTAATCTTTTGGTGCAGGGGGAATCACTGAATCCGCTGTACACCGGGCCATACGCTGTCGGCCCCTATCGTCAGGGCACCCCGGCACCATCGGGTACGCTGCCCACGTTGAACTATAGCTACGCGCAACCAGGCAGCGTCGACGGCTTTGGTTTTCTAACCATTCCGGATGCGGCGTCCGAGTGCTCCACAACTGCTGACGGGACGGAGAACGCACCTGCGGCCATCCCCGGCGACGGCACCTGGAGTGGACGCCTTTGCGGTGTCTCTCACACACCCTGGAACAGCTTCACCGTGCGTGCCGGACGTACTGCCACGATCGACGTAACGGCACTCGATGAAACAGGGACCGCAACGGAAGCCAAAGCTCTGCCCGTTGTCGGCCTGTGGCACGGCGCGGACGCAACCGGCACACAACCGACGCTGGCGCACGCTGCCGCGGCGTTCAATGCCATCTCCGCCGGGACCACGCAGCTGCGCGCCTCCTTCGCGGCAGATGAAACCGTTCGCCTGGCAATCGCCGACCAGCGAGGCGATGGCCGCCCGGATTACACCTTTCGCGCGCGCCTTCTCTACGCTGACGTTGTCTCCCCCGCTCGCATGGCGCCCGCTGGAGGTACCATTCGCATCACCGGAACCGGCTTCAACCCGGGCACTACCGTCACGGTGGGCGGAGTCGTCGCAACCGTCACAAGCCTCTCCGCGACGGAGATCACCGCTACGGCGCCCTCACTGGCCGCACTCGGGAATAACGCAGTCAACGACGTAACGGTAACGGACCGGTCCACCGGCGCGGACACCACCATCTCCGGCGGCCTCACGTACAGCGGTGCCGCACATGACGTGCTGACGCTGGTCCAGGCACCTCCGCAAACCGTTCCCGTGGGCGCGCCGGCCAGCCTGGTGCTGAAGCTCACGGACAGCGGCGGCAATCCCGCGGCAAACTCCAGCATCACTGTTTCGGTCACGTCCGGATCAGCCCAATACAATAGCTGCGGGCTCGCCATTTGTACGCTACTGACGGATGCCAGCGGCATCGCGCAAGCACAAGTCACGCCTGCTTCCTCGGGGTCAGTACAGTTACAAGCCGTCGCATATAGCGGGTCTACCGTGCTAGTCAGTTTCAACGCAACCCAATCCGGACAGGCGGTCAGTTTTGCGCGTCCCGTGGAGTATGTCGCCGCCGCCGCGGGTGCGCTCTTTCACCCATCCGCGGTGCTGACCGGCAGCAACGCACAAGCAGCCGCACCAACCGTGTCGTGGACAGCCAGCTCTCCCCGCATCCAGTTAGCGGGACCGCAGTCCAGTGGAAGCACCGCATCAATCAGCGCAACCGGCTCGCTCCAGGATGGCGAAACCGCAACCGTGCAGGCGTGCGCCTGGGGTAGCGTGTGCGCCATGCATAACATCGGCGGCGTTTCCGCTAACACTTTAGCGGTCGTCATTGTCACGGGTGACGGCCAGAGTGTACCGGCAAGCGCCTCGCTCGGTTCGGTCACAGTACGCGTCACCGACGCAGCAGGGCATCCGGTCGCGGGTGCCACCGTCGCAATACATCAGGAGGTCACCGGCTGGCAGCCGCCGTGCGGCACAACAGGACGCTGCGCCCCGGCACCGGTCTACGGCACCTTCACCAGTGCGGC
>CAXUBG010000153.1:0-7618 GCA_964249285.1 uncultured Terriglobus sp. | reverse complement strand
GCCAGCATGGAAGCAGCCGCAGGCGAGCCGCACGCGCCCAAGTCCGCCGCCGGACAGGCGCACCTGCTCTATCGCCGTGTCGCCGAGTACTTCCCTGCCTCACCTCTCGCCGGCGAAAGCGCGTGGCGCTCCGCCGACATCCGCTGGCAGGAGGAGAAGTTTGACGCCAAGTCGCTGCCCTCTGCCAACGAGACAGATGCGAACCTCCGTCCGCCCATGTACACCAAAGCGCTGCAGCGCATCGTTAAAACCGGCACAGGCAAATACCCCGCGCTCGCCGCCTATGACCTGCTGGACGCAAAGCTCTGCGGTGACTGGCAGGGCTTGCCCAAGTGCCCGGACATGGAAAGCAATCTTTACCAGAAGTACGCCGATCAGTTCCCGGATAGTCCAAAAACCCCGGAAGCGCTGTGGAACGCCACCTACCGGCAGGGCGTGCTCGTCACCATGTACACCACCGAGGAAAACCGCAAGCGAGCCGATGCCGCCGCAGCCAAGGCGCACGCCCTGCGCGACCAGCTCGCCACGCGCTTTCCCGCCAGCGATTACACGGCCCGCGCCGTCAGTCTGGTATACAGGGTGGAGCAAGGCATTGCGATCTACGGCAGTGACCGCGACTAATTCCAATGAAAGCCCGGTAGCGCCGCGTTGAACGTCTACATCCTGTCCGTCATCCTCGGCATCGTCGAGGGCTTAACTGAATTTCTGCCCGTCAGCTCCACCGCGCACCTTCGCCTCGTCGAGCGGGCATTGCACATCTCGCTGGCCGACCCCTTCTGGAAGATGTACACCATCGTCATCCAGCTGGGAGCCATCATCGCTCTTGTGCTCTTCTTCCTTCTGCGCATCACCGCCTACATGCGCACCTTCCCCCAGGGCGAACGCGGCAACAAAACGTGGTTTACCCACCCGCTCTCGCTCACCCTCATCGCCTTTGTCGTCACCGCCATCCCGGCCAAGCTGTTGACCAAGAAGATCGGCGAGAACCTTGAAAACCTCACGGTCATCGCGCTGGCCCTTCTGGTCGGCGGCATCATCATGTGGGCGGTCGATATCTGGGCTGGCCGCCGCGATCCATCCACCACGCACGTCGAGGACATGAGCCTGCCGCAAGCCGTCTGGATCGGCCTCTGCCAGATCATCAGCGCCGTCGTGCCCGGCACCTCGCGCTCCATGGCCACCATCACCGGAGGCCAGCTCGCCGGCATGGACCGCTCCTCCGCGCTGGAGTTCTCCTTCCTGCTCTCTATCCCCACCATGATCGTGGCTACTGGCTACTCCCTGCTCAAAGCCGTCCACCCCAGCGCGAAGGACATTGCGGAAGCTGGCGGCGCGCAGGCCCTGACACCCCTCGTCATGGGGCCGGAACGCTGGCTCATCCTCATCATCGGCATGGCCGTCTCCTTTGTCGTCGCCTACGTCGTCGTTGCCTGGTTCCTCGGCTGGGTCCGCAAACGCGGCTTCACCCTCTTCGCCATCTACCGCATCGCCCTCGGCATCGCCCTGCTCATCTGGCTCCACACCCACCGGTAGAATGTCCGTCCAGGAATGGCAAAGCACAGGATGAGGTACTCTTTTGGAGTCAGGAGACGCACGCATGGGCAATACGTTCGCTGGGTCCACTCTCACCAACAACGGCAGCTTCGATCCGTCATCGGACCATAAGACGCCCGCATTAGGTTCGTTGAACCTGAGCGCGATGACCAGCGTCTCCGCGTTGGCGGGCACGATCGGCACGGACGCCAAGCTGATCCACGGCGACCGGTGGCAACAGATCGTGGGCAACGAGACCGACTTCATCACCCAGAACTACATGCGCACCATCGATGGGAATGAAACCCGTCTCCTGCTCGGCAACCTGGAAACCACGGTCATGGGCACAACAAAGGACGACCGCTTCGACGTCCTTCTCCACAATCTGTTTGCGGAAAGCACCTACAACTACTTTCATCACCGGGTGGAAAACCACACAGCAGAAGAGCAGGAGACTCAGCCGACAACCCACCGGGAGGTGATTGACGGCGAGCAGAAGGAAAAGAAGGAGAGCTACGAGTTCAGCTGGCACAAGGAAGAACTCACCATCTTTTTCGCGGGCGTTACGACGACAAAGATAGAAGGTTTAGGCATTGCAACGGAGGGTTTCGGAGCTAAGGCCGGAATGGGTGGCATCGAGGCGACAGGCCATGGCTGGAAGGCACGCGGAGAAGCGTTAGAGACGAAGCTGGACGCTTTCGCAGCTAAGCTCACAGGTGCTGAAGTCGAAGCTGGCGGCCCGGACTCTTCCATCCGGCCTGTATTTGTCGGCATTCTTGTTGCCGTTCACATCGATAGCCCGTTCGCGTGAGCTCAAAATGGCTTTGTTAGATTCGGCTTACGAAGTACTACGCCTTGCTGGAGGAGGACTCCAAATTGTCGATCCGGGCGACAAGGCATTCGGCTCCGTGATTCTTACGATGGGCGTCATACCGACAGCGTTCTTCGTGTACCGGATTGTAAAGAGTGGCAGTCTCTTTCCAGCATGGGGAATACTGCTGTTCGGCTTGCCATTGCTTTACGCGGGTCTTCTACCATTCAGGGGCGGTACGCTTACCCTGGACCGCAGTTCTAACAAAGCCACTTTTCACCAACCGGTGTTCCTCTGGCATTCTGACAACACCGTCCCGCTTGATTCATTGAGTCACGCGGAGATTCGGTCCATGCGCTCCAGCGACTATATTGCAGTGGTGTTGGCCAATGGCGACGCGTTAACGTTCTCTGGCTCCTCTCAGCAGAACGGAAAGGGACGTGCTGTCGTGGCCATTAATCAATATATTGGTGCTTCAGTTAGATAAGTTGAAAGTCAGATAAGAGGAGTCGTGTTTGGTAAGAAGATGACACTCCTACGTACTGCCCGAGTGGATCGCAGGAACAATGATCTGGACCTCGTATGAGCACACCGTCTTACCCGGCGGCCAGCTCTATGTCACCAGCAGTCCTTCTTACTTCTTCTTCATCACGACCGCACTCGTCGGGATTGTGCCATCGTACTCCTTCGTCCGCGCACTGTTACAAGGGCGCAGTCTCTTTCCGCTCTGGGGATTCGTCATCTGGACATCGCCTTGGCTGCTTCTTTCCCTGGTCTGGTTGCAAACCGGTGCCGTGACGCTGGACAAGGCCAGCGATGCTGCGATCCTTCACCGCCCGGTGCTCTTCTGGCATATGAACAACGTTGTCCCGCTGCATCTGATCCGCTACGCGGAGGTTAGGCACTCCAGGGCAAGTACGTATCTTGCACTCATTCTGAACGACGAAAGCGAGTTGCAGTGTGCCGGATCAGACCAGGAACGCGGCAGGGGCGAGGCAGTTGAGGCAATTAGACGCTATCTTGGCGGCACAATCCGCTAGCATTGTGTGAAGATGGATTCGGCGCCACAGCGCGGGAGATCTTCATGACGCTGGTAGAGTCGGGATACAAGATCGAGCAGGTCACAGCCGCCAAGCTTCAGGTTCTGGCTCCTGCATCCGGCTTTGTTTGGATCACGTTCACCCTTGCAGCGTGTGCTGCAGCGTTTTTCTTGTACAGGATGTACAAAAGCCGGACGTCTTTCCCCGCGTTGGGAGTCCTTCTAGTGGGCGGGCCGTTGTTGCTGACCGGTGTAAGGTTTTCAAAGAGTGATAGTGTTCGCCTTGATAAAGTCGATAATACGGCGACGGTCTTCCATCCGTCGTTGTTGGGGAACAGTGATGAGAGTGTCCCGCTGAATGACATCCAGTATGCTGATTTGCGCGTGATCGGTCAAAATAGTTCCATGGTTCTGGTTCACGGACATGAAGACGCACTCACCTTTGGATACTCAACTCAGTTGGAGAATAAAGAGCAGGCAGTGGCTGCAATCAACCGTTTCCTGGGGAAAACCGGGTTAGTGAAATGAACGTGGAGTCACTTTCAGCACAGCGGCGTCCACGTATCTCAAAGGCGGTGGACCGGCCGCCACTTAGCCCATTCGTGCGAGCCACTTCGATTACAGAAGCATCGGTCTACTGGTTGCCAGTGCGCGAGTTTGCCGTTCCTTTCCACCAACGCCAATGGATCCTGAATCTTCTTGGAAGATTGGAAGCCCTCTTCAGCAAACAGCAACTTCTTTCCGAGACACTGCTGCAACTGAAACACACACGCCACGAGTTAAACAAGCGGTTTACCCAGACACTGCTGGACTATCAGCCTGTTACCGGCATTTTGCTGACGCCGGGAGAGTCGTTGCCGGGTACGCCGACATCGCTCGAAATCAAGAAGTTGGTCGATTCTCCCAATCAAAAAGGAGAGATCGGGATTGAGCACCTTGCACCGGACTATTGTGTCTGGTTTCTCGAAAAGAAGGAGACAGCGCAGCGGCAGGATTTCCTTGGTGTCGGCGGCATGATCATGCTTTGGGTAAAAGGTGACGAAGCGAATGCGCCGCCCAAGGTGCGCGTTTCCAAGGCCCTCAGCACGCATCCGGCATTTGCAGCGCACGACTTCGACGCGCAGTTTCGCAAGCTGCACTCCATGCAGGCACCGTGGTTGAAGAAGAGCAAGGAAGTCTTCGGCGAGCCGATCCGCGAAGAGGCTCTGTACCAAGGCGTTCCTTTTATCCTGCCTAAGCTGGACGCCGCCGCCTTTACGGCGGCAAAGCCGGAGCAGCTGGAGGCCTGGTTCAGCGTCTTTCACGCGTGCTGCATCGAAAGTGAAAAGGACAAAGGTCTGCTGCTTGCCGTGAAAGACCCGGACTTCGATGAAACGCTGCAGGCGATTCTGGACGAGATGATCGCGGAAAAGTTGGAGTACCTGTCGTGACATCCGCATTGCGCCTGGAACGGACACGGCAACACGGCGGCTTGGAGGTCTGGCAGGCAGACCTCGGAGCGATGCCCATGCCGCAGACCCAGAGGCCCGCGCTCGCCGCCTGCCTTACCAGTCTGCTGCACGAAGCGTCCAGCCGGTACGGCTTAACGGAAACTGTATGGCTCGAAGCAACACACATTCATGTGGACGGCGCGACCAGATTGCTTGCGCCAAATGCCCGCGCCTGGGTGCCGAAAACTGGATTTGGCATTCACCCGGATGGCGAGCCCCCGCGCATGTGGACCGACGATGACTTCTCCGGCGCAGCCTTCGGAACGCAGCTGCCCGTCTTCAACAATCAGGTTTTCGAGATCTCTCGTGCGGACGGTCATGCAAGCGCAATGGATGCCATGGCCGGCCGCGGACTGCTGATCCTTGCGGCCCTATCGGGCGGTGTGGATCAGTTCAAACAGGAGATGCAGAACGTGCTGGGACCGCTGGTGCATGAGAGAGCGTTCCATGCCTATTCCTTCTTCTTTCCCCTGCTTTCCGCGCGCTCCGCGGAGAGCGCACAGGTCATTACCTGGGTGGGCAGTGCCGCCGTATACATACGCGAGCAGTTCGACTCGAAAAGTCTGCTCGTTCTCGCGCGCGTACCTCTTGAGCCTTGCCTGACCGCGCTCAATGCGCAACGGACAGCCGAAGGCATTTGGGACTTGAAAAGCGGTGGTGTACTGAAATGAACAATGCAGTCAACGCCGGTGACATCGCAACATCGGTCAACTCAGACGAAGCGGCTGAACGGCTGCGTGAAGAGTTCGCGGATTTGATCCTTCGGGTCAACATGGATCTGACTTCCCAGAGGTTTTCACCCAAGGACCCCATCAGCGTTGAAATGGCGATTGCGCAGGCCGAGCGCAGTGTTGACTATCACCTCCGCTCCTTCCCGCACAACGCAGCGCTCCAGGCGCTCGCCACTGAAATCAAGCAGAAGTTCCGTCAGGGCATCGAGGCACAAGCATCTTCTTAGCCGCAGGCACGGTACACGTTTGCTCGCGCACGTAGATACACTTAGATTGCCGGGTCGCATCGGCATCTGTATCGCTGTCTAGTCCACCGGCACGCCATCCAGCAGCAAGCCGGCCTTGGTGCCTCCCAGGACAGCTTCGCGCCGCCTTGGTCCTCTACATCAGGCTAATGGGATCCATATCGACCGTCAGACCCCGCCGCGGGATCCCGGTTTCGTCCGCAAACGCCAGCATGGCCCGCACGGCCGCCTGCAGGTCTCTTCGCCGCGCGGCCTTCAGCAGCAGGTGAAAGCGGTACACCCGCTTCAGCCGCGACACGGGGGCGGCAGCCGGTCCCATCACGCGGACACCCGGCGTCGTCCGCCCGCCAAACCACCGGCCCAACGCTCCTGCCCACGTCATCGCCTCGTTCTGCTCCTGCGACTGCACCAGCACATTCGCCAGGACGCCAAACGGCGGATACACAAAGGGCCGGCGAAACTGCAGTTCCCTTCGCACAAAGCCTTCGTAGTCATGCGCCGCCGCGCACCGCACCGCATAGTGGTCTGGATGGTAGCTCTGGACCAGCACGCGTCCCGGCGCATTCCCACGGCCAGCCCGCCCGCTCACCTGCGTGATCAGTTGGAAGACTCGCTCCGCCGCGCGAAAATCCGGCATGCCCAGCGCGTGATCGCAGCCCACCACGCCGACCGTCGTCACCCCGTGGATATCGTGCCCCTTCGCAATCATCTGTGTGCCCACCAGCAGATTGATCTCGCCGGAGTGGACACGCTGCAGCAGCCGCTCCATGTCACTGCGACCGCGGACCGTGTCGCGGTCCATCCGCCCAATCCGCGCGCCTGGAAAGATTTCCTGCAGCCGCTCCTCGCCCTGCTGCGACCCCGCGCCCAGAAAAAACAGGTGCTCGCTCCCGCATTTCGGACAGCGCTTCGGAACAACGCGCCGGAACCCGCAGTAATGGCATTCCAGCCGTTCGCCGGGCACCGCATGCAGATCGCCCGTAAGCACCGGCTTGTGATACGTCATGGAGATGGCACAGTTCTCGCACTCAAGCTTCTCGCCGCACGCCCGGCACAGCACCGTGTAGCTGTACCCGCGCCGGTTCAGCAGGATGATGACCTGCTCGCCCCGGTCCAGCGTCGCCTGCGTCTCCTCAATCAGCCGCCGGCTGAAGAGTTGCTCCGCACCCGTAGCCTGAAACTCCGCGCGCATATCGATCAGTTCCACTGCCGGCATTGGCCGGTTCTTCACCCGCTCAGGCAGGTCCAGCAGCGCATAACGCCCAGTCTGCGCATTGTGCCAACTTTCCAGCGACGGTGTCGCCGATCCAAGCACCACGGGGATGCCCAATAACTTGGCCCGCATCACGGCCACATCGCGCCCGTGGTAGCGCGGCGTTTCCTCCTGCTTATAACTGCCGTCGTGCTCCTCATCCACGATGATCAGCGCAAGCTCCTGTGCAGGAGCGAAGACAGCCGACCGGGTTCCCACGGCAATGCGCGCATCTCCGCTCCGGATGCGCCGCCACTGTTCCGTGCGCTCATCCGCGGACAGCCGTGAATGCAACAGCGCCACCGTTGCCCCAAACGCCGCGTGCATCTGCCCCGCCATCGCCGGTGTCAGGCCGATCTCCGGCACCAGCAGCAGCGCGGACTTGCCCGCGTCCAGCGCACGCCGCAGCGCCGCGATGTACACAGCAGTCTTGCCGCTCCCGGTGACGCCGTGCAGCAGATGCGGGCGAAATCCCCCGGCGCTCATGGCAGCGGCTATGCCCGCCAGGGCCTCCGTT
>CAXUBG010000152.1:6834-7710 GCA_964249285.1 uncultured Terriglobus sp. | reverse complement strand
GCCTGCATGGCAAAGCGGTACGCCGCCATCAGATCATTGCGCAGATGGGTGTACAGCACCTCACGCCCAGCCTCATCCGCGGCACGCAGCACGGCAGAGGGATGGATCGTCGCCATCACATGTTCCGCATAGGGCGTCGAGAGGAGCTTGCCACGGTCGCGCATCAGGGCAAACGTACCACCAAGCAACGACTTCGAAGCGGATGCGCCAAGGCACAGGACGAGCCTGGGTTTGAGAGCGTCCAGTTCGGCAAGCAGCCATGGCTTGCAGGCCATGATTTCGCTCATGCGCGGGTTCTGGTGCAGGCGCAGCTTGCCGCGCTGGACGAACTTGAAGTGCTTCACGGCATTGGTCATGTAGAAGTCACTGTCATGCACGCCGACCTCCGCCAATGCACGGCGCAGCACGCCGCCCGCCGGTCCGACGAAGGGCAATCCCTGCCGGTCTTCCTGGTCGCCCGGCTGCTCGCCGACCAGAACAAGACGAGCGTTGAGTGCACCACGTCCGGGCACGACCTGCGTGGCGTGGCAGTACAGGTCGCAGCCCTTGCAGGCGGGCAGGGCCGTGGTGATCTCGTCGATGGTATGCAGTGCCGGCACAAAGGGTGCGGCGCTGGGTTTGCTGTGTTGTATGGCGACCATGCCCTTGACTCTCGCTTCCGCGGATTGCATAAGTTTGGGAAGCAACTCCACCTCAGGCAGGTTGTTCCAGTAGCGTACCGGCATGTGGCCGCGCATGGTGCCCGGGTTGAGCCGCGCCGGGTTAAAGATGCTGCCGTAATAGCTCTTCCAGAGTTCTTCCAGTTCGTCGCCAGCAGGCGCGGACTCGCGCGGAACGGCGGGACCGTAGCGCAGTTCCTTTCCCGCCGGATCCCAT
>CAXUBG010000152.1:3232-6824 GCA_964249285.1 uncultured Terriglobus sp. | reverse complement strand
GGATGGACCAGCGCATCACCGCGAAGCGTTCCGCGAAAAACGGGGCGGCCAGTTCCAGGATGCGATGCTGCGGCTCATACCAGGCAATAAAGTGCTCCTCGCCCTCCACTGTTTCAACGCGGCGGAAGCGCACAAAGGCGTGCATCTTGTGTTCGTCGCGGCGCACCTGCTGCACCATGCGAAGCAGATCGCTGACATCGCTGTCCACCTCCACCTTCAGGAGGTCGCGGTTCCTCTGCAAGCGCCACAGCAGCCGGTACAGCAGGTTCCAGCGTTGCGGGTCACGATGGCAGCCAGCCAGCAGGGCTTTCTGCAGAAACTCCTTCGGCACATGCGGCCGTGACGGCGCGGTGGAACGCGGTGCGAGGAGGGTTGAGGCGTTGTCTTCTTGCGTCCCAAAGAGACCGGGCAGGGCAAGCGTGGCACCGTCCTCAAACTCGATTGCGTCCGGATCGATTTGTTGCTCCAGCGCGGCACGTGCAAGATCTCGCCACGCGGCGAAGCTGGGCTCGACGCGTACACGCAGAGCGGCTTGCACGCTCAAAGCGCACCCCACAGTGCGGAGCGGGCCGCATCGTCAAACAAGCCGAGTTGCCTCGGCGGCACTGCAACCACGCCGTCTCGCGTCACCTCCGCGACTGAGCCGTCTCCCCCGGCCTGGGACGCCGCTTCATCAAACAGTGCAGGAGCCTGAGCGGCTGGAAGGTGATCCGCCGCGATGACATACCCGGCTGCATCCTTCAGGCGCACATGCAGCTTGCGCAAGTCATCCAGTCCCAGCCTGTGATAGGCGCGGATGCTGAGAATGCGGTCCACATTCCTGTAGCCGAGACCCGGGACGCGCAGCAGCGACTCGCGCGGCGCGGCGTTGACATCGACGGGGAAGTATTCAGGATGGCGGCGCGCCCAGCCCAGCTTCGGATCGACGGCAAGGTCAAGGTCAGGCTGCTCGTCCGTGGTAATCTCCTCAGCCTGGAAGCCGTAATGACGCATGAGCCAATCCGCCTGGTACAGCCGGTGCTCACGCATGAGAGGCGAAGCCTTCAGCGGCAGGCGCGTGTCCGCCTCAGGGTACGGCGAAAAACCCGTGTAATACACCCGCTTCAACTTGTAGCTCGTGTACAGGCCGCTTGCCCGCGCGATGATCTGCCGGTCGTTCGAAGGGGTCGCACCGATCACCATCTGCGTGCTTTGGCCCGCAGGCGCGAACTTCGGCGCCGAGTGCAGCCGGGCACGGTCTTCGTCCGCCTCGGCCTTGCGGTCCAAAATCTGTGTCATCGTCGTCTCGATGACTTCGGACTTCTTCTCCGGCGCAAGCTGGACCAGATCGCTCTGCGTGGGCAGCTCGATGTTTGCCGACAGCCGGTCCGCATACAGCCCAGCGTCGTCGATGAGCCGTTGCGCACATCCCGGAATCGCCTTGATGTGGATGTATCCGCCAAAGTGATGCACTGTGCGCAGCGTCTTCGCGACCTGTACCAGCTGCTCCATCGTGTAATCCGGCGACTGGATGATGCCGGATGAGAGGAACAGGCCCTCGATGTAATTGCGCTTGTAGAAGTCCAGCGTCAGCGTAACGATCTCTTCCGGCGTAAAGCGCGCACGGCGAATATCACTGGACACGCGGTTGACGCAAAAGACGCAGTCATAGGTGCAGTAGTTGGTTAGCAGCAGCTTGAGCAGACTGACGCATCGCCCGTCCGGCGTGTACGAGTGGCAGATGCCGTTCCCGTCCGAATGCCCAATGCCCTTGCCATTGCCGCTCCGCTTTGCGCCTGAGCTCGCGCACGATGCGTCATACTTGGCCGCATCGGCGAGAATCTCAAGCTTTTGCTGGACGGTGAGGCTTGTCATGGAACTCTCAGTATAGCGAAGAAGAGGCGAAACTGTTCTCCCGCACCTGGTGTTCAGATGCGTAAACGCCATAGCGCTGGCGGTGTAAAAACGGAACGCAGCGGACGCGCCAATGTACTGCCATGAAACGTAGTGTCTTGCACTTACCTTGGCGTGCGCCGCGTTTACCTTGGCGGCCTTTGCGTTCTGCTCTAAGCCTGATTCTCAGGAAACAGCCGGATATCGGCGACATTCCGGTACTTCTCCGCGTAATCCATCCCGTACCCAATGACAAACCGGTTTGGAATCTTGAAGCACACGTAATCGGCTTCAATGGGCACAAGGCGGCGTTCCGGCTTGTCCAGGCAAGTGGCGATTTTCAACGATGCCGGTTTGTGCTGGAGCATCAGCTTGCGCAGATAGCTAAGGGTCAGGCCGGTGTCCAGAATGTCTTCCACCACGATGACGTGCTTGCCTTCAATGGGCGTATCCAGATCCTTGATCAGCTTGACCGCCCCGGTTGTTGTCTGGCCCTTGCCATAGCTTGAAACCGCAACGAAGTCGAAGGTGTTATCCACCTCGATGGCGCGGGCGAGATCGGAGAGAAAGATCGCCGCACCCTTCAAGACGCCTACCAGCACAATGCTCTCACCCTTGTAGTCGTCTGAAATCTGCCGGCCCACGGTTGCCACCCGTTCGCGTATCTGCTCGACAGAGAAAAGGACTTCGCAGGAAGAAGCAGGCACAAACGGCAGCGTCGGCGTGGGCATGTGACTTAGCCTAACCCGCCGTCGCACAGGAACAAAAGGGTCCACTTGGCTCGGACCGGCACCCTGCGGCCATTGAACCAGCGCGAGTGCCCCGTATACTCACAAAGACGCATGTTCCCCTACCTGCACCTCGGCTCTATCACGCTGGGCACCTTTGGCATTCTGATGTGGCTTGCGGCAGTTACCTCCGCATACATTCTGCACCAGTCGTTCATCCGGGCGGGCGTCCCGGCGGATTCCATCGTGGTCGTCTCTGTGGTCATGCTGGCCGGTGTCTTTGGCGCGAAGGTATGGCACGAACTGCAACATCCTGCGCAACTGCGGCTCGCCATGCAGGAGATCATTAGTCCCGGCTGGAAGCATCCGCTGGAGATGCTCCTGCGCTTCTTTCACTGGTTCCAGGCGGGATTTGCCTGGTTTGGCGGTCTGCTCTTTGGCATCGCCGCGTTGCTGTGGCAGGGCTGGTCGCTCGGCGTGCGCGGGATCAGGATGCTGGACCTGGCTGCGCCGGCGGCCGCAGTGGGTTATGGCGTGGGACGCATCGGGTGCCTGACATCGGGCGATGGCGATTATGGCATCAACACCACGTTGCCCTGGGGCGTTCACATCCACGATGACGCGCTGGACCCGCCGCAGCCCAACTCTCCGGGTCTGCTGGTGCAGCCAACCCCTGTGTACGAACTGCTGTTCGCGGTGGTGTTGGGCGCGTATCTGTGGGTACGTGGCCGCCGCAGCCTGCCGGTGGGACAGCTTACCGGCGAGTACCTGATCCTGAGCGGTGTGGGACGCTTTCTGGTAGAGATTGTGCGGCGTAATGAGCGGCTCTACTTCGGCATGTCCAATGCGCAAGTGGCGGCGCTTTCAACGGTCATGGTTGGTGCATTGGTGATTGTTACCGCCAGGCGAAATGCTGTGGTTCCGGTTGCCGCGACCGTGTAGAAAGTGACTTTAAGAGCGAACGCAGCGAACGCAAAGTTTCCGCAGCGTCC
>CAXUBG010000152.1:0-3222 GCA_964249285.1 uncultured Terriglobus sp. | reverse complement strand
GCCGGTGGGCCAGCTTACCGGCGAGTACCTGATCCTGAGCGGGGTTGGACGGTTCCTGGTCGAGATTGTCCGGCGCAATGAGCGGCTGTACTTTGGCATGTCGAATGCGCAGGTGGCAGCGCTGGCGACGGTGGTGGCGGGCTCAGGGCTTGTTGCAGTCGCCAGACACCGGGCTTCATTGGCGCAAGCGCTCGCTGTTTAACGCGCAGGACCGAACGCAGCGGACGCAACGTTTCCGCAGCGTCCGCAGTCTCGCTGCGCACGCCGCGTTCGCTCTTGCTCTTAGAGCTGCTTCAGAAATGCCTTGGCCGCGTCCAGTTCCGGAAAGAGCCGCTCTTCGGCTTGGAACTCGCGCGAATGGATGCAACGGCGTCCGCCGCGCACGCGTACCGGATATTTCAGGTGCAGCATCTCGTGATACATCAGGTACTCGATGGCATAGCGCGGCACGCGCGGCCCGTCGAAGACGCGGCTGACCATGATGGTATTGTGGGCGGCGTCATAATGGCCGAGCAGGCGGCGGGCCTTATGGGCGCTCCACGTCAGGACGGGACGCCCAAGCAGGCCGTGAAAGAAGCGCAGATTGACGGCCTCAAAGACTTCGTCGAGATCGTAATAGAGGCCTGCCGCGGTTAATATCTGCTTGCGTCCGCGTGTCTGCCGTGAGTGCGCGGCCTGCCGGCTGACCACCTCGGACGTGGTATAGCGGCGGTAGCGGTCAGCGTGGGAGCGCGTGACCGGCTTGCGGTAGAGCTTGGCCGTGAGAATGTGCGCGATGGCCTCCAGCACGGGTTGTGGCGCGGATTGGAGCAGGTCCGAGAGGCGCACCAGCAGCTTGCCCTCGCGCAGCCGGATGGTAGTGTTCAGCGAGACAAATCGCCGAAAGCGGATATCGAACGGCGGCATGGGCGCGCGCGGGCGAAGGTCGCGGTACGCAACCTGGAAAATGCGTTGCAACTCCGGGGTGCTCACAACGCTAGTCTAACGAACTTCATGCACGATACACGGTGAAAGTGGCCGGTTGAGACTGTTCGGAGTTGACGAAGCGGGTGCAAGGTTCAAGGCGACCGCGTGTGTCTGTGTTAACGCTGGCGGATCTCGCCCACGCCGCCGGGGTTTGCACTCTTATCGGGTGGATGCGCTTTGAAGTAGGCTTGCTCGGCGGGAATCATCTCGCCCACTTCGGCTTTGACGTCCTGCACGGCTTCGAGCGCCAGCTTGCGTGTCAGGGCGTAACTCTGATCTTCCGGGGGCTGCTTCAGCACGGACTCCCAGCGCAGCAGCGCATCCTGCAGCTTGGGCAGGGGCTTGCGCAGGTCGCGGTGGGCGTGGTCATACTCTTCCAGATTGTCCTGCAACTCATCGGTCAGACCGGCAATCTGGTCCATGCTGTCCCGGATGTCCTCGCGGCGGCCCTGCGCGCGTGTATTGGCCAGGATGTCCTGAATGCGTTGAACGCGCTTATCGATGATGGTCCGGTACACGTTGACACGGTCCGCCGGGTCGGCGGCGGCGTCCCGGACCTGTTCTTCCTCCGCTTCAGACAAGGCCGCAGAGTGCCGCTGCGCATGAGTGACACCGCACAGAAACACGACAGCAACGGCGGCAGTGATGCGGCGCATGACTAGTGCTCAAACACGGCGCCCAGCAGGGCCGTTTGCACGTGTTCCAACCGGGATACGGCGTTCTGCACCGTTGGCTTCATGTCACCAGACGCGGCACGCACGAGGTCGTTCAGGCGCCTGTGCGTGGTGTGCAGCATGAGTTCCGTTTTTTTAAGATTCTTGCTGTCACGCTGCAAACCGGCCTCGATCTGCGTGGTGCAGGCTTCCAACTGGTGCAGCGTCATTTCCGCTTTCTCCCACTCGCCTTCGGCGATCTGCCGGGCAGCGAGGAGGCTGATTTTGTCGGCGAGGTCAGCGTAAAGCTGCACTTGTTCACGCGGTGCGGCCTGCTGCGCGTGCAACTGGAGAGAGGCAATCACCGCGGAATCGATCAACAGCAAAGGTTCAGCGGCGCGGGCATGTACGGAACACAGGCTGAACCAGAGAGTGCTGACGAGGAGAACGCGGCACACGAAAGACAAGACGCGGGATACGGCGGGGAACTGCATCATGCACCTCCCGAAATCGTCGGGAACGTACGGAGTTACTTGGTGCGGTCAAGAATCTGCAGCCGCTGCCGCGCCTGCCACTCCTGATCGGGAAACGTGCCGCCCGCCTGCTGCAAAAACAAACGGTACTGCTCCGCGGCTTGCTTAGTGTGATGGAGACTATCATGCGCGGTGGCTGCAAGAAAAGTGTAGGGCGCGGTCGCGGGCGCGAGTTGTTCCCTTGTGGCAAGTGTTTGCAGCACAATCGCCGGTTCGCCATTCTTTGACGCGGCAAACGCCAGCATTCCGGCGGCGTTTGCCCGAAGATCGCTGCTGACACGATCCCCAGATTGCGACAGCACCCGCTGCAGCACCGGCTCCGCTTCCGCCGCCCGCTTCTGCCGGATCAGGCAGTCCGCCCAGTCCACCTGCACCTGCACGTCATCCGGGTGTCCGGCCAGCAGCGCCGCATACAGCGGGTTCGCCTTTTCCGGCGTTCCTCCGGTGACGTACGCCGTGGCCAGCAGCCGGGTCAGCGGGACATCCCCGGGGTGCGCCGTATAGAGCCGCTCCAGCAAGGGCGTCGCTCCGGCTGTCCTGCCCAGCAGCAGCTCCTGCAGAGCAAACTCTTTCAGCAACTCGCCGTTGTCAGGATGCGCCTTCCGGGCCAGGTCCAGAGCCGCCTCAGCTTCTGTGTACTTCTTGTCGCGGGACAACAGCCGCGCATAGCCCAGCGCGACCTCCGCGTTACCGGGTGCCATTGCTTCAGCATGCGCATACGCCTTTTCAGCCGTCGCGCCGTCATGCAGTGCGCTGGCGATCTCTGCGCCCAGTGCCGCATCTTCCGGCGTCTCCGGCGAGCGCTTCAACGTTTCCAAGAGTTCATCGCGCGCCTGTTCCGGCTTTGTTTCCAGGTGGATCTGCGCCAGCGCACGGTAGGCCCGCGCCAGCACTTCCGGCCGTGCACCGGCAAACTTCAGCGCTGCGGCAAGCTGCTCCTCTGCACCCGTGCGATCCGTCCCGCGTGCCAGAAGCAAACCCAGCGATACGCGCGCCTCGGCATCGTTCGCGTCCAGTGACAGCGCCGCGCGATATGCCGCCTGTGCCTCAGCATCATGGTCCAGCGCGTC
>CAXUBG010000151.1:0-7775 GCA_964249285.1 uncultured Terriglobus sp. | reverse complement strand
GTAGCTAGGATCCTTGGGTAACAGTCTCTGGAATGTGATGCACTTTACACATGCTTTTGAAGCGCTTGGCCTGCGGCGTGTCGCGTTGAAGACGCATCATGCAAACCTTCAATCGCAGCGGAACATCCTGAAGCTGGGCGCGACCTTCGAGGGCACCTTTCGCAATCACATGGTGATGCCGGATGGTTCGACAAGGCACACCATGTGGTACAGCATCGTCGCCGAAGATTGGCCGGGAGTCAAGGCGCAGCTGCTGGAGCGTGTCGCCCTGGAGCCGATGCGGCTGCCTTCCTGACCGGTAGAATGGAGGGATGGTTGAAACCGTTCCCGTTGCGGAAAACGCAACGCTTGCCACCGCCGCCTCACCCGCCCGCAATATTCAGAAGACGACCCTGCCGAACGGCCTGCTTGTGCTGACCGAGAGCATGGCGCACATGCGCTCTGTAAGCGTGGGCGTTTGGATCGGGACGGGATCGCGCGACGAGCAGGCGGAGGAGAACGGCCTGTCGCACTTTGTGGAGCACATGGTGTTCAAAGGCACCGCCACGCGCAGCGCCAAGCAGATTGCGCGCGAGACCGACGCCATTGGCGGCAACCTGGACGCGTTTACCGGCAAAGAAACAATTTGCTTCAACATCAAGGTGCTGGATGAGAATGTGCCGGCGGCAATGGATATCCTTGCGGACCTGGTGCTGCACCCGATCTTTGCGCCGGATGACGTTCTGCGGGAGCAGTCCGTGGTGCTGGAAGAGATCAAGATGGATGAGGACAACCCCGACTTCCTGGTGCATGAAATACACACGGCCAACTTCTGGAAGAACGATCCACTGGCGCGGTCTATTCTGGGGACCTCAAAGACGGTGTCGAGCTTCGATGAGGCGGTGGTGCGCCGCTTTCATGGGGAGCGGTTTGTGCCGGAGAATATGGTGATCTCCGCGGCCGGCAACCTCCAGCATGAGGAGATGATCGCGTTGGTGACGCGCTGCTTTGGCGAGCTTGCGGCACGGGGCAATGCTTTCCAGCGCTTCCCTGCTCCATCGGCCACGCCGCACATTACATTGCGAAAAAAGAAGTCGCTGGAGCAGGTGCAGCTGTGCCTGGGCGTGCCCGCTCCGGCAGTCGATTCGCCGGACCGCTACACGCTGTATCTGCTGAACTCGATCCTGGGCGGCGGCATGAGTTCGCGGCTGTTCCAATCGGTGCGCGAGGATGCCGGGCTGGCGTACTCGATCTACTCCGAGCTGTCGCCGTACCGCGATACTGGTGCGCTGTCGGTCTACGCGGGAACGTCGGTGGAGAAGACGCGGGAGATGGTGCGGCTGATCATGCAGGAGTTCCGCCAGCTGAAATCTGAGCCGGTCAGTGCGGAAGAGTTGGAGCGCGCGAAGAACCAGTCAAAGGGCAACATCGTGCTGGGGTTGGAGAGTTCGTCGGCGCGCATGAGCAATCTAGCGCGGCAGCAGATGTATTACGGCCGCTTCGCGACAGTGGATGAGATTGTCGCGGATGTGGACCGCGTGAGCGCCGCCGATGTACAGCGGCTGGCCCAGGGGTTGCTCCGGCCTGAGCTGATCTCCCTGACACTCCTGGGCAATCTGGGTGACCTTGCGATCACCCGGGATGACCTAAGCTGCTAGAGCAGTGCTCTATTTGAGCGCTGGAAGCAGGCCAGCTTGCTTGCCGATCAGGCGGTCAAGAACCCGCCTTGGCAGTAAGCGCGGAAACGTCCAGTTCTTGAATTTTTGCGGTACGACGGCGTACCGCACCTTTGGTTTGGCTGTGGTCAGCGCGGTGTAGACGGCTTCTCCGATGACCTCTGGAGCGAGCCCCTTGCGCCCTTCTTCGATGAAGTACTTCGTGAAGCGCGTGACGAAATCGGCATAGTCCGTGTTGCGGTACGGCTCCAGGTCGATGGCTTCCGCCTTATCGAAGATGGGCGTCGCGACCGAGCCCGGCGCAACAATGATGACGTCAATGCCGTAGAGCAGAAGTTCGCGGCGCAGCGACTCTGACAAACCTTCCAGACCGTGCTTGGACGCGGCGTACGCACCGACGAGGGGAAAGCCCAGCTTGCCGGCGACGGAGCTAATGTTGACGATGCGGCCCGGTCCGCCCTGCCGGGTGCGGTCGGTGCCGAGAAGGCCGGCAAATGCTTGCGTGACAGCCAAGGGAGCGATGAGATTTACCTCCAGCTGCTGCCTGAACTCCTCCGGTGAAAAATGCAGGAGAGGTCCGCCCAGTGCGATGCCAGCGTTGTTGACGAGGCCTGCGAGGTTGTGCTGCCCAAGAGATTCCCGCACCTGCGCGGCGGCGCGGAGGGTGGCCGGTTGATCCGTAACATCCATCACGAGCGGCGTGAAGCTGTGACCAAACTCGGCCTTCAGGCGGTCCGCGTCTGCCTGCTTACGAACCGTGCCGAAGACCTGAAATCCCCGTTTCAGCAGAACGGACGCGATGCTCCAGCCGATGCCGGTGGACGTTCCGGTGACTACAACTGCCTTCTGTCTCATGTTGTCAATCCTCTGTGTACAGCGTACAGCAATACTGTGGACAGCGTACACTTTGCCGTGCACAGCGTACATCCAGCCATGGCGGTTCGCAAGATGTACAGTGTACGTGCATGACATTTCCCCAGAAACTGAGTCAAGAAGCCATTCTGGCGGCCGCCATGGACCAGGTGTCGCGACATGGCATGGAACGGCTCGCAATCCGTGGCGTGGCTGCTTCGCTCCAGGTGGCCCCGAATGCGCTATACCGCTACTACGGCAACCTGGAGATGCTGCGAGCAGCAGTGTCGGATGAGACCCGCATCCGGTTGCTGTCACATCTGCGGAAAGCCGCGGGACATAAATCTCCTCCTGAGGCAATTCGAAGCATCGCGAAAGCCTACCTTCGTTTTGCACGCGAGCAACCGCATCTCTTTGCTCTGACGCTGTCGCCGGGATGTTCGCACGAGGAGGATGCGGCGCATCTGGAGTCGTGGCACTTTGTGCTGGACCATGTCGCGGCTGTATACGGAAAGCCTCGGGCACCAGAGGCTGCCGTTGCGCTGTGGGCCTTTCTCCATGGGATAACGGTGCTGGAAACGGCTCGTGTGTTCGGAGACAAAAAGCCGGCCAGCGGCTTTGCATTTGGTTTGGAGATGTGGCTTCGCAGCGCTGGAGAACCACGCCGGGGTTGACAGAGCGATTCTGGTGACATCGCGGTCGAGCGCTCATGCGGTTACGCAGAGAGACCATTCCTCTGCTGCGCTACGGGACGGTACTGTGTGAAGAAGCGGACTTAGGGCACGTAGAGGCCACGCAACCTCACGGTGCGGCGGGCGGAAAGCTAGGCGCGGAGGGTGCGTCGTTCTGCGGCATGCGGTCGCGTGGCGGATTGTGCTCGCGGCCGCTGCCGCTTGCCGGACCGGAAGATTGCCGCGTGGCGAAGTAAGTGGTGGCCTCTTCCCTGTCGATCTTGCCGTCATGATTGAGGTCGATGGTGGAGAAGAGCGGCTGCATGCGGTCCGGCAGCTCGGCCTTCGTCAGGCCCCCGTCCTTGTTTGTGTCCCGCTCGTCGAAGAGGTGCTCGGCTCGTTCACGCGGGGTCTGCTGACGGACCTGCAGTTCATCCGCGCTGAGTGTGCCGTCCGCGTCTTTATCCAAGGCCTTGAGGGCGCCGGATGCGCTGGCAATTTCGGCTGCGGAGAGGATGCCGTCGTGATCGTAGTCGAGGGCGTTCACGACCGGGTCAAACCGCAGAATGCCATCAGCACTTTCCTTGTCAAGCGGACGGCCTCGCGGGTCGCTCCGTCGCGCAGCCGTGGTCTGGATCTCATCCGGGGAGAGTTGGCCGTCGTGGTTGCGGTCTAGCTTGAGCAGTGATGCGCTTGCCGCTTCGATTTCGGCTGGGGAAAGCTCGCCGTTGCCGTCTCTATCGAGCGTTTGGAGGAGGATACGCTGAGGCGGCGCGCCCTGTGCATGGAGCGCCGAAGCTGCGAGCAGTGAAGGAAGGAACAGGGCAGCGAGCAATTTCATCATGAAGACGAACAGAGTGGTCTGAGTGTTGTTCTAGTGGAAGCCGGGTGCGAGAGCAAGCTTGCGTTCGGTGGCCGGCGGTGCAGCAATGCTCAGGCGGGCGGCAGGCCGTCGGTGATGACGACGCCCGCAGGCGGGGTGAAGCGAAAGTCCGTATCCGTTGTGGGGATATTTTCGTGTTGGCCGGAAAAGGTAAAGGTGGTAGTCGTGCCGTCAATCTCCTGCAGACTAAGCCCCGTGATGACACCAGTGGCCTGCATGACTGCAACTGTGATGCGCTGAAGCCGCTGATCGTCCGGGCTGAGTTCGTAATGGGGCGTGCCGGAGAGAACGGCTGTTCCCGGCGTGTCTGAGGATGCTTGAAGGTGATCGAGTTCTTTCTCCAGACGTGTGTGGCCGAGCAGAAAACGAAGTGGAGAACGCATGTCGTCCAGCTCTTTGGCTGGGATGCGTTGCGCCTGCGGGTCGCCAGGTGTGTAGGAGATGGCGTACTTGCCGTCGAGCAGGAAGAGCTTGCCGCTGGCGTAATTCCAGCGCATCCGGCCCGGTTTGCGCAGCAGCAGCGTGCCACTCTCCGTGCGGTGCTGACCCATGCCGTCGTAGGTTTCCGTGAAGGACACGCTGAGACTGGAGAGGTGGTTGTAATGTGCGTCCACTTTTGCGGCGAGCGCGCGTGCGTCGGTTTGCGCGTGCGCGGAGGAAAGCAGGACGGCACCGGCCAGCAGTGCAGTTCGTATCATGCGGGAACTACTGAATGGGCTGCGTGCAGGCAGTGCCGCCCTTGGGGTCATATTTGACCTGCTGCGAGTCGTCAGAACAGAAGCCTCGGTCGCCGGTGTTGCCGATCTTTTGCGGAACGGCTGTGATCTCGTAGCTGGTGTACTGGTCCTGATTATTGATGGTGACCTTGTTGCAGTTGACCAGGGCAAACGTGTAGCCGGCCTTCTGTCCGCTGGCGAGGTCGGGTGCGAGCAAGCCTGCGGCGGCTGGCGATGGTGCGGCCGATTTGTCTCCGCCGAGCGCGGCGAGCGAGCAGGCGTAGCCATTCGCGGGATAGGTCTGCTGATACTGCAGTTGCGACGCCACGATGGCCCGGATGGATTGAATGGCCGATGTCTCGTTGCCCTGGCGCTTAATCCGTGTGATGTTAGGGATGGCGAAGGTAGCGATGATGATGATGATCGACATCACGATGAGCAACTCGATCAGGGTGAAGCCCTGCTCGCCGCGCCGCTGCTGCTCGCTCTGGGAAATTCCGGTCATGCGTAGTTCCTCGCTGCGCCGTTCACGGCTGCCAGTTGGACGGCGCGCGCGAACGGATCGACAACAAGAACTGTAGCAAAATGCAGGACGAAGCGGTTCGCGGTTCCGTGTTGCTGTAGGTGCGGGCGGAACCGAAACGCGGAATCTCTGTGCTTCGCTGGGAGATGACAAGCGTCAGAGGGTGATCTTGCCGGAGTCGCCGAGGTCAACCTTGTCCGCGCCGATGACGGATCCCAGCGCGAGTTTGCCGAGCCGGACAATGCCGCTGGAGTTCTGCTGCCAGTATTCACCGCCGGTGACCTGTACTTTGATGAGTGCGGCGGCGGGGTCGTCGCTGCCGTCCTTGAACCAGCCGTCCGCGCCCTTGTACCAGTGCAGCTTGATCGTCGCCCGGTCGCGGATGATACCGGCGCGGCCCTGCAGCGAGAGGTACACACCATCCTTGGGCTGCTCGTAACTGACGAGGACATGGCTGTCATCGCGGATCTCTTCGACCTTGCCGGACTCGATGCGGGTGATGAACCAGAGTGTGCCGTCGAACTCGACCTGGCCGGTGGCCATGGGGCGCGCGTGCAGCGAACCATCATCCGCGACGGTGGTGAGCATGGCGATGTGGATGTCCTGGGTGAGTTCCTTGATCTTGGCGATGCCTTCCGCGCCGACGACGTTTTTCTCTGACATGGGTGTGTTTCGTCCTCAGGGCTTTGGATGCATGTTGCAGCCGTCCGGGCTGGGCGCGGACCGCCAAACGGGTTTACGCTGGTTGCCACCGGGCGGGGAGGCCCATGCGATGGAAGAGAACATCAGGAAGATCAATCAGCACCTGGCGGCGCTGCATCCGGGCACGTTGATTGACGTTGCTACGATACGGGATATCTTGACGGCGCTGCGCGACTGCTGTGTTGCACTTGACCGCCCGGTCCACAAGGTTCAGGGCAGCTCGTAGATGAAATCGTAGTGGTGCACATTGCCGGTGATGTCGATCTTGAGCGAGCCGGAGAGGCCGGTCAGCTGGCCCGTGCCGGAGTTCGGGACCACGAGGACATCCATGGCGCCACTGGCAGCGTTGCCCTTCATCATGGTCGCCTTGTGCGTGAAGACGAAGGTGCCGGATTTGCCATCGATGGACGCGGTGACGCGCTCGATGGCCACGTAGCTCATGGCACCAGTGTCTGGCGTGATGCCGGTGAGCATCTCGCCCTTGCTGGTGCCCTCAATGGCGCCTGACCATACCTTGTCAATGCTCATGCGGCCGATGCCGCCCGCCTTGCCGGGTTCGGTGACATCAGCGGGCGTGATTTTCACGTCAAAGGTGCCGGTTGCGTGCATGGTGTGCCTCTGGGTTGCTGGGGCTTTGTGCGTACAGGTGTGTAGCAGGCATTGCGAGCGCAACCACGCATGATCCGATCCCGAGCGCACGCCTATGCAGGCTATCGTAGCAAATCATTCTTCCGACGCATGATACAACTCACGGCTATGACGAATCGCTAGGATCTCCACACGTCGTGGTGTAACTGTATAGAGCACGCGGTAGGCGGCTTTGCCAAACGGAATGATGAGTTCCCGCGGTGAACCACCGTCCAATGCTTTACCAAGGTAAGGAAGGATGACAAGCTTGCTAACTTCATCCCGCACATGCAGTATCGCGTGAAGGGCTGCGGTTCGGTTCTTCATCGCAATGAATGCATAAAGCCGGTCCAAATCCGCGTTTGCACGTCGGCTCCAGACTAGGTGTGGCATTCCGGCAACTTGGCGCCAGGGTCGGTGCGCAGGCGCTCCACCCACTCCGTAACTTCGGCATGTGTCAGATGAAGGCCCGTTTTATCGAGATCACGTTTAGCAGCTTTCGCATCCGCGAGAAACTCTTCACGGGAGATCCGTGGGCCATCGTAGGAATCCCAAACAGCGTCCGGTTGTTGCTGAGCAAGATATTGATTGACAGCTTCCCGCACGAGGACTTCGGGAGAGCGAAACTGGCTAGCGGCAAGCTCATTCAGCAGCTGAGCCTGATCGGGTTCGATGGTCAGGGCTTGTGTAGTCACCATGTAAACATCCTAACTCTGTCCAACTACTTTACGAGTCTATGTGCCAGAGTTCTTACCACGCAGGCCAGTCTCGTACCGTCCTGAAGTGGTATTCAGAAGACCTATGGTTATGCCAGAGACGTGCACTGTTTGCAGAAGAACAGTAGAGCTGCCGTCGTAGGAAATAGCCAAATGCTTTGCATCAGCCCACTTGACCTGTAAGTCTGTACCCCCACCCCGGTTCGCCTGGTCAAGACTGTAGGCGTGCGGAAGACCACGGTTAACTTCCAAATAAAGAACCTTCGTTGGCTCACCGCTGTTCATACCTGCTCGACGGAGATCTACTCCTGTGTCGATATAAGCATTACCAGGTCCTCTAGTCTGTTCAGTGTGAGCAACCGCGACCCAAGCACCGTCAGGTGAGCGAAACTCTTCTCGCCAGACAGTGTCGACGTGCTTGGCACGGCAA
>CAXUBG010000150.1:0-7794 GCA_964249285.1 uncultured Terriglobus sp. | reverse complement strand
TGGGCTGACGCTCAAAGCTGGATCGAAACAAGACCTTGTTTTTGATTGCGACTTAATCCAAGTTGCTCGCGGGCCGCGTCCGTCATGCGGTCCGCAGACCAGGCTGGCTCCCATACCAGGTGTACGTTGCTGCGACTGACTTCTTGTATTCCGGCCAGCCGGTTCTTCAATTGTGCGATCAGCATGGCTTCGCGCTCTTCGTTGGGTGCGCGCATCGTCAGGTCGATGGAGACAGCGTAATGCGGCTCCAGGCCGGGCGCGTCGCGGTCCTGCTCCACGGTGATGCCGTACACCAGGCCGAGATCGATGATGTTGACCGGCAGTTCCGGATCAAAGCAGACCCGCAGCGCCTCGCGCACATCCTCTGCTGTCAGCGTAGAGGCCAGCTCGTCCATCAGTGGGTGCGCTCCACAAGCGCGCGCGCGACAGCCTGAAGCGGTGCGGCACGCTCGCCAAAGCGGTCGAGCTCGGCCATTGCATCGCGGAGCAGCGCCGCCGCTGTCTCGCGCGAAGCCTCCAGGCCAAAGACCGCGGGCCACGTCGCCTTGGCAGTCGCGGTGTCCTTGCCGGCCGTCTTGCCCAACTGCTCTGAGCTTTGCGTCTCGTCCAGAATGTCGTCCACGATCTGAAAGGCCAGGCCCGCGCGCTGGCCAAAGCGGCGCAGATGCTCCACTTCGTCCGCGCCCGCGCCGCCAAACAGGCCGCCCGCGACGATGGCCGCCGTGATGAGCGCGCCCGTCTTCGCACGGTGTATCGCCTCGACTAACTCAGCCGTGGGCTGCTGACCTTCGCCCTCAATGTCCATCACCTGACCGCCAATCATGCCAGGCGGCAGGCCGTCCGCACCCACGCCGGTGCCCGTGCCAATCGCGGCTTCCTCTACTATTTCAACCTTCACGGCGGCGGCGCCCGGCAGCGATGCCAGTGTCTGGTAAGCAAGCGTCTGCAACGCGTCTCCCGCAAGAATCGCGACGGCCTCGCCGTAGACGACGTGAGCAGTCGGCTTGCCCCGCCGCAGGTCGTCGTCGTCCATCGCGGGCAGGTCGTCGTGGATCAGCGAATAGGTATGCAGCATCTCCATCGCCGCCCCCAGATCGGCTGCTCCATCAGGCAGCGTGCCCGCAACCATGCGCGCCGCTTCCATGGCCAGCAGCGGGCGTAATCGCTTGCCGCCCGCGAAGATGGAATGCCGCATCGCGCGGTGGATGGAGTGCGGCGGTGTTTCCGGGCCGGGCAGCAGGCGTTCCAGTGACGCATCCGTCAGCGCGACCCCCGTCTTGACCAGCTCTGCGTAATCAACAGACATCAGGGATGATTCATCATACCGAAGCGCTTGCGCCACCCCGCCGCCAAGATCCCAAGCATCGTGATTCCACTGACTGCAAGGCCCGCCCACTGGTCGCGCGTGGTCCTGTAGAGTACCTGAACCTGATGCGTCTTTCCTGGCGTGACCGGGATCACCATCAGCCCATCGTCACGCGTCTCGGGACCAATCTCCACGCCGTCGCGCAGCACATGCCAGCCCGGAAATTTGCGCACCCGGAGAATGAGGAAGCTCTCCTTCGCGGCAGGTGCGGCAAAGCGAAGATCCTCAGGATAGGTTTCATCCATCGTGACCACGGACTGCTTTGTGCCGGGAGTTTCATCCGCCGTACTCGCCAGCCATGCCGGTGGCAAGCCGGTGCGGAGTTCGTCGTTATCCGCGATCGCCGGTGTGTACTCGTCGGTAGGCTCCACTCCGCTGCGGTGAAGGTATTGTAGGCGCTGCGCCTGCACGGTTTCCTCATCCGCGCAGTCTTCGCGGAAGTACACGCCGCCCGCAAACCACCCGGCAAGCGCGGCGATCAAGACACCCGCCGGCAAGAGCACACGGGCACTGACACGATGCAGCATGCCTTGCAACACGAGGCAAAGCAGCGCAATGGATGCCGCCGATTCCACAGTGAGGAAGCGCCACGGAAATTGCAGAAATGTGACTTCTGGTGCGGCATGCCAGAATGGTGTGCTCCATGGCAGGAGAAGAAAGAGGACGGCCAAGCTGAAGATGGTCAGGTTCATCACAACGCCACGCGGTACACTCGCCGGGTCGCGGCCGTCCGTGGGAGCGGAACGGACGGCTGGAGCATTCGCGAGTCGAAACATCAGGGCCACACCACACAGGAGAGCCGCCGCGATGGTCCCCACGGCAATCCACGAAGCCTGCACCAGCACATGCGTATGGAAGACGTCTTTGTCATATGCGAAGAGGAAGTTGTGATCCGGGCGTGCAATCGGCACCACAGCCATGGCCAGCTGAATAAAGCGCTGCTCGGAGGCCAGCGGAACCAGGTAAAACGCGTCCAGCAGCAACGCCAGCAGTGCACCAGCGGTCACTGTACCCGTCACCCGTAAGGCTGAGTCGATACCTTCGCGCCGGTCAAAGATCAGCCGCAACACGCCTAAAAAGACGACGGAGTATAAGCCGACCACGGCTGATGGAGCGTTTGTGAGCCAGAGCAGCGCCACTGGCAACGCAACGCGCCATAAGCTTACGCGCGGCCGCAGCATTGCGGCGATCAGCAGTGGCATCCATGCGGCAGCCATCAGCTCGGCGTAGGCCGTGCGCTCGTACGCACAAAAGAGCATGTACGGGTTCACCAGGTACAGACAACCGCCCAGGATGGCAAAAGCAGATGGCATCCAGCGCCGCAGCAGCCGGTGCATGGTCATCCCCGAGAGAAACAGCACCAGCCAGGTGAAAGCGATGGGGGCAAACGTCCATGGCAGGAACAGGCCGGTGAGGGCACCTGTCGCCCACGAGAGCGGGGGATAGAAGAGCAGACGCGGCTCGCCTGCATTGTAGGCCGGCGTAAAGGCCCACACCGGCTTCACGACACCGTGCTGCCACTGCGACGCAGCCTCCATCCAGCTTAGAACATGGAAATCAAAGTCATGTCCGCATGAACAACCCTGGACCAGGAGCGGCAGCACAACAACAAACGCCGCGATTGCACATACGACCGCTGGAAGGAAACGCCGCGTGCGGGATGCCAGGGTCATGGCGTAAGCACCAGCAGCGATTGCCCGCTCTCTTCGTGAGCGCCGAACGGCAATTCCAAGGAGGTCCCCCCGTGCCAGCGGTTCCACTGATCCATAAACCATGGGCTTGCCGGGTTGCCGCTCTCGCCCATGGGCAGGACCAGCGTCGCATGGAGCGGGTCAGCCAGGTCAGCGACAAAGCGCACACTCGCGGAATGTCTGCCGCTAAACGCGCGCACAGTGAAGGCGCTGCCCGCCATCGCTTGTGCACCCGTGCCGTGCACACCTGTAAAGAAGCGTACCCGGGCCGAGCTGCCCAACACGGGATGCTCCAGGTCCAGCGTGTGAGAAGGTCCCCACGTCCAGTTGCGCAGATCGGCAGGTGCGCTTGCATCTCGCAGGCCCTGCTCCAGAGCGGCGACCAGCAACTGATTCCAATCCGTGAACTCCGCCGGTAACCACTGTTCCGGCGCGTTTCGCACCATGGTTTCCAGCACATAGCTGCTTTCCGCATGGGTGTACAGCGGCCATGCATCGTGCAGATAGGGCCGGAGCACCATTGGCAGCAGGGCGCGTCTCGCCGCCTCTGTAATGTTGGGCGCAACAGCATCCGTGGTAACGCGCCCGTCCCATCCCCTCAGCAGGTCCGCCGCCTGCAGTGCCCGCTTGGATGGGTGAGGAATGCTTCGCACCGCAGCTGCAATCCGCCTCGCATAGAACCCGTCCAACGCAGAATCGGTATCGTTCTGCAACTGCTCCATGTCGCCCCGCGTGAGATGTTGGCGATCCTGGAGCGCATTCCAGATGCGCTCCGCGCGGTAGGGTGGGCCCCAGTTCAGGCTGATCGCATAGGGGTAGCTGTCATTGACGATCCTGCCGTTCGCGGTGGCCAGTACGCCGCTGGGCGGATCAACAACCATAGGCAGCCGGTCGTACGGAATATAGCCGGTCCACTCGTATTCCCCGGTCTTCACGGGTACCGGGGTCAGGCCGCTCCCGCCGTGCTCACCACGCAGGGGAACGCGGCCGATCAGATGGTAGCCGGTGTGGCCCGCATCATCGGCCCAAATGAGGTTCTGCGATGGTTCGCCGTAGCCGCGAAAAGCTTCGCCCAGCGCCGCACCGTTCGCCGACGCGTTGATCTGGTACAGCGGAACACCGGATGCGGCCGGATCATAGATCGCCCATCGCAGCGCGAGGGCGCGCTTCTCGTTGGGGTACAGCGGCGAGACGATGGGCGTCGGCACCCCGCCATGCTCCGTCAGCAGAACGTCGAAGCTGATGCTTTTGCCACGCTTCACCCGAATAGTTTCCGGCTGGCGCAGGAGCGATTGCCATTGTCCTCGGGCTTGTAGATAGGTGCTGCCTCGCACTTGTTCGATATAGAGGTCCTGCACATCGGCGGTGCTGTTCGTGAATCCCCAGGCGACATGCTCGTTGTGCCCGATGACGACGAACGGCAGTCCGGGCACGGTAACACCCGCCACATGGAACGTGCCCGCCTGCAATTCTGCCGTCTACCAGACGCCCGGAACTGCCAGCGTCAGGTGCGGATCGTTGGCCAGCAGCGGTTTACCGGTTTGGGTGTGCGACCCGCTGACCACCCAGTTGTTCGATCCCGCGCGGCAGTCCTCGCAACGCTCCGGGCCGGAAAACCGCCGGAGGTCTTCCATGTGGGCGGGTTCCCGCAGCGCGGCGTACGACTCATCGTCAGAGACCTGCTCCCGCTTGCGTTTAGACCGCTGGGCAGGGATGGGCGGATGATCGCGGATCGAGCCAACCGGATAAAGATCGCTCGACAAATACGGTGGAAGAAGGGCCTCCACGGCTTCGCGGTTCAGCTTTTCGGGATACCCGGTGCTCAGGTCCTGCACCAGCGCGTAGCCCACCAACAGCGAGTCGAGGGCGGTCCACGGCTCCGGCTCGTAGCCAAGAATGCCGAACTCCACCGGCAGGTGCGCCCGCGTGGCCGCGATTTCCGCGTTGACTCCGGCGGCATACTGCTCCAGGAAGTGCTGCTGGTCACGGGGCAGGACAGGCAGCGCGCGGGCAGCACTTTGGAGCAGTTGCAGGTAGCGTTGAAGCCGGTCATGTTCGATGAGGCCGCTGCCCAGCACCTCAGCCATGCTTCCGCTGACGTGACGCCGCAGCATGTCCATCTGCCATAGACGGTCCTGCGCGGTGACAAAGCCCTGTGCAAAGATCAGGTCATCGACGTTCGCGGCAGCAATCGTTGGAACGCCATGCTCATCGCGTCGCACCCGCACGGGGGACGACAGGCCTTGGACCCGCAGCGTCCCCGACACCTGCGGCAGGGATGCGCGCATGGCGTACCCCACCCACATGCGAGTCCCCGCTACAGCAGCCAGCAGAAGAAGTAGCAACGCGCCCGAGAGGACGAACCGCCTTCTCCATCGCGAGGCGCGTCCCTGCTCTCGGATCCCTTTTGCGTGACTCGTTTGCGGCATCGCCTAACGGCAGTGTAGATGCTTCGGCTTACACGCGACGCCCTTGGCCGGCACAACTGGATGGATCAGCCCCGGTCCGGATCGGGCAGCATCTCATCACCGTATGCGTCTTCGCGGCGTTGCTGTGCTGCGATATCCCACAACTCCGGATAAACCCGCCGCTTGCGCTGCGTGGTCAGCAGCAGCACTGCGGCGGCGATCAGCGTCCCGTAGACCCACAAGCTGCCGTCCAGTCCCGCGTGGCCGCCGCTCACCGTGTCTTCCGCCGCCCTCGGTGCCCAGTCGAACAGCTGGTCCCGGATCGGCTGGCCGCCGCTCCACAGGCCAAATCCCCATGCCTGCGCGACCTCCCACGCCCAGTGAAAGCCAATCGCCCACCACAGATTGCCAGTGCGCCATAGGCTAAGGCAGTACAGCAGACCCATGCAGAAGATGCATACAAGGCCAAGCTCCGTCTGGCCCGGGTTGCCCATGTAGATCGCCGTGTACAGCAGGGAAAGGATGACAGCCGCCGTCCAGAAGCCCTCCGTCATGCCGGAGCGCAGGCCAAAGTATCGCCGGTACAGGACCGCCAGACCCCGTGTCAGCGTGTATTGCAGGTAGCCGCGTGTCAACATCTCTTCCAGAAAGGCGCTGCCCGCGAAAATCATGGACCAGATGATGCCGTACTTCACAGCCGCGGCAGCACCCGCGTGCGGCCCCACTGGGACCAAAAGCCCGCGAAAACGCATCAGCAGGACGGTGGCGATGACCAACGCCGAACCGGTTACCGCGCCAACACCAACACCGGGCAGGGGCGATCCGCGCAGGCCGTAGTCATTGACCCGGCGCTGCTCAAAGAACGATGGGACCACCGTTGCCACGACCACCGCCATCAGGACCATCAACTGGAGCAGCGCGTCGTGCGGCACAAGATACGTGTGCGGCGCAAGGAACCCGGGCTTCACCCGCCCGATGACATACGTGATAGCAAACAACGACCCGCCAAAGAGCAGCCCAAAGACCAGCAGTCCCCACCCGGCGCGCAGTACGCGGCCGTTGAACATGACCATGCGAAAGGCGGATGGAACGCCGGCCGCGCGTTCGGCGAGCATCTCGCCTTCATACCGGTGCGTGGGTTCTGACATGCTGGGCCAGTGTATGCCGCCGCACCCGTATCTGCGCAAGCATTCTGCAAGAAGTCAGGTATACGCAGGCGGGGTCTGTCTGAAGATGCGAGTTCTGAGACACTGAAGCGGTGCCGGTGCCTGCCCTCAATCTGACGTCGCTCCAGATGGTGCTGCTATGCCTGTTGATCGCGATTGCGGTGATCGCGGGCCTCGCGCGCAGACTGTCAGTGTCGTATCCCATCGTTCTGGTGCTGGCGGGTCTGCTCTCGTCATTTGTGCCGGGTCTGCCGCGCGTGCCGCTGCCCCCAGACTTGGTGTTTCTGGTGTTTCTGCCGCCGCTGCTGTATTCCGCGGCATGGCAGACCTCCTGGACCGACTTCAAATACAACATCGTCTCGATCATGGGACTGGCGGTCGGCCTCGTCTTCTTCACGGCCATCGGGGTCGCGCTGACGGCGCACTTCTTTATTCCGTCTTTTGACTGGCGCGTTGGCTTTTTGCTCGGCGCGGTGGTCTCGCCAACGGACGCCGTTGCCGCGACCTCCATTGCCAAGAAGATCGGCCTGCCCAAGCGGGTCACCGATGTGCTGGAAGGCGAAAGCCTCATTAACGACGCCACCGGCCTGCTCGCTCTGGAGTTTGGTGTCAGCATGTTGCTGCATGGCGGCACGCCGTCCATCACGGAAGGCTTGGTCAAGCTGCTTTGGCTGTTTGTGGGGGGCGTGGGCGTCGGCTTGCTGTGCGGTGCGCTAACGGTCTGGTTTGAAAAGCGGGTGGATGACGGTCCGGTGGAGATCGCGCTCTCGTTTATCGTCGCCTATGGCACATATCTGGCCGGCGAAGCGGCGCACACCTCCGGCGTTATCGCCGTCGTGGTCTGTGGCCTGTATCTCAGCCGCAAAAGCGCAACCTTTTTCTCGCCACAGGTGCGCCTGCAGGCGGGCGCAGTATGGGAGGCGGCGGAGTTCCTTCTGAATGGCTTTGTCTTCCTTCTGCTCGGCCTGCAGCTGCCGCTCGTCGTCGCCGGCATCCGCGGCTACAGCCATGCACGTGTGATCGGATACGGTCTGGCCTTTTCCGCGAGCCTCATCGTGCTTCGGCTGGTGTGGCTCTATCCTGCGGCAGCGCTGGCATGGAAGATACGCCGCGCATCCCGCTCCAGCCAACGATGAAGATACTGCCGGGACTCGGGAGTGGTT
>CAXUBG010000149.1:1089-7804 GCA_964249285.1 uncultured Terriglobus sp. | reverse complement strand
CACCTTCGCACGTGGAAGTCGTAGGTTCGAATCCTGCTGTGCCCACCATCTGTCAACAACTCAGACGAGCCTGAAAGGCCATTCTCAGATCAGGTCCTGCTCAGTTCGCCCCTTGCTAGGTTCGGTATCCAGCCAGTGGGCCAGCTTAGACATCTGCGCCTCGGGTGCAGCGCAGCTTGCGTTGTCCGCCGTGAAACACGCGCCAATGTGACGGATGAGTGATTAGTACTCCATGTTTGTGAGGTCTTCGATCAGCCCAGGCCCGGCCGGCTCCCATCCGAGGGCTTTGCGCGTCCATTCGCTGGACGCAGGCATATCCAATCCCGCGAAGTGCGCAAACCAGCCAAAGTGCCCGGCTGCCCTGTCCGCGTCAATGGACTCCACCGGCACCTTCAATCCTTTGCCAAGCGTTTGCGCGATCTCCCGTGCCGACACTCCCTCTTCCTGCACAGCGTGATACACGGTCACGCCCGGTCCGGTCTGCTCGACCGCGAGACGGTACAGGTGCGCGACATCCATCAGAGGAGCTGCGGCCCAACGGTTCGCGCCATCGCCAACATAGGCCGAGACACCCTTCTCCCGAGCGATCTGCGTTAGCAGCGGAACAAGGCCCTGCTTGCGCGTGTCATGCACCTGCGGAAGGCGCACGATGGCGACGCGTACACCTCGCTTGGCTATTTCCTTTGCGGTTTGCTCTGGTTGCCGCGGGATCGAAGCCGAGTCCGCCGGCAAATCACTTTCTACGCGCACATGCCCCGGTCCGCCACTCGCCATGGCTACCCCGGAGGTGACGACCAGGAGCTTCCCGGGTTCGAGAACGGACCCCATTGCCTCAATCGCCTTGCGCTCGTCCGCCCCGTTCTGCGCGAACTTCGAGAAGTCATGATTGAACGCGAGGTTCACCACGGCATCCATGCCCGCCGCTCCGCTGCGCAGACTGTCCAAATTCTCCAGATCGCCGCGATGCACCTCGCCGCCGGCAGCCTTCAACTGCTCCGCACCTGCCTCACTGCGCGTAAGCCCACGAACCTGATGTCCTGCCTCGATGAGTTCTTTCACCAATTCCGTTCCGATAAACCCCGTCGCTCCGGTCACAAAAATCCGCATAAACCCTTCCTCCTGCTGTTGCTGGCCGGTTTGCCAAGACACCATGCCAGTATGGATGGCCGTGTCTCCGCAAAGGGAGACGGTCTCCGCTTATCAGATTAAGTGGAGAGTGCCTCCGGTTGCAAACTTTCTGCGAAACTTACGTATGGCGAAGAAGCAGGCCTCCACCATCCCGGCTGTTCGCAAACGCCGCGCCGATGCGCAGCGGAATCGCGAGCGCATTCTTCAGGTGGCAAGGCTGGCCTTCAGCGAGCATGGAGCGGAAGCGTCGCTCGACGACATCGCCCGCCGGGCTGACATCGGCCCAGGCACGCTCTACCGGCACTTCCCGGCTCGAGACGCTCTAATCGAGGCCGTCTACCGGACCGAAGTCGAAAAACTGATTGCAGCTAGCGGCCGCTTCGCCGCGACAGAGCCACCGCTTGAAGCCCTCCGCGCGTGGATGCTCGTCTTCATCGACCATGTGGCCGACAAAAGGCTCATACTTCCCGCCATGGACACAGTTGCAGGTGGCTCGGAGCGGCTCCTGGCGGGAGCGCGGGGTCCCATTCACTCCGCGTTTACTGCCTTGGTGCGACGTGCGATCGACAGCGGCGACCTCAGCAAGGAGACCGATCCCGATGACTTCGTCCGCGCCCTCGTCGGTGTCTTCCACACGGTTTCTCAGCCGGGCTGGGAATCATGCGCGCGCCGAATTTCCGCAATACTGTTTGAAGGGTCACGCCCAAAAAGCAGGCCGGCTTGAAGAGCACTTTCCCGCAGTTCAGGTCGTAGGATGCGAAGAGGAATGACCTCAAAGGAGGCCCACGAGGTGAATGGTTTCGCTTACATCGATGTTTCTAACGCACAATATCGAAAGCAGAGTGCCGCGGAAGACTTGGGCTTCGTTCACGATAGTCGCTTGACGGATGGGGTATGCACAGGAGATCGAACCGTGCTCGCGGCAAAGCGCTTTGAGTTTCTAACGCAACATGATGACAGACTAGGAGGACTATGCAACTCGCGATGATAGGTCTTGGAAGGATGGGCGCCAACATGGTTCGCCGCTTGATGAAGGGCAAACATGAGTGCGTCGTGTATGACCACAGCCCGGATGCAGTGCAGTCCCTGGTTCAAGAGGGGGCCGTTGGATCTACTTCGTTGAAAGACATGGTTGGAAAGCTGACGTCACCGCGTGCGGTGTGGCTGATGGTACCCGCCGGGGTTGTCGACCAGACCTTGGAGGAGCTGACTGGCCTGCTTGAGCCTGGCGACATCATCATTGATGGCGGGAACTCTCATTATGTCGATGACATACATCGTGCAAAAACGGTGGGTGCGTCAGGCCTGAAGTGGGTGGATGTCGGCACGAGCGGCGGCGTCTTCGGACTGGAACGCGGGTATTGCATGATGATCGGCGGCGAGGATGGTCCTGTACAGCGCCTTGATCCGGTTTTTAAGACGCTCGCGCCCGGGATCGGCTCTATTGATCGAACGCCCGGTCGAGACAAGGCCGAGCCAAGCACCGCGGAGAACGGCTATCTGCATTGCGGACCTCCAGGCGCTGGACATTTCGTCAAAATGGTTCACAACGGAATTGAATACGGGATGATGGCCGCGTACGCTGAAGGCCTCAATATCCTGAAGCACGCAAACGTCGGCAACACGAAGGAGACGTTCGATGCTGAAACCGCACCGCTCCGCGAGCCGGAACACTATAAGTACGATCTTCCGATTCCAGAGGTCGCGGAGGTTTGGAGGCGTGGTAGTGTCATCGCCTCGTGGCTGCTGGACCTCACCGCTGCCGCGCTCGTAGAGTCGCCCAGCCTTGATGAGTACAGTGGACGGGTCTCCGATTCTGGCGAGGGCCGCTGGACAGCCATAGCCGCAATTGACGAGGGCGTGCCGGCGGACGTTCTAACCGCAGCCCTGTTCTCGCGCTTCACGTCGCAGACGAACGCCGTTTTCGCGAACAAGCTGCTGTCTGCAATGCGGTATCAGTTTGGCGGTCACAAGGAAAAGAAAGCAGAGTAGAACTTAGGCAGACGTCCCAGCTTGCGGCGGCCAAGCCACGCGCATAGTGGCGCAGCCGCAGGTCTGGAACTGTGACAGTCTCAAGGAAGCGGCATCTGTTTCATCGCGTTCTTCTGTCTTCGTTCACGCTGAGGCATACCGCCGATGCGGAGTGCGCGAAGGAGACACCGGCATGCAAGAGCACGAGGCGCCTAAGTTCACCGTACCGCAGGCTGAACTTCTCAATACCAGTGACTCACAGGCAGCACGAGTGGGCGTGCCTGTGCTGGACCCGAATCCCGTGCCGATGGGTGCATCCCCAACTGCGGTCGTTGCCGTTGGTGAACCCACCATTCGTTTGGAGAAGAAACATCCGCTTGCGATCCGCTGGATGCACTGGATGAACTTTCCTTTAGTAACGACCATGATCTGGTCCGGCTGGCTCATCTACTGGAACGACTCGATTCCCCTTGTCGGCCAGGCACATCATGTGTACCGAGTCGGTTTCGGGAACTTCACGCTCTTTCGCTTCTTTCCCGAGTGGTTTTATACCGCGATTCACGCGCACTACAACGTCACCAAGGGACTTGGCTTCCACTTCTTCTTTATGTGGTTGTTCATTGGTAACGGCATTGCTTACGTGCTGTATACGCTTGTCTCCGGCGAGTGGCGCTTCCTGCTGCCCAGCCGTCACAGCTTTCGGGAAGCCATCCATGTAACGTTGCACGACCTCGGCATCCGCAAGGAGGAGCCGCCGACGCGCAAGTTCAACGGCGCACAGCAGATTGCCTACACTTCCGTAGTCCTGATGGGCGCGGGGTCCTTTCTCACCGGCCTTGGCATCTACAAACCCACGCAGCTGCACCTGCTGACGACGCTGCTTGGGGGGTACGAGGTCGCGCGTCTGCTCCATTTTTGGCTGACCGTGGGCTATTGCAGCTTTTTTGTCATTCATATTGCGCAGGTCACACGGGCAGGCTGGAACAATTTGCGCGCCATGATCTCCGGCTACGAGCTTCGCCCGGCCGCGGACCCCGCCTACACGCCAGACCGCAGCTAGACCATTCCGAAGGGGCCAGCGTCATGCCTGATCAGTCCAAACCGAACATCCTCGCAAAGGATTCCGCGGCAACGAGCGAGAGTGCTCCCGCTCCGCTCCATCCCGGCGAGTCAATCGAGCCAGTGCCCGGCAATCCCATCTCGGATGATCTGATCCGCGCGCAGTCAGCGGCCTATACCCGCCGTGCGCTGCTGGTGATGGGTGCTGCCGCAGTTGCGGGCGGCGGCCTCTACTACTACTTGAACCCTGACGAACCCGACGATGGCCAGCCCGCCTTGCTGCGCAACACGCTGGTCGTCAACCAGAAGATTACCCAGGCCCTGACCGGCGATCACGTGCTTGCCCCGACGTATCCTCTCTCACAGGCAACAGAACTGCGGTATAACGCCGCCTACGGGTGCAAGAACAAGCTGGAAGCCGCAAACTACCGGTTGCAGCTTGTTGGCGCGGCCAACCCCAAATCCTTTGGCGATCGCTACACAAACGACGTGACTGCGTGGGATTATAAACTCTCGGACGATCCCGCCGACGCTCCGGATGCGGCATCGTTCAAGGTCGACCCCAGCAAGGAAAAACATCCTGAGCTCCGTCCCGGCCAAGGTCCCAATGCGGCTGCCACGGGAACGCAGGGCGGTGACTTCGGCAGGGCGGATCTTGTTCAGCCGACCAGTAAACAGGCTGCGGACAAGGGTAAAGGGAGTCAGCCGGCCATACCGGAAGGCGGACAGGCACCTGCCAAAGACATGCAGCAGGATCACTCCGGCACCGACAAGCAGGGAGGCGGAAAGATGGCGGCTCCTGACAATCCCGCTCCCATCACTGCTCGGGGTAGACGTGAGCGTGGCCAGGAAGAGGCGGGGAAGTCCGATTCAGGCCTGCACCCCGGCACGCCCGGGCTGCTGCTGACGATGGAGGATCTCCACAAGCTGCCGCACCAGGAACTCGTCACACAGTTCAAGTGCATCGAGGGCTGGTCGCAAATCGTTCACTGGGGCGGTGTTCGTCTTGCCGACTTCATCAAGGCGTACCCTCCGGCTCTAAACCCGGACGGTTCGCTGCCAAAGTATGTCTACATGGAGACGCCGGATGGCGATTACTACTGCGGGTACGACCTGATGGACTGCATGCATCCGCAGTCCTTGCTGGTAACAGAGATGGCGGGGGTGCCATTGACCCAGTTTCACGGCGCCCCGGTCCGCCTGCATATGCCGATCAAGTACGGGTACAAGCAAATCAAGCGCATCGGTCTGATCGCTTATACCAACGATCAACCGGATGACTACTGGACCAAGCTCGGCTACGACTGGTATGCGGGACTGTAACTAATAGCGAACAGCATCACGCCGTGGTCGTAACGGTGCCGCTCGGCTCCATCCACAACTTACCCGCAAGCAGCAGCAGGACGAGCAATGCGCTGCACACGCCGAAGACTTGCCGGACGCCCATGTGGTTGGCGAGCACGCCGCTGACCAGCAGCCCCGCAATCTGCGCCGTGAAGATGAGTGACATGACCGTGGAACCGACGCGGCCCAGCATGGCTTGCGGCGTCTCCTGCTGAATCATGGTCTGCGAAGGCACGATGATGCCTGCAACGGCGAAGCCGATGACAAGCAGGCCGAGGATCGTGGTCCTCAGGTGCGGCACCAGCGCCAGCAGCAGCGTTCCCGCAGAGATGCCGACGAGCCCGCCATACACCTGCGCGGCGTTGCTCAGGCGCTTGCAGAATACGTTGAGCCCGTTGATGCCAGCCATGATGCCGACGCCGATCATGGCACTCGCTACTCCGAAAGTTTTAGTAGACGCGTGCAGCGTGTCGCGCACGTAGACCGCGATCAGCGGGCCAAAGCAGCCCAGGATGAACATGCCTGCGGCCATCGCGGTAATGACAAAGAGCAGCGCCGCATGATGCAGGATGAAGCCGGTACCTTCTTTCATGTCCGCCCAGATACGCGTGACGCCTCCCATTGAGTTCACGCCGGTCAGCACCGTTTCCGCGGCTCTCTTTTCCGGCAGGGTGATAACGAGCGACGCCATGAACAGGCCGGAGATGACGAAGCTGAGGGCGTCCGCGATAAAGCTGACATTTGCGGAGAAGTAGGCCAGCAGCAGCGCTGCGATGGGCCCGCCGATGATGCGCATGACGAACATGACTTGCTGCAGCAGCGCCTGCGCGGAGCGCATCCCGTGCGGCGGCACGAAGGAGCGGACGGCAACACCCTGCGCCGGGCCGAAGACGCTGGACACGACACTGACCGCCGCCAGCACCAGATAGAAGCCCCAGAAGCTATGCACCGCCATGAGCAACAGCACAAGCGCGGCACGGATGAAGTCGCTGGCGACCAGGGTCAGCTTCAGCGGCCAGCGGTCGACAAAGACGCCGCTGATGATGCCAAGCACGGCGATGGGCAGCATGTACGCAATCTGCAGGCCCGTTACCTGCTGCGCCGTGGCGTGCATGCGGAAAGTCATCAGAGAGGACCGCTAAAAGCGCGCCACAAAAACCACAGACGCTGACGATCTGAGCAGAACACAGCGGCCGCAAGTGCACACAGAGCC
>CAXUBG010000149.1:0-1079 GCA_964249285.1 uncultured Terriglobus sp. | reverse complement strand
TACCAGAGGCGGCGCATGGACACAATGCGCAGCACCGCTCCCATGCCTAACGGCTCAGGCGCGGCATGCGGGGTGCTGTCTGCGGTAGCTGCGGGTGCGGTACTCATGGCTTTTACTATGCGGCAGAGTATCAGCTTGCGCGGGTTTCGCCCACGGTTGTGTCCACAGGCACCCGCAGCAGGCGCAGGCTCAACGTCCGGCACCCTGCGTTCATCACGCGTTCCGAGGCATGTCGCCGGACAGGATACGAGCAAAGCGGCGCTGCATCTCGTTCAGGTAATCTGCGCCGCCCGGGCTGAGTTCAAGGGTCGCCGAGCCTTGGTATCCAATCTCTTCCAAGGCATCGTGCACGGCGGTCCAATTGATGTCGCCTTCGCCGGGAGACGCCCAGTGCGCGATAGAGTCGCCGCCGTTTTTGCCGCGCTGAAAGGAGAAGTCCTTGACGTGCAGCTTGACGATGCGCTTGCCCAGCACGCGAATCCAGTCCTGCGGATAGCCGTACAGCATCACATTGCCAACATCAAAGTACGCGCGGACGGACGGTGAGTTGAACTCGTCGATATAGCGCGCAAACTCCACGGGACTGAGCAGGAACTTATTCCAGACTTCTTCCAGCGCAAGTGTGATCCCTAACTCGCTGGCCAGCGGGATCAGCGTGCGAATCGCAGCCTGGGAGCGTGTGTATGCGTCCTTATACGATGTCTCCGCATTCACCACGCCCGGTACAAGCAACACCGTCGTGGCTCCCCAGAGGTGTGCGTTGCGGATGGAGGTGCGTGCCCCCTCCAGGCTCCTCTCCACCACCGCCGGATCAGAGGACGTGAAGGGATACTTCCAGTGATCCATATTCATGACGGAGTGAATCGGCAGCCCGGCCTTGTCCGAAGCTGCTTTCATTAACTCCGCAGTGTGCTGATCCGGCGTCGTGGGGCACTCGATCTGCTCAAAGCCGCAATCCTTCGCGAGCTGAAAGCGCTCAGGAATCGACAGGTTCTCCGGCAGCATGTTGTATTCCACCGCCATGCGGATGGGTAACCGCGTGTTGGCCGCTGCAGGCAGGGCAGACATCACGGTGAGCG
>CAXUBG010000148.1:0-7860 GCA_964249285.1 uncultured Terriglobus sp. | reverse complement strand
ACGTGATCATGATCGGTGAGGCATACGCTTTTGGCGTGATCTGGAGCTTCACCTTCAATGCGCTTGCCATGCTTGTGTTGCGATGGAAGTACAAGGGCGAACGCGGCGCGAAGGTCCCACTCAACTTGCGCATCGGTAAGACCGAATATCCCATCGGACTCTTTTGTGTTTTTCTTGTTCTGCTGACAACTGCGATCGTTAATCTCTTTACCAAGTCAGTGGCCACGGTCAGCGGCGTTGTTTTCGCCATTGCTTTCTTTATCATCTTTTCGTTGTCCGAGCGGGATAACAAGCGCCGCCATAAGGCAACAGAACGGCAGATGAAGGAGCACTTTCAACTGCAACATTCCGAGGAAGTCGGGCGGGATGACCTGGCGATACGGTCCGGCGGGGTGCTGGTGACCATGCGGGATGCGAACACACCGCATGCATTAAAGTGGGCACTGGCACGCATTGACACGGACGATCAGGACGTGGTGGTACTGGCCGCTCGCATGATGGGTGCGGGCGGGCCGGAGTATGTGGATGCGTCGGAGCAGTTGTTCAGTGAACATGAGCAGATGCTGTTCACGAAGGCAGTCTCCGTGGCGGAAAGTTTTGGAAAACACATCGGCCTGGTGGTGGTGCCAGCGGGTGATATCTTCGCCGCGATCGTCCGCACTGCAAATTCGCTGGATGTCGCTGCCGTCGTGTCGGGGTTATCGACTAAGCTGACCGCCCCGGAACAGGCCTATCACGTAGGTCAAGCGTGGGAGTCTTTGCCGGAACCCAAGCGTCAATTCACCTTCTATGTCGTGCCTCCGGGCGGGGAAGCTGAGAGTTTCCACATCGGACCGCACGTGCCTGCCATTCCCGCCACGGATGTGCAATTGGTGCACCGTCTTTGGCTGAATTTACGGCGTAATCCGGACATGGAAAGCCTGCATCACTCAGACATTGTGACCTATGCACTGAACAGATTGGCGGCAGACCGGAACTCCACCGTGCAGGAGTTGCACACCAGCATGACGGATCGAACGGGACGGCTCGGACTTGGATCCATGTCTCGCTTCGAAGACAGCAATGGAGATGTTTCGGAGTATTCCCTCAAAGAGGACGAAATCAGGGAAGACGCAACACTGACTCGCTGAAATGCTTCCCTTCTCCTCGCACAGGAAGCAAAATAGTTACCACTCACGAATTGTGTTAGTAGACTTTTGCTCTACACTATGCATGAGAGTTATCTCTCAGGAGGCTTTACCTTGGAAGTAACTCGCATTTTGGCCGAGATTGATGCGCAGATTTCGAAGTTGCAACAGGCACGTGAACTCCTCTCCGGTTCCGGGCCGCAGCCTGCGGCACCCGCAAAGAAGTCTGTCGGACGCCCCCGCAAGGACGCGGCAGCGGTACCAGCCAAGCAGTCCAACAGCAGCGGCAAGCGGCGGAACCTTAGCCCTGAAGCGCGCAAGCGGATCGCGGATGCGCAGAAGCGCCGCTGGGCTGAACGCAAGAAGCAAGGTTAAAGAATCCCGGTTCGGGCCGCCGTGAGAACGTCGTGATCTGAAGTCAGCGGGTCACGACGACCTCCCGCAGGTTATCCTTTGCCAGAAAAAACCTGTGGCCGCTGTAGGCAGCAAACAGTTTTTCAATTTGCCGGTTATTTAGCACATCGCCAGTCGCCTGGTCGCTGACATACTGCACATCCACTTGCCCGTCGTCCCGCAGGTGGTACCTGTGCAGACCTGTCTCAGCCTTCACGTGGAAAAATGATAATAGCTCGCCGCGTGGAACAATCGAGTCGTGCAGGCGCGCGATGACGGCCTCGCGCAGCAAGGGCGGCAAGTAATCTCCCGCATCCCAGAACAGCACGGTATCGAAGCGCCGCGTCCCAAAATTTAGGTTTTCCTGAAGAAACTCCTCCACGGGAAACACAGGCTCCGGGTCAGATCGTTTCCACTTAGGCATGATCGCCTCGCTGGCTAGATCTGCCATGTAGATGCTATGGCCTAGTCCCGTAAGAAAATTTATGTTGGTCGACGAAGTGGGACCGATATCGAGGATACGCTGCCCTTCACTCTCCCTGAGTGACTTCAGCAAGGCCGACCACCCGCTTGAGACGCGTGACACACGCGCGCTGGACTTAGCGGCGGCATTGCGGGCTTCGCTTCCACCAAACAGACGCACAGGCGCTCCGGATCGGTCCCAACTTCTCGTGGTGGTTGGTTATTCCTTGCCGCCGGTCAGAGACACTTTGCCGCGAATGGTAGACATATCCTCAATCGACAGCCGCGCCGCGGTGACATCTCCCAGCAGCGTGCCACCTTTGCGCAGCTCCACCCGTCCCGTTGCAATCGTATTACCCTCGCAGTGACCCAGAATGATCACGTCGTGCACCTTCAGATCTCCCTTGACATCCGCGTTGCCGCCCACGGTCAGACGGCTCTCTGTCAGTGTGATGGTACCGTCAACAACGCCATCAATAGTCAAATCCTCCGAGCCTGTGATCTCGCCTCGTACCGTGATCGACTTACCTAGTACGGTGGAACCCTCTGCTGGCATCGCCATGCTCCTCTTCTACCCTGGGGTGAGTCTATCCAACACCGCTGCGGAAGGGCAATGTATGGCCGGGTACCTGTTCCATGTTGTGCACCTTCTTCTGCAACTTCATCGGACGGCATCTATCCTGACGTGTTGACGCTACGCATACTTCCGGTTTGCATGATATTGGGAACGCCGCTTGTGAACACCGTCCACGCAGCGGCGCAACAAACACCCATTCCTGCTGCACCCACGATAGGATCGTGGGTGCAGGAGGCAGCGTCGTACCAGATCGGTGAGTTGCATCATGCGTCCTGGGCGCTCCGGTACCGTGTGCGCCGGGTTGATAGCAAAGAAGATACAACACGCGATCTGATTGAGAGTGCCGACGGCAACGTAGCGCGGACGATTGCCCGCAATGGCCAGCCATTATCACCGGAGCAGGATGCGGCCGAGCAGCAACGGCTCCGGTCACTGACACCCGCTGAACTGAAGCGCCACACGCATGGTTCAGATACGCCGGATAGATACGCGACCGAGTTGATACGCGCCATGCCGTCCGCCATGCTCTACACGCTTGCTCCCGGCCAGCCCCAGTTACCGCAGTTCTCCATGCAGCAGGCCGTGCTTGATTACAAACCGAACCCTGACTTTCACCCTGCGAGCACTGCTGAATCGTTGTTGACGGGCCTTGCGGGGCGGGTCTGGCTGGATTCCCAAACGCACCACTTGTTACGCATGGAAATAAACATTACAAAGAATCTGAACCTGGCACTTGGTCTGCTTGCGCGAATATACCCGGGTGGCACCGTGACGTACGAACAGCATCCGGTAAGCGGAGATCATGCTGCTTACAGCCACATCGAGATCAGCATTACGATGCGCGAACTGATGGTCAAAACCGTGCCGTACCACTCAACGTTAGACACGGCCAATGTTACTGTTTTGCCGTCAAGGCCTTCGTTGCAGGATGCCGTGACCATGCTCCTGAACGGGCCGGCGGCTAAGAGCGGGCGGTCCGAGTAGGATGGCCGCATGAAGCTTTCAGAAATCGCCGAACGTCTGGGCGCGGACCTGCACGGTAACGGCGATCTGGAGATCGTGGGGGTGGCAGGCATTGAAGATGCGCAACCTGACCAACTTACCTTTGTCTCCAACCCGAAATATGCGTCGCTGGCGCGCACGACATATGCAGGGGCGATTCTTATAGAGCCGGGTGCCGCTCCGGTAGAGCACACCGCCACGCTTCGTGTCAGCAATTGCTACCGTGCGTTCGCGGAAGCAATCAAGCTGTTCTACAAAGCACCGCACTATGCTCCGGGTATTCACGCCACTGCTGTCATCGACCCAAGTGCGGCCCTTGGCGAGAACGCGCATGTGGGTGCCTATGTAGTTATCGGAGCAAATGTCCAGATTGGCCGCGACGCAGTGCTTCTGCCGCATGCGGTCATCTACCAGGGAGCGCGCATCGGCGACCGCTTCCTGGCTCACGCACACGCCGTCGTGCGCGAGTTCTGCAGGTTGGGCGACGATGTCATTCTGCAAAATGGGGCGATTGTTGGCGGTGACGGCTTCGGCTACGCGCACGAGCCTGATGGCCGGTGGACGAAGATTACACAATCCGGCGTTACGCTCCTCGGTGACCGAGTAGAGGTACAGGCCAACGCGTGCGTGGATCGCGCCAGTATCGGGGAGACCCGCATCGGTGATGGCAGCAAAATCGACAATCTGGTGCAGATCGGGCACGGGTCCACCGTTGGGGAAAACACGTTATTGTGCGCGCAGGTAGGCCTTGCCGGATCGACCGAGGTCGGCAACCGGGTGATTCTGGCCGGGCAAGTAGGCGTCGCTGGTCATTGCAAGGTGGGCGATGGTGCCATCGCGACCGCGCAAAGCGGCATTCCCAGTGATGTTCCTCCCGGAGCGACTGTCTCCGGCTATCCCGCCATGGAGAACCGGCAATGGCTCCGCGCCGTGGCCGGATTCGCGCGGCTGCCAGAGATGGTGCGAGATTTGCGCGCGCTACGCAAAGCTGCCGAGCCGAAGTGACGCTCGTTCATCCGGCGAAACCTTCAACTCACCTGATACGCTTCACCTATGCGCTGTCTTGGACTTGTCGCGGGATCGGCAGCGTGTTTGGCTCTTGCCGGCTGCCACTCCCATTTCATCCAGGCAACCATCACGAATGGAAGCGGAGCCGCGGTCAACGTGGTGCAGGTCGACTATCCGCACGCCAGCTTCGGAACGCAGCGGCTGGCACCCGGAGCGTCCTTTCACTACCGCTTTAAACTGCTAGGCAGCGGGCCAGTAAGAATTACTTACATCGACGCACAAAATGGGGAACACGCGGAGACTGGCCCCGCCTTGAACGAGGGCCAGGAAGGACAGCTGTACATCGTGCTCAGCGCTACCGGTCACGCAGAATTTCACACGAGCCTAAAGCCGTGAGCCGACCCGCTTCTATAGGTTTGTTTATCACCTTTGAAGGGCCGGACGGTTCCGGGAAAACCACACAAATCCGCCTGCTTGCCGAATGGCTGCGAGCCGGTGGTGACGCGCCTGTGTTGCTTCGGCAGCCCGGCGGAACCGTCCTTGGCGAGCGTATCCGGTCCATTCTGTTGGATTCCCGCAGTGAGGCCGGCTTGGGCCGGATTGCACCGTTGACAGAACTCGCACTGATGTTCGCGGACCGCGCGCAATCAATCCACGAAATGATTCGGCCTGCGCTCGCGGCTGGCCAGATCGTGTTGTGCGACCGGTATACCGATTCCAGTGAAGCGTACCAGGGTGCGGGTCGCGGGCTCGGCTCCCAGCGGGTCCAGGCACTGCATGCCGCATTATGTGACGATCTGCAGCCGGACCTCACCATTTTGCTGCTGCCAGAAGTTGACGCTGCCCTGCGCCGTGCGCGGCAACGCAACGATTCCTTTCGTGAAGCCCACGGCGGAGCGGATGAAAACCGCTTCGAGGCAGAAGGAGAGGCGTTCTACCGGCGCGTGCATGCCGCGTACCAAGCCATCGCGTCGCGCGTGCCGCAACGGGTAGTTTGCATCTCCGGTGATGACGGCATCGAAGCCGTAGCGCAACGTGTTCGCGTCATCGTTGGGGAGCGGCTCGCCACACGGCAAGTTCGGTAGGCAGAGGCGTCTAACGCACCAATGGCAGAACTTGATCTAGACGCCGCGTATACCTTTCAGCCGGGCTATACCGTCACCACGAAAGCCGGGGAATGGCGCATACCGCCCGGCTTAAGGAAAGCTCTGCCCTTTTACCTGCATAAGCCGTGGGCGCGCATCGGCAAGCCAATCCGCCTCTTCGAGTACATGGCGAGGAACTGCGGACCAATCGCGCATTACAAGCTTTTCAACATCCATATTGTCTTCCTTAACGACCCGGAGTACATTCGCGAAATCCTCATCAACCAGTCGAACAGCTTTGTCCGGGAACGTACGATCAAGCGGCTAAAGATCCTGCTGGGCGAGGGCCTGCTGACCAGCGACGACCCCACGCACAAGCGTTCGAGGCGCATCGCCGCGCCCGCCTTTCACCGCCAACGCATCAACGCGTACGCCGACGATATGGTGCGTATCACGGCGCATACCGCCGGGCAGTGGCGCGATGGCGATGTGGTGGACATGAACGCCGCGATGATGAGCCTATCGCTGGAGATCGTCGCAAGCACGCTGTTTGCGACTGACGTGGATGATGACATCCGCGAGATCAACAAGCAGACGAACGAGATCATGGCGATCTACAACTTCCTCATCGCCTTTCCCGATGCCGAGCGCTTTCTGCATTGGCCGATCCCCGGCCTGATGCGCTTCGTACGAGCGCGCAAGAAACTGGACCGTGTGGTCAATCGCATCATCGCGGAGCGCAAAGCCGCTGGTGAGGACCGCCGGGACCTGCTGAGTATGCTGCTGCTGGCGCGGGACGAGGACGGCTCCGCGTTAAGCGACGAGCAGCTGCGTGACGAAGTCCTGACTATCTTCCTGGCGGGCTATGAGACGACCGCGAACGCGCTTTCGTGGAGCTGGTACCTGCTGGCTACTAACCCTGACGTCCAGGAACGCATGGCCGTGGAGATCGCAGAGGTGCTGCAGGGGCGCCACGCGTCGCTGGAGGACTACCCGCAACTGAAATATACGCAGATGGTCTTTGCGGAGGCCATGCGGCTGTACCCGCCCGCATGGGCGATGGGCCGTATGTCGAATCAGCCAGTCGAGATCGGGCCCTACCGCCTGCCACCCGGCACGCACTGGTTCTTTTCGCAATACATCATCCATCGTGACGCGCGCTTCTTCCCGGACCCGCTCCGCTTCGATCCGCTGCGGCATACCGAAGAGGAGAAAGCAAAGCGCGACAAGTTCGTCTACTTCCCGTTTGGCGGAGGCCAGCGGCAATGCATTGGTGAGGGCTTCGCCTGGCTGGAAGGTGTGATGCTGCTGGCCACCATAGCCCAACGTTGGCGTTTCGAGTGGATCGCCGGACAGCCCGTTGACGTGGAGGAGAAGATCACACTGCGGCCCAAATACCCGCTGCGGATGACGCTCCACGCACGCTAAGCAGCAGCCCTTCTAAGGCACTTCAGCAGCCGATTGTGGAGACTATAACGATTTGGTTCAGGCGGTACGGTACTCTGAGCGCAGCCGGCTTCAACACCGCGTCACGTCAGAGCCCGAGGTGCCAGACAATGTTCGTATGCTTTGCCTTGAAGCCCATGCGCTTATGGGCTTTGCTGTTTGTTGCCTTCACATTTGCAGAAGCGCAAACCAAGGACGCTCCCCTGCCTCCTGACGTACCGGCCATCGAATGCCGACCGCCTGTGTCGTTCAGCTTCGAAGGGCTGCGTGTCTTCAGCGGCACCGCGCCGGTGCTCATGCTCTTCCACTGTGGTGACAAGGGCAGTGACGCGGCTGCGTGCCACGCAGAATATCTTGACCCCGGCAAGCCTGAGGAATATCAGGGTGACCTCATCACGCCGGCGCTCACTCCCGCGATCACCGAGGGCCGATGGACCTGCGCGACGATCGGCGGATGGTCCGGCTGGATCCCCACGGACCGTCTCGCACCCGTCCCTTCCACGCCCGCCATCACCACGAGGCAGTGGCTCGGAACCTGGACCAACGGCCACGTTGGCACGAAAGGTGACCGGCTGGTTCTCACGCGAAGCGCGGAAGGCCACGGCAAGATTCACGCCGAAGGGCGGGCGTACTACACAAACGCGGCACACAATACGAATTCTGGAGAGGTCAGCGGTGATGCCGTTGCCATGGGGCCATTCCTCCATATCAACGACAACGGCCAGCAGTCCGGTTGTGTACTCGATTTGAAGTACGACGT
>CAXUBG010000147.1:0-7943 GCA_964249285.1 uncultured Terriglobus sp. | reverse complement strand
CGCCCGCCAAACGGCGGATTCGCCAGGATCACATGATGGCGGCCACTCTCCTGAATACTGTTGCTGTCCTCTTCCAGCGTGTTGGTGTGGATGATGTTGGGTGCCTCGATCCCGTGCAGGATCATGTTCATAAGCCCGATCACATACGACAGTGGCTTCTTCTCCTGCCCAAAGAACGTGCTTCGCTGTAGCTTCTCCAGGTCATCCACGCTCTTCCTGTCCTGCTTCATGCGCGCGTACGCCTCGCACAGGAAGCCGGCCGACCCCAGCGCTCCGTCATAAATCGTCTCGCCAATCCTTGGCTGCACCACGTCCAGCATGGCCCGGATGAGCGGGCGCGGCGTGTAGTACTCGCCGCCGTTGCGTCCGGCGTTGCCCATCCGCCGGATCTTGGCCTCGTACAGCTCGGACAGCTCGTGCTTCTCATCCTGGGAGTTGAAGCGCAGTGTTTCCACCTGATCGATGACTTCGCGCAGGTTGTAGCCGGACTGGAACTTGTTGCGCAGCTCGCCGAAGATTTCCCCGATCTTGTACTCAATCGTTCGCGCGTCACTGGCGCGCTGCTTGAAGTTTTTGAGGTAGGGGAACAGCTTGCCATCCACAAACTCGCGGAGGTCGTCGCCGGTCAGCGCACGGTTGTGGTCCAGCGTTCCTGCCGCGTTCATCGGCATGGCCCAGGTGTGCCAGCGGTACGCCTCCTCCAGGATGGGCCGGTACGCGGTCCCGTGCAGCTCGGCAATCTGCTCGCGCTCGGTTTCCAGCGCGTCCAGGTACTTCAGGAACAGCACCCAGGAGGTCTGCTCGATGTAATCCAGTTCCGACTGGATACGGTCATCCATGCGCAGGATGTCGTCGATCCTGCGGAACGCCTGCTCAAACATTTCTACACGTTACCGCGTTCCGTCCACTTGCAGCAAAGCTCCGGCACCTCTTCCAGGAGGCGGTACGGCACCTTCGACGCCGCGACCAGGTCCTCCTCGCGCGATAACCAGTTCAACGTGGGCATGATCTCTCCCCAGATTCTGCCACACACCGCCCGGCGCCCCGCGCGCGGACGGTCCATCCGCAGTCACGTCGAGCGACTCCACACAAACGGGGAGCTTGCCCTGATAATGGAGGCTGTCATGAAACGCCTTTCCCTTTCCCTTGTCGTGCTGTGTGCCAGCACATGCACCGTTGCTGTGCTTTCCCCCACCGCCATCCACAGCCAGAACGTCACCGGCGCGGTGGTGGGCACGGTGGCCGACCCCAGCGGCGCCGTCGTCCCCGGAGCCACCGTGGTCGCGCACAACGTGGATACCGGTGTCGATTCTCCAGGCACCGCCGACAAGGCCGGCCAGTACCGCATCGCCAACCTGCCCATTGGCCGCTATCAACTCACGATCAGCGCCGCCGGCTTCGGCCAGCAGACCGTCCCGCCCTTCCAGCTGGAGGCCGTGCACACCGCCACCTTCAACGTCACCCTGACCGTCGGCGGTGCAAGCTCCACCGTCGACGTGTCCTCGGCACCGCCCATCCTCAACACCACGGACGCCACCCTCAGCAGCACCTTTTCCGCCAACACCATCGCAACCTTTCCGCTGAACGGCCTCGACTTCTCCGCACTCACACTCTACGTGCCGGGCGCGGTCAGCACCGCCGGCACCTCCGGCACCACCCAGATTGAGCGCAGCAACTACTTCACGGATTCCGTCAACCTGAATGGCAACCGCGCCCAGGCCAACAACTACACGCTCGACGGCATTGACATGAACGAGACCTTCAACAACCTGATCTCGTACAGCCCCGCTCCCGAATCCCTGCAGGAGATCACGGTACTCACGGCAAGCTCGCCGGTGGACTACGGCAACGTCAACGGCGCGGGCGTGGTCTCCACCCTCAAAAGCGGCACCAACCACCTCCACGGATCGCTCTACGGCTACGTGCAGGACTGGCGTTACAACGCCAACTCCTGGACCAACAAGCACACGCCCAACCCCAGCGACATCATCCCGCTCAGCAACAGCCCGTATTCGCAGGATCAGTTTGGCGCGACCTTTGGCGGCCCCATCAGGCGCGACAAGCTCTTCTTCTTCGTCGATTACCTTGGCTCCCGCTACCACTCCGGCGGCGTCACCTACGCCAGCGTGCTCACGCAGGCCATGCGCAACGGCGACTTCTCCGCGCTGCTGGCACAGCCGCAGCCAATCCAGCTGTACGACACACAGAACAACTTCGCGCCGTACGCCGGAGACAGGGGCATCCCCATCACCAACCCGGTGGCAAAGTATCTGTTTGCGCATCCAGACATCTATCCCCTGCCCAACGCCACGGCGATTGATGGCCTTACGCAGAACGACTACCAGGGCCATTACCGCAACTACAGGGCAAACAATCAGGGTGACGTCAAGATCGAGTACGATCCACGTACCGGCGACAAGCTGACCGGCTTCTACTCCATGGGCACCGGGTACGACGGGCAGACCAGTCCGCTCGTCGTCGCGTTTGCCGGGACCACCGTGTACCCCACCAAGCTCGGCGGCATTACCTGGGTACACATCTTCACACCCAACGTCGTCAACACGGCGCGCGCCGGACTCACGCGCACGATCTGGCACAGCGGCCAGACGCAGGATACAAGCGGCAGCTTTGGCTACACGGGGAACTCCGTCGTTGGTATTCCCTTTGGCACGCAGCAGTACCAGGGCTTCTCCTCCCAGAACATGGGCACACCCAGCGTGGGCAACGCGGCATTTGGCGGCGGACTTACCGACAACACCTTCAGTTACATCGACGACATCTCATGGCAACGCGGCCGCCACACCATCAAGGCTGGCATCCAGGCGCTCCGCTACCAAAACAACTATCCCACCGCGAATAACTCCGGCTTCCTGGGCCAGATGAACTACAGTGGCAACTTCACCAGCAACCCGGCTCAGACCATTCCGGGCACCAGCGCGGCAGAGCCAGGCTACGGTCCAGCGGACTTCGTATTGGACCGTGTCAGCAATATCCAGGTAACGCTGGGCAGCGTCAACGTCGGGCAGCGCCAATGGAGAGTGGCCGGGTATTTCGCCGATTCCTACAAGCCAACACCCAGGCTCACGCTCAATCTCGGCGTCCGCTATGAAGTGGACGAGCCGTGGGTCGAATCGAACAACAAGACGGGCAACATCAATCTCGCCACGGGCCAGATCCAGTATGCCCATGCGATTCCGGCAGGTGCCCCTGCAGGCGCGGGATTGTGCAGTAACCGCGCCTGTTACAACTACAACTTCCGGCAGGCTACGCCACGGGTCGGCTTCGCCTACCAGGTAAGCAACTCGCTTGTGCTGCGCGGCGGCTATGGTGCCACCAGCTTCTTCGAGGGCAACTCATCCAACCAGCGGCTCACGTCCATCACGCCGTTTATTCAAGCGGTAAACGTGACGGTTCCGGGGCCAGCTCCAGGTGCAGTCACCACGCCGCGCACCGTGGAGCAGGGCTTTACGGGCGCGGTAGCCTACGGTGGTACGTATAACGTCTACCCCCAGAACATCCAGCCCGCCTACGTGCAGCAGTGGAACCTGGTCACCGAGTATGCCCTGTCCCATACCGCGTCTCTTCGTGCCAGCTACCTGGGCGAGCAGGGTCAGCACATCGAGGACTATGGCAACGTCAACCAGTGGCGCGTGCCCGGCGACCCAACCTCCGCACCCTTCTACAACAACCCCTATATCGGTGCGAACGCCGATCCGTCCGTCTCCGTCGGTTCCAGCATCCTGCTCATCACGGAATCGCGCGCCATGATGAATTACAACGCCTTGCAGATGACCCTGCAACAACGTGCAAGTCACGGCCTGGAGTACACCGTGAACTACACCTGGTCCAAAGCCATGACCAACAGCCTGGGCAATTACGGCTTAAACACCAACGGCTTCAGCGGTGCCTTCCAGAACTACTACGACAGCGCGGCGGACTACGGTCCAGCAGGCTACGATGTCCGGCATAACATCAGCGCAACCGCCGTCTACGCCGTTCCCGTGGGCCACGGCAAAACCTTTCTGCCAAATGCAAATTACTTCATCGATGAGGCGCTCGGCGGATGGAGGCTTTCACTCGCCGCCATCGTCTACTCCGGCCTGCCTGAGACCGTCACCATCAACAACAACAATGCGGTGAATACCTACGGCAACCTGCGCCCAGATTACCGGGCACCGCTCAACGTGGTGAACCGCACTGTCGATCAGTGGTTTGGGAATAATTTCGCGAACAGCTTTGCCGCGCCCGCAGCGCAGTTCGGCACCTCACGCAACGGCAACGTGCGCGGTCCCGGCTTCCGCAACGTTGACCTCTCGGCCTTCAAGGACTTCCGCACCTTCCGCGAGCAGACCGTCGGCTTCCGCTTCGACGCGTTCAACGCCTTCAACATCACCAGCCTGGGCAATCCTGACACCAACTTCAGCGACAGCACCTTCGGACAGATCACAAGCACCCGCTCCACGGAGCGCCACCTGCAATTCAGCGCCAACTACAGATTCTGACCGGCTCCCGCGCACGACCCGTTCGTCACCGGCACGCCAGACACGATATAGTTCAGCCAAAGCCTGCTAATCGCCGCACGCAGACAGGCTCAGTAACGGAGGCGGACTGCCGTGACCGATGGACCCACCGGCATCTCGACGGACGTGCCCCCGCAGTACCTGCGCCAGGCCCGGCTGCTTGCCACGCCGGAGAAGCCCGTCGTCTTCGTGCGCTACTACCCGCAGTTGCACCGTTGGGTCACCTTCCACGCCGTCGCACCCCTTGTTTCGCGTGCGCCGGAGACGCCGGCCACCGCCACTGCCGTCATCACGACGCACGCCGGCCAGAGCTTCCGGGTTCCCGCCGCGCATGCGCCCATCCTGCGTCCTATCTTCAGCATCCGCACCGGTGGCGTGTCGTTTGCCAATCATGAACTGTCCGGGCTGGAACAGGCCGCGAGCGTCGTCCGCGTCATGCACGTCGTCCACATGGATAATGCAGCAAGCGCCGGGCTTCAGGGCCACTCCAGCCACACTAGTCATCACTCCGCGGGACACACGCGGCACCAGAGCACTGCGCCTCAGCGTCTCACCTACTCCACCGTACCAACCTCGCCGGGCCAGAAGTATTGGACCATTCGCTGGCACCTCGCCCACAGTTCGCCCAAAGGCGGATGGATCGTGCAGCATATCATCATGAACATCGCTCCGGCCGGTGCGCAGCCTGGCCGTCATCTCGATTATTGGGAAGCGTGGCAGATTCCACGGGGATCTCAATCAACCATCTACCTCAACATGGTCCCGTACGACGATATGTTCCGCGCGCCTACCAATACGCACACCACTGGCAGCGCCCGTTTTTATGAGGGGCTTGCCCTGCCGCCGTCCTTTGTACCGAACAATGCCGCCACTGCAGCCGGTATCCTGCCCGCTACCACTTCGGATCCCAAGCTTCCGACCCAAAATGCGACAGCACGCGTAAAACGCAATTGGACCGCGCCATGACCGCCACCATGCGTGCATGGATCTCCCGGCTTGTCCGCCGTGCGGCAGTAATTGCCCTCTTGGCACCGGCGATCTTACCCGCGGCACGTCTGCCGTCCCAATCGGCTGCAACTTCGAGGTCTGCCATGCGCAGTCAACACATCGCCGAAGCCATCACCGCCATCCAAAGCGGCGGAACCGCCATGGACCGCACGAACGCAGCGAATCACCTTGCCGGACTTACCCACGGGATCGACCCGCACGCGGTTGATGATGCGACCCTGAACTCCCTGATCGGCCTGCTTGACAGCCATGAAGAGTCCGTGCGCGCCGGTGTCGCCGCTGCCCTCGGCAATCTGGGCCCGCGCGCCCACGCCGCCGCGCCCAAACTGCTCGCTATTCTGCCGAATGACTGTCTCGTGGTCGGCCTCTCTTCCTCGGGTGCCATCCGGCTCGCACTCCAGAAGATCGGCGCGCCACCGCCGCCGGCAAAATGCTGAAGGAAGTTATCAGGCGCAGTCGAGGACCGGCAGCTTTTTACCGAAGGACCACGGCCGGCGCGGCGCTAGCTTTTCCCGGGGAGCCTATTTCTCGCGAGAAGAACTGGCTCTGGATGTGCACGCGTCCGCCTGCGGAGAGGACGATGTCGCCGTCCGAGTGCAGATGCACAAGCTGCCGGCCGGTCTCGTCCGAGTGCTCCGTCATGCTGAGCGAGGTATGGTTCGGCGTCGCCAGGAAGACGGTCTCCTGCCCCGGCTTGTCGCTCAGGTGCAGACGGTTGCCGCTCTTGGTCACCAGCCGCTTCACATTGTTCGGCTCGATGGGTCGCGTTCCTGACCCCGCCATCTCATCGTTCGCACAGCGCACTGCTTTGAAGGTAATGTCACAGGTGCAAATCACACAGTTATGGCTGATCTTCAATAAATTGTTTCACCATACTAAGACTGTAGCTCGCTGGATCGGAAATAGTCGGGTCCTTAATTGCCCCCTCTAGTGCGGCCACAACCCGCCTCTTATCAAGCCGGCGGCGTAGAAAAGCAATATCACCGAGGCAAGTTACGGCGGCCCAACGTACCAACAGCATCGGTGAGGAGACACGATCGAGGCATATGCTTTGAGGCCATTGCCAGTCTTCTGAAAAGCGAGTGGCTGAGTATAGGGCATCCGCTATTGTGGCTTCGTCCCCGCTCGCAAGATCACGTTCAAGCTTTTCTCTTGAAATCAGCTCAACTTCTTTGTATTGCAAGTCGCTCATAAGAGTTTGGCTTGGCTTCTAAAAGGAGGTGGGAGTCAATGCACCAACGTAAATGTCACTGGTTGCGAACGCACTTCGGTGTACTGCTCGGGCGTGCTTACCTTCAGAAAAGCCGCGTACTGCAAAGTATAGGCGTGCGTGCCTGCGGCAAATTCGTACTTACCGGTTATGTCTTGCTGCCCGTTGAGAGTTTGACCCGGCTCAAGCCGCACCCTATCCTTCTCCAGCGAGGCCCGTCGCTTCACCATGGGGCCAAGAAAGGCTATCTTGCGCCCGTTCTCCTCAATCTGCAAGACGCTACCCTCCATCATGCTGTCACGAAAAACCTGCCAGGGGTCAAAGAAGAAAGTGTCCGTATCTGATGTATTTTTCCAAGTTGCATACACCACAACGTGACTGTTACTTGTGTCCACCTTCAGGTCTATTTGTGGATTCACCGTCAATCCTTTCTTTGCTGGAGCGATTGTGGCTTGTTTGTTACCAAACCGTGAATCGTGTTCTGCCTGGCAACCGAGACCGACGGTCATCGCCAAGCTGAGCGCCACGATCGGCACTCGCGCCCTACTTAAGGCCTTCAACGAAATATTCATAGCTATCCGCGTGGTTTAGTGCTGCTCCAGGATCTTTGACGGCCAATGCTCGTGAAGCGGCGGAGCCGTACGTGGTGACACCATGTCCATCATCGTCAACAGTTCCGGCGACACTCCGGAAGTGCGACATTTCGTGCGCCAGCGTGCCCGCTTTCGAATCTTCTCCCAAGGGCGGAGCTTCGTCGAAGCCTGAATCCAAGTAGACGATGTGCTTTGGGTCGTTCGGGTAAACATAAGCAAAATTCCCAGGTTTAGCCATTCCCGGTTCAGGCGGCTGGAAATTATCCAGCTTCATCTTTCCATTCAGGGCCAACTCCGCGTTTGTGCGCTTCAGCAAAGCTTCTCTCGTCTCCAGCGAATCCGATCCGAACCAAGTTCGTGCTTTCGCCTTGGTTTGATCGTTCCACGCATCAAGCTGTTTTTGCCGGTTTTGCAGCAGCACTCGCTGGTTCGCAAGCGCGCGAATGATAGCGGGTGCGTGCTGTGCCTGCCACTGCTTGACTTCTGCGGTCCGCTTCTGTTCAGCAGTAAGCGCCCCAGAAGCCGCCTTCGCCAATGGCATCGGCTGAACAGCCGCGGGTGCACTCGCCGCGCTGGCCTGGACCACGGCCGGCGCGGCGCTAGCTTTTCCCG
>CAXUBG010000146.1:0-7971 GCA_964249285.1 uncultured Terriglobus sp. | reverse complement strand
TCCAGCAATGAAGGCTCCTTTCGTCTACGGTCAATAGAACATGTGTTCGCCTGCGCTCTGCGGGGACGCCGCACCGGACGCGCAGCAGGCCTCCCCATTCGGGACAACTTAAAATAAAGAGGCGATGACGCAGATCAGGCAGGAAGACTTCATCAGCAGCGTGGCGGACGCGCTGCAATACATCAGTTACTACCACCCCACGGATTACATCACCAATCTCACGCGCGCCTATGAGATGGAAGAGTCGCACGCGGCCAAGGACGCCATCGCGCAAATCCTGATCAACAGCCGCATGTGCGCGGAGGGCCACCGGCCCATCTGCCAGGACACCGGCATCGTCACCGTTTTCGTGAAGGTGGGCATGGGCGTGCACTTCCCGGACGCCACCCTCGACATCCAGGGCATGTGCGACGAAGGCGTGCGCCGGGCATACCTGAACCCGGATAACCCACTGCGCGGCAGCATCCTTGCCGACCCCGCCTTTACCCGTCGCAACACGCGGGACAACACGCCTGCATCGGTCGTGGTGGAACTGGTGCAGGGTGACGGCGTTGACGTCACCGTTGCGGCAAAGGGTGGCGGCAGCGAGGCAAAATCCAAATTCGCCATGCTCAACCCGTCCGATTCCGTCGCCGACTGGGTGCTCAAGATGGTGCCTGAGATGGGCGCGGGCTGGTGTCCGCCGGGGATGCTGGGCATTGGCATCGGCGGCACGGCGGAAAAGTCCATGCTGTTGGCCAAGCGCGCGCTGATGGATCCCATTGACATGCAGGAGCTGATCGCACGCGGTGCAAAGACCAACATCGAGAAACTGAGGGTCGACCTGTACCAACGCATCAACGCCCTGGGCATCGGCGCGCAGGGCCTGGGCGGCCTGACGACGGTGCTGGACGTAAAGATCCTGGACTACCCGTCCCACGCCGCCAACCTTCCCGTCTCCATCATTCCAAACTGCGCGGCCACCCGGCACACGCACTTTCACCTGGATGGCAGCGGACCCGCAGTATTTGAGCCGCCTTCGCTGGTGGTCTGGCCGGAGCTGACCTACAACCCGCTGAACGCCCGCCGCGTCAACCTGGATACCGTCACCCGCGCTGAAGTCGCCACGTGGAGTGCCGGTGAAGTCATCCTCTTAAGCGGCAAATTGCTCACCGGCCGCGATGCCGCGCATAAGCGCATGAGCGACATGTTGAATCGTGGCGAGCGCCTGCCCGTTGACTTCCGAAACCGCTTTATCTACTACGTCGGCCCGGTTGATCCGGTGCGCGACGAGGTTGTGGGACCCGCCGGCCCAACGACTGCGACACGTATGGACAAGTTCACCCGTCAGATGCTGGAAGCAACCGGTTTGCTGGGCATGGTCGGCAAGAGCGAGCGCGGCCCGGAGGCTATCGCAGCCATCCGCGACAACGGCGCGGTCTACCTCATGGCGGTCGGCGGTGCCGCGTATCTCGTGTCCAAGGCGATCAAGTCCTCACGCGTCCTCGCGTTTGAGGATCTGGGCATGGAAGCCATCTACGAGTTCGAGGTGACAGACATGCCTGTCACCGTAGCCGTCAGCGCGGACGGTACCAGCGTCCATGCCACAGGCCCGGCAGAATGGAAGGCACGGATCGCGGCCACGCACGAACTGGCTGGCGTGCCCATCCTGCAGTAGCCGCTAGCGGCTGACCGGCACGACGGCGGCAGCAGGCATCATGGAGGCAGTCTTCTGTCCCGGCTGCGCTGGCGCGTATTTACTGGCGCACTTGGCTTGCAACTGATTGGCCTGAAAAACGCCATCGCGGCCGAGATGTCCCATGGCCAGCGCCTGCGCGTCATCCTTGAACGTATCGGGCGGCGGCTCCGTGCCGTCATACTTCACCGGCAACTCCTTGCCAAGCTCCAGCAGCACGAAGTTCGCGTGTGTGCCAACCCTGTGGATCGACCCTGGCTTCACATTGCCTGCCACACGGATACTCCGGCTGTAGGCCTTGTTGCCCATCGTCTGCAACTCGCCAATCGTGCAGTAATAGCTCTTGCTGTCGCGCGCGCCGCTGATCGCCAGGTAAAGCACTGCGGCCACAATCACCACCGTGGCGACAACAATGTTGCGCGAAGAAGAAATTGTACTGTCCATACCACCTCTGATTCTAACCCGCATCAGCTGCGCAAACGCGCGCGCAAGGCGGTATAGCAATGCCGCAACGGTAACCGCACCGTCGCCACGGGTATACTTCGCCTAAGCCTTACGCGGGAGAAAACACGAGCATGAACACAGGCGCAAGCACCAACGGCAGCAACGGCCACACAGGCTCCAACGGCAACGGGTACGCCGTCCCGCAACCACGCGCGGAATGGATCGTGAACCGCCGCGCCGAAGCCGCCCGCACCGGCGACTCCAACATGAGCCAGATGCACTTCGCCCGCAAAGGCCTCGTCACAGAGGAGATGGCATACGTCGCGCACAAGGAGAAGCTGACTGGCGTCTTTGTGCGCGACGAGATCGCCGCCGGACGCATGATCATCCCCGCAAACATCTGTCATCCGGAACTGGAGCCGATGGCCATCGGTGTCGGCTCGCTCTGCAAGATCAATGCCAACATCGCCAACAGCGCCCTCTCCAGCAACGTGGAGGAGGAACTGCGCAAGCTCCACACCGCCGTACACTTCGGCGCGGACACCGTCATGGACCTCTCCACCGGCGGCGATATCCCCATGATCCGCGAGGCCATCCTCCGCCACTCGCCCGTCCCCATCGGCACCGTGCCGCTGTACGAGGCGCTCGCGCGCGTCAAGAAGGTCGAGGACCTCAACATCGACCTCTACCTTGAAGTCATCGAGGAGCAGGCGCAGCAGGGCGTCGATTACTTCACCATCCACGCCGGCGTTCTCATCCAGTACGTCCCCATGGTGTCCAAGCGCATTACCGGCATCGTCAGCCGGGGCGGAGCCATCCTCGCCCAGTGGATGACCGCGCATCACAAACAGAACTTCCTCTACGAGAACTTCGACCGCATCACGAAGATCATGGCGAAGTACGACGTCAGCTACTCGCTGGGCGACGGCCTGCGCCCCGGCTGTGTGGCCGACGCAAGCGATGAAGCCCAATTCGCGGAGTTGAAGACGTTGGGCGAACTGACCCGCGAGGCATGGAAGAACGATGTGCAGGTGATGATCGAAGGCCCCGGGCACGTCCCCATGGACAAGATCAAGGAGCAGGTCGACAAGGAAGTCGAGCTCTGCGACGGCGCTCCGTTTTATGTTTTAGGGCCCCTGGTCACGGACATCGCCCCCGGCTACGACCACATTACCTCCGCCATCGGTGCCGCCATGATCGGCTGGCATGGCGCGGCCATGCTCTGCTACGTCACGCCGAAGGAGCACCTCGGCCTGCCCAATGAAAAGGACGTGAAGGACGGCATTATCGCGTACAAAATAGCGGCCCACGCGGCGGATATCGCGCGGCACCGGCCCGGCGCGCGCGACCGCGATGACGCCATCAGTCACGCGCGTTACACCTTTGATTGGAACGCTCAGTTCGACTTATCGCTCGACCCCGAAACCGCCCGCGGCATGCACGACGAAACCCTGCCCGATGACTACTACAAGGAAGCAGCCTTCTGTAGCATGTGCGGCCCCAAGTTCTGTTCCATGAACTGGTCCAGCAAAGTCGATAAGTACAACGAAGAAATCCACGGCCTTAAGAAGCCGGAACTAACCCACATTATGACCGAGCAACTGGCACTGCGCGGTTAGGACGGCGAGTGCGCCAGCGATCATCCGCCAATACCACCGACGTTTCAACCTGACGTTCTGGAACAGTCCAGTACGTCCGCAGCAGGCGGGTCTTCTCCTCGGCGGATACCACCTCGAAACCGTGTCGCCGGTAGAACTGAATCGCCCAGGTGGCATCCGCCCAGGCTCCAATGAGTATTGGCCTGTTCGTCATGGAACGAAGCTTTGCTAACAAGCTTGCACCGATGCCTTTACCCTGTTCTGCCGTCCGTACATAGGCGTGGCGAATAAGAGTGACATCCTTTACGTCCTGAATGCCCATCACTCCAGCTAACACTCCGGCGCGCTCATACCCCCAAAACACGACACCAGCGGACATTTCACTTCGCAGATATTCATCGCTCATGTAAGGCGTGCTGAACCGGTCAGCGGGGATCACTCCAGAGTAGGCAACTGCACCGTCATTGATTACGCTCCCTATGTATAGCAACTCGTCTGCTGCGCACAAGCGAATGACGCGATTGTTCTCCACGGCTCTTTCCTAGATAGGTTCCGCGCAGAACCTGCAGCGTGTGGCTGCCAACGGAATCTCAGACAGGCATTGCGGACAGACCTTTGTCGTCACTTCGGCCCCTTTGTCGAAGCGTGCCACCACGGTCTTCATCGGTAGCACAATCAGGAAGTAGATCGCAGCCGCATTAATCAGGAAGTTAATGACCGCGTTTAAAAACTTGCCAATGTGAATCTCGCCCGGCGGAATATAGTTAGCTGGCAGTGGGTTCGGTGGCGCAACAGCGTGCAGCACCGGCATGTGGATCACCAGGCTGGAGAAGTCCGGCGCGCCAACCAGCGCCGCAATCAGCGGCGTAATCACGTCAGCGGTAAAGGACGCCGTGATGCTGGCGAACGCCGCGCCAATGATCACGGCTACGGCAAGATCAACCACGTTGCCGCGCAGAATGAAATCGCGAAAACCCTTCAACATAAGCACTCCTGGGAATGATGAAAGCTTATCGCGATGACCGGACGTTGCGGCAGCAAACTTCCGCGATCTTTCGTCACAACCAGAGCGGGTACACAAGGAAGAACAGAATCAGGCAAACCACCATCAGGTCCATGTAGGCGCACAGAATCACGCCGCCGTGATACCAGTTCCAGCGCGACCGCATGCAGCGCAGCGTATCCACGGTGCCCGCCAGCGCCAGTAGCAGCGGCACAACCATCCAGATCGATCCCCGGTTATGTGGAAAATCGGAAATGCGAAACGCGATCAGCAGACCGGCCACCACCAGCAGATTGGCACGCACAAGCGAGCGGCGGCGCCAGTTGCCCAGCGCAGCCAGCTGCGTGCTAACGGGCGATGGCATCCGCCCCGGCCTGCATGGCCAGCATGCTTTCGCTGTACGGCGCACGGAGCAAGCCACGTTCCGTGATAATCGCCGTCACGTATTTCGCGGGCGTCACATCAAACGCCGGGTTCTCAATCCCGACACCATCCGGCGTCATCTGCTTGCCGTTGGAGTGCGTCACCTCGTGCGCGCTGCGCTCTTCAATGGGAATGTCTTCGCCCGTGGCCGTCGCCATGTCTACCGTTGCCCACGGCGCGGCCACATAGAAGGGAATGCCGTGCTCTTTCGCCAGCACCGCCACGGTATAGGTGCCGATCTTGTTGGCCACATCGCCATTGGCGGCGATGCGGTCCGCGCCCACGATCACCGCCTGAATGCGCCCCTTGCGCATGAAGTGACCGCTCATGTTATCGCAGAGAACCGTGGTGGGAATGTTGTCCTGCAGCAGCTCCCACGCGGTGAGCCGCGCACCCTGGAGATAAGGCCGCGTCTCATCCGCGAGTACATCGATCTTCGCTCCTGCCTCCACCGCCGCGCGGATCACGCCCAACGCCGTGCCGTACCCCGCTGCACATAGCGCACCGGCGTTGCAATGCGTCAGCACGGTACCTTCGCGTGGCAGCAGGTGTTCGCCCACGCGGCCCATGGTGCGGCAGGTTTGGATGTCCTCGTCATACATGCGCTTTGCTTCGGCAACAACTTCGGCGCGGATAGCTGCAATCTGGTCTGCCTCGGCACGGCCGGCTGGCTGCTCCTTGGCCAGCTTCAGGAACAACGTTCGAATCCGCTCGATTCCCCAGAACAGATTCACCGCTGTAGGGCGGGTACGCGCCAGCACATCCGCCATCTCATCGACGTCTCTGCTTAACGCGGCAATGTCAGTGGCGGATGAGTTCCGGATGCCGAGCGCCATGCCCATGCCCGCCGAAACGCCAATGGCGGGTGCGCCGCGCACAATCATGTCGCGAATGACGGCCGCTACTTCCTGGTAGCTGGTCGCCAGCACGTACGTTTGTTCCAGCGGCAGTTTGGTCTGGTCCAGGAAGCGGACGCCAGCGTCCGTCCATTCAAGTGTGGGAATCATCTCGCTTAGTCTACCGTTGCAGCGCAGCGAGATTGGGCGGAGCGAGTCAGCGCGCTTCGATGCCGTACTTCACAGCAAGGAAGTTTTTGAGCGGGCGCGACAGGCAGCCTGCAATCTCCTGCCACGTGACGAGCAGCAACCGGCTGCGAAGTTCGGCGGAGTGAACCGCTGAGAGGACGGCAAACCACTCCTCGCGCAGGTCCGGGCGGCGCGCATCGCAGAAGACAGCGTAGCGCGTGCCATGATGATGGGCGGCCATGATGCCGCGCAAAAGCTGGTATGCGCGAAACTGCCCGCGTGTGCGTGGCAGCCCGTCTGTGTCGAACACCTCTTCGAAAGCTTCGTAGCGAGCCATGAGGTCAGGGCGCGCGGTCTGGAAGCCGGTCTCGCTCAGCTTGGCTTCGACGAGCAGATCACCGCACTGCATGTCCACTTCAGTCCGGTCGTCGTGACCGTCGCGCAAGGGTGTGCGCACGCGGACGCCAAAGCTGGGTAGCGCGCCACGTTCCACTCCCAGCAACGCGCTCAGCCTGGCGGAGCGCATCGTGGACGGTGCACAGAAGATGTTCATCAGCAGCGCGTCAGAGCTGTTGGCGCAATCCAGCTCTGCCCGTTCGTGCTCATGTCCACGCGCAATGCGGTGGGACGCCGTGTACGTCTTGCCCAGACGCCGTGCCCAATGAGGGTTGGCGACGACGCGCCGGTAGGAGGCAGGGAAGAAGTTGCCATGTTCTCCCTGCTTGTCTTCGCGGTAAACAACCGAGGCTGTTTCCCCGTAGGTGATCTCATGCTCGACAGCAGAAGCCAGCAAAAGATTGCGAGTGCTAATTTCACGTCGTAGTGCAGCCGCCCCAGTGCTCCGTAAGTCTTCGCCTTCTGTTCGCATGGCCATGTTTCGATTGTAGGCGAAGACGAACTGACAAGGCGCTACCATCGCAAGATGAGGCTGCTCGACAAACAGAACCTGCGAATGGATGAGGACTGGTTCGGGAACAACGCTGCCGTGACCTGTTTCGCTTGCGGCAAGGTCTTTCTTTCTTCGCAGGTATTGCATCGCAGGGGCCGGTCATGTCCTGTCTGCGGTAAATGCAAGGTGACCGTTACCAGGCAGCAAGTCACTGTGACAGAGCCAGAAGACTTCGGCTAAACGTCGCGCAGTTTCTCGCCGCGTACGTCAGAAGCTGTAAACGCAGCGATGAATGGCGCGCCTCCAATTGCCGCTTCAATCGCGGTGCGGCCACCCTGTTCACGATCCACGAGGCACAGCACGGCGGCGACGGTCATGCCTGCGGCCTGCACGGCTTCGATGGCGGTGATGGTCGATCCGCCGGTGGTGCACACATCATCCACCACGACGACATGCGCGCCTTCGCGGACATAGCCCTCAATCAGGCGTCCCGTGCCATGGCTCTTAACATCTTTTCGGACCAGAAAGCCGTGCAGGACCTGTGCTTCAGGATGTTCCATCTGCCACCAGGCGGAAGCGGAGGCGGTGTTGGAGACGAGGGGGTCCGCACCCATGGTAAGACCGCCAACGGCCTCGGCCCGCGGCGCGTGCCTGCGGATCAATTCGGCGAAGAGCAAACCGGTGAGCAGGCCGCCTTCGGCGTCCAGCGTGGTCGTGCGGCAATCGATGTAGTAGTCGCTTTTCGCACCAGACGCCAGCGTAAAGTCACCAAGGCGAAATGAAAGTTTCGCAAGCAGCGAGAGCAGGGCGGAGCGGTTGGGCTGGAGCGCGGTCGTCAGTTCCATACATCCATCCTACAAACCCACGTCTCAGAAGCGAGACATGGGGCACCCAGCAATGTTCTATTCCTAGCC
>CAXUBG010000145.1:3632-8081 GCA_964249285.1 uncultured Terriglobus sp. | reverse complement strand
ACGGTGCCTGCGCGTGTGGATGCGTTGGCGCGTGATGTGCGCGAGGTGATGGGGTAGCGATCTCATGAGCTGTTCTCTTAGCGGCTAAAGCCGCTCGATTGCCTTGGCGAGATGTTCTATCTCAGCGGCTAAAGCCGCAGTTTCAGGACTGTATGAAGAAGACTAAGGTTGCGCTTGTTCAGATGAGTTGCGAGCCAGATACGCAGAGGAATCTGGGTAAGGCGGCGGAGCGGATTGCATAGGCGGCGAAGCATGGTGCGGAACTTATTTGTTTGCCCGAGTTATTCAGGGCGCAGTACTTTTGCCAGCGGGAAGATCATGCGTTGTTTTCGCTTGCGGAGACAATTCCGGGGCCTTCGACACGGCGGCTAAGCGAAGTTGCGCGGGACTATAAGGTGGTCATCATCGCCTCCCTGTTTGAGCGGCGCGCGCCGGGTCTGTATCACAATACGGCGGTGACGATCGAGCGCGATGGCAGCATCGCGGACATCTACCGCAAGATGCATATTCCGGATGACCCGCTCTACTACGAGAAGTTTTACTTTACGCCGGGCGATCTTGGGTTCAGGGCACTGCGGTCGAGCGCGGGCAACATTGGCACGCTGGTGTGCTGGGACCAGTGGTATCCGGAGGGTGCGCGGGTGACGGCGCTGAAGGGTGCCGAGGTGCTTTTCTATCCGACCGCGATTGGATGGCATCCGGGCGAGAAGGCCGAGTTTGGCGAGGCGCAGTACGATGCCTGGCAGACGACGCAGCGGGCGCACGCTATCAGCAACGGCGTGTGGGTGTGCGCGGTGAATCGCGTGGGCATGGAGCATGGCGATGTGGTCCATGAGGGCGTGACCATGCCCGGACCGGAGGGAGCGGGGATTGAGTTTTGGGGTGGGTCGTTCATTGCCGATCCGTTTGGGCGGATCGTAGCGAAGGCGTCACATGATGCTGAGGAGATTCTGTATGCGACCATCGATCCCGCGCAGGTGGAGATTACGAGGCAGCACTGGCCGTTTCTGCGCGACCGGCGCGTGGATGCGTATGAGGGTGTGACGAAGAGGTTTCTGGACTAGTGCGGCTTCACGCAGACGCAGGCATGAGGCTATGTGCCGCGCCTTCAGTGCTCTAGCCTTCAACACTCGTCCACCTAGGCCTTCGGCCTAGGCTTTTATGCCGACGGGCCTTTGGCCCTGGATGTACCTACGTGCGACACGCGCCCCGACGCCCAGCAACACTGCTCGGTACACTCACTAGGATGACCAACGATACAAACAGCCTCGGATACCGTATGCCGGCGGAGTGGGAGCCCCATGCTTCCACGTGGGTTGCGTGGCCGCACAATGCGGAGGACTGGCCGGGGAAGTTTCAGCCGATTCCGTGGGTGTACTCGGAGATTGTGCGGCACCTCTCGCAGGTGGAAGAGGTCAACATCCTGGTGAACCATGCCAAGGCGGAGAAGGTGGCGCGGCGCATCCTGCTGCGTGCCGGGGCGACCCTGGCGCGGTTGCAATTTCCCCACTGGCCGACCGACCGCATCTGGCTGCGCGACTCCGGTCCGATCTTTGTGAAGAAGGCGAACGATCGGGCGATTACGAACTGGAAGTTCAATGCGTGGGCCAAGTACCCCAACTGGCAGCAGGACGACCAGATTCCGGAGCATGTGAGCAGTTTACGTGGGCTGCCACGGTTTGATCCGATGGTGGCGGTGGACGGCGTGGACCGGCGCGTGGTGCTGGAGGGCGGCTCTATTGACGTGAACGGCGCGGGCGCGATGCTGACGACGGAGGAGTGCCTGTTGAGCGAGGTGCAGCAGCGAAATCCAGGCGTGTCCCGCGAACAGTTGCAGCAGGTGTTTGCGCAGCATCTCGGCGTGGAGCAGGTGATCTGGCTAAACCGTGGCTGCGCGGGCGATGACACGCATGGGCATGTGGACGATGTCGCCCGCTTTGTCGCGGAGGACACCATTGTTGCGGCTGTGGAGCACAACACTGCGGATGAGAACCATTTGCCGCTGGCGGAGAATCTGGACCGTTTACGCAATGCAAAGCAGGCCAACGGTTACGCGTACAGAGTGATCGAGTTGCCAATGCCTTCGCCAGTGATCTTCGACGGGCAGCGCCTTCCTGCAAGCTATGCAAACTTCTACATCGCGAACGATCTTGTCCTGGTGCCCACCTTCAACGACGCAAACGACCGGCTTGCGCTGAATACGCTGGCGGACTGCTTCCCTGCCCGCACGATTGTTGGGATTCACTGTGGCGACTTCATCTGGGGGCTGGGCGCGCTGCATTGCATGACCCAGCAGGAACCGGCTTGACCTGCGCTATGATCATTCCGGAGGCCAGACATGCTTGATGTAAAGGAAGCAGTTGCAAAAGCTGAAAGCGAGATTGCCCTCCTATTTCCTGATTTCGCAAATCGTGATCTTAGACTTGAGGAGGCGGAGACTCCGTTAAGAGGTGGTTATTGGCGTTTCACTTTCAGCGCGGCTGTCCCAGATGAGCCAAGCTCTAGTAATCTAGCGGATCTTCTACGACCAAGGCGCATTCGAAAAGCTGTTGAACTGCAACCGGACTCCGGATTTCTGGTTTCGATTAAGGCTGCTTAAAGTAATGGAACCCTTGTTGCGAGGCAACATCTTTTTGGATGCAAACCTTCTTCTACTGCTGGTTATAGGTTTTACGGATCGCACCCTCATCAGGGAGTTCAAGCGGACTCAAGAGTTTTCGGAACAGGACTTCGACTCTCTTGCGGAGATTGTGTCACAAGCGGATAAATTCGAACGACTCCGCACATTCTTACTGAAGTCAGCAATCTAGCGAATGCATTGCCCGACCATAAGAAGGACGACTTTGCAGTTAAATTTCGTACGCTTATTGCCGAGTGTGATGAAAAGCTTCACGAGAGCAGCCGTGCTCTCACTTAGTTCACTGTTCCACTTTGGCATAGCGGATGTTTCCATGCTCGTGGCGTCTGCGTCAATGCTGATTCTCACAGAGGACGGGCGATTCGCGCATTATGTAAATGCTTCGGGCGGCACGGCTTTCGATCTTAAGACTGCCATTGCACTTCGCGGGAAGCTCTTGTGAAAGCAGAAAGGTGTTCCGGATGAGACGAATCTGGTTGGGTAGGCTCTGTGCAGGACTATGTTCCGCGTTGCTCTGCAGTGCACCCCGTTCTTTGCTGGGCGTATCACAACCGCCGGTTGCTCCGCCATCCACGATGACAATTCCGCCAGACTACCGGGAATGGATTTTCCTCTCCAGCGGCCTGGACATGACCTACACAGAACCAGGTGCGGTTGGCCTAACATCTGCGCATGAGTCAGTCTTTGATAACGGCTTCGTTAATTCAGAGGCGTACAAGGCATTCAAGCAGACGGGGCACTGGCCGGCGAACACGACGTTTGTCCTGGAGAACCGAATGGGCGAGGGTGCCGCGTCGATCAACAAGGCGGGGAAAACGCAGGGCGCAGCAATTACCGGGATCGAGCTGCACACCAATTTTGGCGGCACATGGGCGTTTTATGTGCGTGCGAAGGACGGCACGGAGCGCCTGGTTCCCAAGCCGGCTGGCTGCTATACATGCCACGAAGCGCACGCTGCGGTGGACACCACATTTGTGCAGTTCTATCCCACGCTGCTGCCGGTTGCGGTTGAGAAGAAGACGCTGAGCGCGGCTTACCTGAAAGAGCTTCCCGCGGGAGACGGCAGCGGTGCGTCCAGCGTTCCTGTTGCGGTCACACCCGCGCCGTAGCTGCCTTCGCCGCAATGAGTGATCTGGAGGCGATGCGGTGTGCCATTGCTGAAGCGCAGAGCGCGGCGGCGAACGGCGAGGTGCCAGTGGGCGCGGTTGTTGTTCTTGATGGCGAGATGATCGGGCGGGGTGCGAACCGGGTCATTCGCGACAGCGATCCAACCGCGCACGCTGAGATCGTTGCGATGCGCGCGGCCGCAAAGCACCTGCACAACTACCGCCTGAACGGGTGCCAGATGTTCGTCACGCTGGAGCCGTGTGCGATGTGCGCGGGGGCGATTCTGCACGCGCGGATGGCGCGTTTGATGTATGCGGCGGCTGATCCAAAGGCGGGTGCGTGCGGGTCAGTGCTGGAGGTACTGAACCATCCGCAACTGAATCATCGCGTCGCCGTCTCTTCCGGCTTGCTTGCGGAGGAGTGTGGAGCGATGCTGCAGGATTTTTTTCGCGCGCGGCGGTAACATGGCTCCGTTAGAGTGTCGCCATGCCACTTGCTCCGCTTATTTGTTGCGAACCCTGGCAGACGGGGTTGACTTCCGCACAGGAAAGGTTCTTGCACCGGACCATCTCCTGAATGATCCGCAAGCGATACGTGCGCTGCATTGGGTTTTGGAGCAGCGCTTCACACTCAAGGCGGAGTTGAAGGAAGTACGTCCGAAATTACCGCAGCAGGGCGAGGCATGGAGCGACGAGGAGGATGGC
>CAXUBG010000145.1:298-3622 GCA_964249285.1 uncultured Terriglobus sp. | reverse complement strand
ATCCATGACGATCGCCGAGATTGCAAAGAGTCACGGCAGAACACCCGGAGGAATTTCATCAAGGCTCAAGAAGCTGGGACTTATCGCGTGACGCGGACGCCGCATCCAAGCACGCATGAGTGACGGCAAGCTTGCGGGCAAGGTGGCGCTGGTAACTGGTTCTTCTTCCGGCATCGGGCAGGGGATTGCGGTGCGGCTGGCGAGGGATGGCGCGGACGTGGTGATCAACTACAGTGGTCATATAGAAGGCGCGCAGGAGACGCAGCAACAGATAAACGCGCTTGGACGCAAGAGCATCATTGTGCAGTCGGACGTGTCGAAGGTGTCTGAGGTGCAGTCGCTTATCAGTGAGGGCTGGGACACGCTAGGGAAAGTTGACATCCTGGTGAACAACGCGGGCGTGGAGAAGGGGTCGGAGTTCGTCGATGTCACCGAAGCCGACTACGATCTGGTGCTTGGCGTGAATCTGAAGGGTCCCTTCTTTCTGACGCAGGCGTTTGTGAAGCGGCTTCTCGAGGCGAACCTGCAGGGCCGTGTGATCAACATCAGCTCCGTGCATGAGGATATGGTTTTTCCGCACTTTGCCAGCTATTGCGCGTCGAAGGGTGGAATTCGGATGCTGATGCGTGATCTTTCGGTCGAGCTGGGGCCGAAGAACATCACGGTGAATAACATCGCGCCGGGTGCCATCATCACGCCCATCAACAAGGGGCTGCTGGAGGACAGGGCAAAGCTGGATCCGCTGCTCCGGAATATTCCGCTGGGACGGATGGGCACGGTGGACGATGTGGCCGCGTTAGCGGCGTTTCTGGCCAGTGACGAGGCAGGGTACATCACCGGATCGACCTATGTCGTGGACGGTGGGCTGATGCGCAACTATCACGAACAGTAGGTAAAGGTAGAATGAAGCTATGGACCTGAAGGTATACACGGCTGCGTGGTGCCGCGACTGCCGCGAGGCGAAGCGTTTCCTTGACAAGCACAGCATCCCTTACACAGAAATTGACATTGAGCGCACGCCGGGAGCGGCGGACCTCGTGCAGCAGAACGTAGGCAAGAAGGCGATTCCGCAGTTCGTCATCAATGGCAAATGGGTGCAGCCGTACCGTCCCGGTCAGGGATTCCTGTACGACGAGATGTCGGAGCTGCTGGGCGTGCAACAGCCCGGCTGACGAAGAAGTTAAGGCGGCGGTCGCCGTGTGGCGAGCGGCCGCCGAAAATGGAGTACGCGGTTGCGAACCTGTTCGCGTTGCGTAGACTGTACGCGTGCGTTCAGGAGATCCGCAACGTTTAAGATCCCGGTAAACTTTCCCTCGGCGTCAATGACCGGGTAGCTAGTGAGACCGCTGGTGCCCATGCGTTCGGCGGCTGCCCGTACTGTGGCAGACTGCTGGAGGGTTGCGGGCGCGGATACACCGCAGGCCAGCAACGGCTCATTCATTGCGCCGTGTTGTCTGGCTTGATTCTCCGGCGAGCTTGCGGCTGCGGCGATCATTTGTGTGCGGGTCAGCAGACCGAGCAGATGCCCATCCGCGTTCAAGACGGGAAAGATGCGTTGCCAGTGAGACCAGCTTGCGGGCGCTCGTGCTTCCATGTCGCGGAGCCAGGCCGCGGCGTCAGCGCGCGTGGCGGAGGCGGGCAACGTATCGACAGATGTGTGCATGGCTTCCTGAATGGTCATGCGGTCGAGCGGATCGACGGAGTATTCCCGCGCCAGGTGGCGGCCCCTGCGTGAAAGGCCTCCAGTGATCAATGAGCGGCGTTGCAGCAGGACAGATAATGCATACGCCGTCGTACAGGCAAGCAGCACGGGTAACAGAAGGCCACCGTTGTGGGTCAGTTCAACTGACAGCATGGCCGAGGTAAGTGGCGCACCAATGGACGCGGCAAGCAGCGCCGTCATGCCGATGACGGCCCATGCTCCCGGTGCGAGCGACGGGAGCCAGTGCGACATGACAACGCCCATCGCGGCGCCGATCATCAGGAGCGGCGCGAGGATGCCGCCAGCAGTGTTCGACGACAGGGAGATCACCCAGATAATCACCTTGATGACAAGAACACCGGCGATCAGCTTCCAGGTAAAGTCAGCGTTGACGAAGCCTCGTATCACGCCGTAGCCGACGCCCAGCGCCTGCGGGACAATAAGTCCGCCCGCGCCAACAAAGATGCCGCCGATGGCTGGGAACCACATCCAGTGAAGCGGCAGCCGTTCGAACACCTTTTCCGTAAGGTGGATGGCGCTGCTTAAGATCACGGCGACCGCAGCGGCCATCGCACCCAGCAACAGTGCACCCAACATGCTCTGGTGATGTACCGGTGCCGTGCTGTAGTTCATCGGGAAGATCGGCCCGGGCCCAAGCAGCAAGCGGCGTAACGCGCCCGCTGTTGCGCAGGCTATTGCCACCGGGACCAGCGAACGCGGCCTCCATTCAAAGAGCAGCAGTTCGACTGCCAGGAGCACGGCAGAGAACGGGCAGGAGAATGTTGCCGCCATACCGGCGGACGCGCCGCACACCAGCAACACAGCGCGTTCCGCATCCGTGACCGGCAGAAACTGGGCAAGGAGCGATCCACACGCGCCGCCACTGGCAATTACCGGACCCTCTGCTCCAAACGGACCACCAGAACCGATCGAGATGGCTGTCGCAATGGGTTTGAGAAAGGCAACGCGTGGCTGAATACGCGCGCCGCCAAAGACGACCGCCTCCACCGCCTCTGGCATGCCGTGGCCCCGAATAGAGGGTGAGCCAAACCGTGCGATCAGACCGACGAGCAAGCCTCCGGTCACCGGCACGAGGGCTGCGAACCAGCCGAGGTGGTTCGCAGCAGGCTCTATTTCCGCCATACTCCAGTGATGGAAGTAAAAGAGGTTGGTGGAAAGTCCGATCAGGCGCAAGAGAATCCAGGAAAGCAGGGTGGAGATCTTTTTAAATGATTCGGCGACCACCGAGATCAGCAGCATGCGGCTGTCCGCGGTGTAGTCGCGCAGGACGGAGGTTTCCGGCTGGAGGGGTACTCCGTGTACTTCAGCCCGTATGGCCCGCTCCGGATCGCGGGATGAAGCTGCTTCGTCCGCGGATGTTCGTCCGGTCTCCTCGCCCACTTCCATTAAACTTAGGGTAACGCCTGCGGGAGTCTCGGGCGATATGGAGTGCGCGCGCTTTGATTGAACGGTACACACGGCCTGCAATGGGAGCGCTCTGGTCGGATGAGTCAAAGTTTCGCGCGTGGCTTGAGGTGGAGACGACGGCGACGGAGGTGCTCGCAGATGCCGGGATCGTGCCGCGCGAGGCTGCCGTTGCGATCCGGAAGCGCGGCGACTTT
>CAXUBG010000145.1:0-288 GCA_964249285.1 uncultured Terriglobus sp. | reverse complement strand
CGTGATTGCCTTTACCACGGCGGTCGCGGAGAAAGTCGGTGTTGAGTCGCGCTGGCTGCACTTTGGCCTGACCTCAACCGATGTGGTGGATACAGCGCAGGCGCTGCTGTTGCGGCGAGCTTCGGAGATGATCCTGGATGGAATGCGGGCGCTTGCGGGCGTGCTTCGACGGCGCGCTATCGAGTTCGCCCTGACACCGTGCATCGGGCGCACCCACGGCGTTCATGCCGAGCCTACGACCTTTGGCCTCAAGCTGCTGCTCTGGTACACGGAGTGCGAGCGCAATAT
>CAXUBG010000144.1:1709-8118 GCA_964249285.1 uncultured Terriglobus sp. | reverse complement strand
CTGTGGTGCACAGGGGAGGATTCGAACCTCCGTAACGCGTTGCGTGGCAGATTTACAGTCTGCTGCCATTAACCACTCGGCCACCTGTGCATTTCCTTTGTTGCCGACCGGTGCGGGATGGAGCTGGCGAAGGGATTTGAACCCCCGACCCTCTGATTACAAATCAGATGCTCTACCGGCTGAGCTACGCCAGCCCACACGGGCAATCCAAACCGGCTTGGCCCGGAGACCAGTACACAACAAAGAACGCTGCCAGCAAAGCGCAGCGCCATTACGACTTTAGCACAGGCGCTTGGGTATCGAACGCCCTGCGGCGGCATGACATGGGCGGGGAAGCCAAAGAAAATGCTTACTGCATGAGTCAAAGCGCCGGAGCACAGCGCCACCTATTCGAAGGCCCGGAGCGACGTTTGCAAATCGATCGCTGCCAGGAGGCCTAAGGAGTTTTGCCATGCACCGGATTTTTCACACCGTAACTGCCGCCTCAACTATTCTCTTGACCATTGCGTATGCGGGCGCTCAGGTTAAACCAGTCACAGCTGCTCCGCCGGCCGCCGGCCCAGCGGACGGCATCACGATGGAGATGATGCCGATTACAGCGCAACAAATGGCAAGCTGCCGCGAGCAGGCGAACTCGCAACTGGCGAGCGAACAGGACACGCTGCACAAGCGGGAACACGGCCAGGATAATGACAAGATGAAGCAGGGTGCCATCACCGGGGCGACCGGGATCGCGGCAACGGCCGTGTCTCGCGTCCGGGGTGGCTGGTGGGGCTGGGGCAACAACAATGGGGCGAACACTGCCGCGGCGACTGGCGCAACCCACCGCACGGAGCGGAACAGCGAAGGGGTTGCAAGCGTGACAGGCACAAGTCAGCAGGTTGGACTGGACGCTTACTCGCAGTGTGTTGCGGGCATCAAGGGTCCTGAATACGTCCACTTCCGGCAAACTGGACGCATTGAGCCGTTCACCGGCGCGGCGGATGCTGCTTCGTCACCGTCCCCCGCGATTGTTGCCGCAGCGACGCCAGCACCGTTGCCTGTGGCGAAATCTCCTGTTCAGGATGAGGGAGATGGCAAGCACTTTGTGCTGACCGCGCCTGGCCAGACGGACGCCCGCGAAGTGACGCGCGTCGGAACGACGAATTCCTACCTGGAGGAAGTCACAGGCGATAAGTATGTTGTGATGCCCGACGGCTCAGTGACTCGCATTCCGAAGCGGACTGGAGCAGCAGCGCGCAAGCAGTAGTGCTCCGGCTCAGGGCTTCAGGAAGGGACTGCCTGGCATGATGTGAGGGCGGTCCTTTCGGTCTGCGAGCGCCAGGGTGAAGCGGTAGAAGAACTGGTTAAACATCCGCGCCGCATCGAAGTCGAGTGGTTGTGTCAGGTCGTCCTGTGGACGGTGATAGCGGACGCGATACCACTCCCGGTAACGCCGCTCCTCGTCCGTGCCCGGTTCGAATCCGAAGATGAATCCGATGGCGGGAATGCCAGCCTGTAGAAAAGGGTAGTGGTCGGCGCGGCGCAGAAGGCCCCGCTGCGGCTCCCGGTCTTCGCGGACTGTGATGCCCATCGTGGTGCCCACCTGCTGCGCCGTTGTGCCCAGGGTGGTGTCGTGAATAGCCAGCGCGGTCAGGGTGTGGAGGGGAAAGAGAGGGCGGAGCTGGTCGAGATTGACGTCCGCGACAATGGCGCTGCGGGGTACGGTTGTATGGTCTACAAACCATCGCGCACCCAGAAGCCCTTTCTCTTCGCCGGTGAAGACGCAGAAGAGCAAGGAACGCTTTGGCCGTTGAAGCGTATCGCCACCAGAACCGCCGCTGCGATGAAGATCGTCCGCTAATTGAATGAGCAGTGACACATAGGCCGCGTCGTCCAGCGCTCCGTTATACAGGCTGTCGCCGTTGACGGCCTCACCATAGCCGTAGCCGTCCAGGTGCGCACTGAGGGCCAGATGCTCGTCCTTTAGCGTTGGAGCGGTTCCTGGCAGAATGGCGAGAACGTTGGGGCTGGCGATGTCGCGCTCCGCAGTGTGAAGCGTGGCAGTGAGGCTCCAGGGAAGGTCGAAGGAGGGGAGGGGCTGATTGGCGGCTGCGGCCTTCAGCAGGGCTTCGCCGTAATGACCGGTGTACTGCAGCAGCTGGCGGAAGGTGTCCGCGTTCAGCAGCGCTGTGAAGATAGGGGTTGCGGGCGGGGGCGCTGCATTGCCGCTGCGGAGCGTCACGCTGCGGGCGTATGGAAACGGCCAGCGCACCGGCTCCAATGTGTAATACGGATCGTCCACCGTGAGCAGGCCCGCGGCCCCTCCTGCGCGTGCGTTCGCGGCGCGGTCCGGCGCTGCATGCTGGCCGCCCAGACACAGGATCACCTTGCCGCGAACCTCTTTGAGATCGCTTGCAGCGCACGCTCCACGCAAGGAAAGGGTGCCACTGACTGCTGAGGGGGCATCCTGTATGCCCGTCGGATAAAGGTCGTACATCAACCGGAGATGCCGGGTTGCGCCGCTGCTCCCTTTGAGTTGAACAGTGGAGTCGGGCTGGAGGCGTACCTCATGCATGGGTACCGTCTGGAAGAAGGTACCGTTCTCACCGGCGGGCTGCAGGCCGGCTTGCTTGAACCGTTCGGCGACGTATTCCGCGGCACGCTGATAAGCAGGGGAGCCGGTGTCGCGTCCCTCCATGCTGTCCCCGGAAAGCGCCTCCGTGGTGTGCCACCACGCGAGCGTATCCGCGTCGTGTATTTCTCCGTCGCGCGGATGTGCTTGCGCGGTGAGCGCGGGCGGAAGCAGGCAGCAGAGTGCGGCAAGGAGGGCTTGCTGCGCGGACCGGAGAAGCAGAATGGCTCCTATGCTGTGAAGATGTTGCGATTGAGATAGTCGTTGCGGAACTTGCCTTTCGGATCGAGTCCAGTGGCAAGCTGCCGGAACTGCTCCATGGCCGGATACTGCTGCTGGATGTAGCTGGCAGGCATTTCGAAGATCTTGCCCCAGTGCGGGCGTGCGTTGAAGGGCATCAGGGCGGCTTCGATCTGCGGCAACATCTTGCGGACGACAACCTCCTCCGGCTTCCAGGTGAAGTGGATTGCGAGCGACTCGCGGCCGTGGTGCATGCTCATCGGCAGATCGTCCTGGGCGATGGTTCGGATTTCGGTGATGAAGAGGTGGGGCGTGATCTGATTGCGAAGCGTTTCCACAGCGCGCATGGCGCGGTAGCCGTCCTTGCGGTCCACGAAGTATTCCGTCTGCAGTTCTTCGCCGCTGGATGGTGTGAACTCCATTTTGAAATGGGGCATACGCAGGTACCATGGGCCGACGCTGCCCATCTGCTCCGTGCATGCTTCTGCGTTGTGGTCCTCGATGGGGTGCAGCTTACGGGTCTGCAGTGTTGCGCCATAGAAGAGCGGGGCGAGCGGCTTTTGCGTTGCGCCGGGTATGACGCGTTCCTTGATCCAGACTTCGCTGGCCTTGTTGCCCTGCCAGTCCGTGAACAGGCTGACGCTGTAGCCTGCGCCCATGATGGCGTCAAGATTGTGCTCCAACTGATCGAAGGAGAGGTTCTGGTAGACGACCTGTGACATGTCGAAGCGGGGCAGGAGGTCGAGGGTCACGCGGGTAAGCACACCGAGTGCTCCCAGATGCACGACGGCGAGGCGGAAGCGGTCACCATCCTTGTCACGGGACAGTGTCATCGTGCGTCCATCCGCTGTGATGAACTCAATTGCGCGGACGGCCGTTGCGAGATTCTTGTTGCGCACGCCGGACCCGTGCGTGGCCGTGGCGATGGTGCCACCAACAGAAATATGCGGCAGCGAAGCGAGATTGTTCAGCGCAAAGCCGGCCTTGTCCAGCACGGGTGCGAGCTCGCCGTAGCGCACGCCCGCACCGGCGGTTGCTGTCCTGGCGGCGTGGTCGATGTCAACGCCTTTGAGCGCGCGGAGTGAAATCTGGGCGTCATGGCTGTCCGCGATGTTGTTGAAGCAATGCTGCGAGCCGAGCTGCTTGATTTTGGGGCAGTCCAGCACAATCTGCCGGACTTCCTCCGCGTTTGCCGGTGCGTAGACCGTATCCGTGCCAAAGCGCAGATTCTTGGACCAGTTGGTGCGAGGGACGGCGGCGTGGCTGTTCAGAGGGATCTCCAGTGCGGACGCGTGCCGTTCCAGAGTACTGGCGGCTAACGCAAGCGCGGAGGTGTGCAGAAGTTCGCGTCGATTCATGGGCGCGTCCTTTCCGGGTGCATCCCTGTATACCGGCTCCGGTCGTCATTAAGCAAGTTCGCAGGACCATTTGCGGGTGACGAAGACGAGAGCGGCGGGTTAGGATGAGGCCGATGGTGCTGGAGCCGTGATGAATCGGGTCATTACCGGGCTGTTTGCCGCTGCCGTGTTAAGTCTGAGCCACGCGGTTGGAGCTCAGGAGATGGTTCTGCGAGTCAACCCCGCAAGGATGCCGCAGGTGGGTACAGTCAGTGAGCGATTTCAGTCGTACAACATCGAGATGGCGGAGATTACGGGAGGACGTTTCTGGAAGCCGTACGATCAGGCCGCGCCGGTGCCTGCCACACAGCCGGCGAGCGGCAATCAACCTGCCGGGATCGATCCGAATCTGTTCCAGTATCGTCCGCCGATTGATCTGACGAATGCCAAGTTGCGTACGCTGGCGTCGGCGCTGGGACCTGCCTATGTGCGGGTCAGCGGTACTTGGCAAAACTCGACCTATTTTGCGGAGAGTGACGTAGCGCCGCCGTCCGCGCCGCCCGCTGGGTTCAATGGGGTCTTGACCCGCGCGGAGTGGAAGGGCGTGATCGATTTTGCGAAGGCGGTACACGCAGAGATCGTGACTTCGGTCGCGACCAGCGCTGGAACGCGCGATGCGCAGGGATTGTGGACAGGCACACAGGCCCGGAGCTTCTTCGACTTCACCCGGCAGGCTGGTGGCACGATTGCCGCGACGGAGTTCATGAACGAACCGACGTTTGCGCAGATCGGCGGCGCACCCAAAGGGTACGATGGTGCGGCGTTTGGACGGGACGTCGCGGTGTTCCGTACATTCCTGCGTAAGACTTCACCCGGAACGATTTTTCTAGGACCTGGCAGTGTCGGTGAAGGCATACCGCTGTCCTCTGGAATCGCCATTCCCTTGCTGCCCAGTCCGGAGCTGCTGAAGGGTTCCGGACCGGTGTTCGATGCATTCTCCTATCACTTCTACGGTGGTGTTTCGGCGCGCTGCAAGGGCGGCTTGAAAGCGGAAGACGCTTTGTCTCCGGAGTGGCTGGACCGCACGGACGTCGTAGAGAGCTTCTATCAATCGCTGCGCGATCAATTCTTACCAGGGAAGCCGATATGGCTGACCGAGACGGGCGAGGCGGCGTGCGGTGGGGACCGCTGGGCGTCTACTTTCCTGGACAGCTTCCGGTACCTGAACCAGCTTGGCACGCTGGCGAAACGCGGCGTGCAGGTGGTGGCGCACAATACGCTGGCAGCCAGTGATTATGCCCTGCTTGAACCCGAGACGTTCGACCCGCGACCCAATTATTGGGCTGCCGTGCTTTGGCACAGGCTGATGGGTACGACTGTTCTGGATGCTGGAAAGTCTGCCTCAGCCGCGGTGTACATGTATGCGCACTGCCTCCAGGGAGTGCCGGGCGGAGTTGCGCTACTGGCCCTGAATACGGGTGATGTTCCGGTCAACGCCGAGGTGCCAAATGCGCGGCGGTTCTCCTTGACGGCTCAGACACTGGATTCAAAACAGGTCCTGCTGAATGGCACGCCACTGGTGCTGAACGCTGATGGGATGGTGCCCACCATGGACGGAGCGCCTGCTGGGCCTGGGCCGGCCAAGCTTCCAGCACACAGCATCACCTTCTTCGCTGTGCAGAACGCAGGCAATGCCGGTTGCCGCGCATGATGCACGCCCCTGTACACAACCGGCGGCGCCGTCCGTCAAAAACCAAGATGCCCTTTCGAACGAACGCTGCCCTTCGCACCCTTTGCCTTCTTCTTGTTGCGATCACGTGTGTGTGCCTCCTGCACGCGCAAGGAGCCGTCGAAGGACCGCTGCCGCAACTGGAGGGCAAAGGCGCGCAGGCGAACACATCGGCGCCGCCGCCGTCACAAAGCAAGGTGCTGGATAACGCCGCGATCATCAAGATGAGCAAGGCCGACCTTGGCGATACGATCATTCTGCAAACAGTGCACTCGCAGCCGGGTGAGTACAGCACGGGCCCTGATGATCTTGTGCAGCTGAAGCAGGAGGGTGTTTCGCCCGCCGTGATTGCGGCCATGCTGGCGCGCAACAGCGGACTGCAACAGCATCCCGCACCCGCGCCGGTGGAGGTGTCGCCGCTCTCGATCAACACGGATGACCCGGGTGTGTACTTTAAGAACCGGCAAGGGCAATGGGAAGAGATGGGGC
>CAXUBG010000144.1:0-1699 GCA_964249285.1 uncultured Terriglobus sp. | reverse complement strand
AACTAGTGCGGTACCGCGACGGCGGCGCGCTGAAGAGTTTGGCCACGAACAACATCGTCAAGAAGGACGAGAATGGCGTGGTGACCGGTCCGAAGTCGAAGTTGCAGATTTCTCCGGGTACGGAGATGCTGATTCTGGCGCCTGCGAATACAGATGGTATTGAATATGTGATCCTGCGGTTCCGTCCCAAGAGCGACCGCCGCGAGTTCCGCGTGAAAACGGGCAATGTCTTCCACTCCGAGACGGGCACGGACCGGGACGCTCTGGATATCCCGATTCACAAGGTCTCGCAGCACGTTTACGGCTTCACGGTGCCGCACGATCTGCAAAAAGGTGAGTATGGGGTGCTGGCGCCCGGGCAGGCGGCGACGCCGGGCATCAGCCACGCCGGCAATATTTATACGTTCTCTATCTCGGAGTAGCTGCTCTACACTCAGGCTTGATGATTGCAGCCAAGCGCACGGTGCGCCGCGGTTCAGCGCCGGTCCACCCGTACGACAGACTGCATGGTACTGACACGGGGTCGCTCATTCCTGGGTGCGAGCTTGCGACCGGGCACCGGCATGATAGGCACATTACGGCCTACCATGGGGTAGCTCCGTCGCTGTTTCGTAAGGTGATGGCACAGTGGAGTTTGTTAGCGGAGCACCCGCCGCAACACACTGCCTTTATTGATATCGGAGCCGGCAAGGGCAGGGCAATGCTGCTGGCAGCGGAGTACCCGTTTCGCCGCATCGTTGGTGTGGAGATCAATCCGGCACTCGCTGCGGCTGCCCGCTCCAACATGTCCCTGTTTACCGAGGGGAGCACGGTTCCGGCGATGCGGTTGGAAGAGGGTGACGCGATGCGGCTCCGGATGCCCGCTGGACCGTGCCTGTGCTGTCTCTTTAATCCGTTTGACGGTGTGCTGATGGACCGGTTGCTGGCGCGGCTTGCGCATCAGTTCCGAAACCGGCACGGTCAACTGGATCTGATCTATGTCAATGATGAGCAGCGCCGCCTGATGCAGGATGAGCACCGGTCATTTCGTCAGCTCTGGCGAGGCCGCATCCATTTGTCACAGGAGGACCGTACCGCGGACCGGGCGATCATCGAGCATGATGCCGACGGTTTGTATGTGACGACGGGATACGAAGATTGCAGTATCTGGCGGCATGAACTTACAAAGTAAAAGGCCCCGGCAGATGCCGGAGCCTTTGTGAGGGAAGTAGGGGGAGCTATGCTGCGTGCAAGCGATCGATACCAGTCTCTCGAAATGGATCGATGACGATCTTTGTCACGCTGTCTTTCTTGTCGCGCCAGATTTTGTACATGTCTGGGACGTCCTGAATGCCGATGCGGTGAGAGATGAGGAAGCTCGGGTCAATTGTGCCCTGTTCGATGCTGTCCAGCAGCGGGCGCAGATACTTGTGCATGTTGGTCTGGCCCATTTTCATGGTGATGCCTTTGCCGAAGGCAGCACCGAAGTTCAATTTGTTCAGCGCACCGCCGTACACCCCGGGCAGCGATACCGTGCCGCCCTTGCGCACCGATTGCAGAATCTGCCGGAGCGCCGTTGGACGGTCTGTCTCCATCATGAGCGTCTGCTCGATCCTGTCGTAGAGCGCGGCAACGTCGGTACCATGGGCCTCCATGCCTACCCCATCGATGCAGCTGTCCGGACCGATACCGCCGGTCAGGTCGCGCAGAGCCTCCACGA
>CAXUBG010000143.1:0-8126 GCA_964249285.1 uncultured Terriglobus sp. | reverse complement strand
CCTATTACTATGAAGTAAGACAACGTTCGTTCGCTTTTTCTACTTCGTTGTTTTCTTACAGATCGATTTTGCTTTACGAAATTTCACAACAACACCAAACGAAACATCAACAATACATGATGGATCAATACAAGCACGCATTGCCGTTTCTGTACGAGTGTTTTCAGCGCCATCTCAACAATGCACGAGCGGTAGATCTCTCCATAATTTACACAGTTATAACTGGAGTGATGAAGCGTTATAACGAACTTCTCAGACAAAGTAAAAGCCAGAGGACCATATACTGCAAGATACTTCTTGATGGGTTCCGCCGTGTCGTGCCGTTTGTAGATCTGTCTTCTTACGTGAATCACGCCAAGAGATACGGATATCCCATCGTTCAAGACGATCTGGTGTATGTTCCTTCCGGCGATCAACTAGGCGACCTTTTACAACTGCTCAACTTTCAGCGACAAGAGGACCGTGATCAATACCCTATGCAGAAGGCGGATGAATTATCCACTGAAGATCGAGAGTTAGCCCAACTAGAGTTTTTCGCAAACATAAATACATACACTCTATACCTAGGGGTGTGCCGTGCATTGGGTTTACCCCTTGGGGCGACAAACTTTCCAAAAACTAAGGAAGAGGACCTGATTGCTTGGCAGGATGAACTCGTAGCTCTTGGTGAGCGTGCGATGCGAAAGAAGAAAGATGGGTGATAGCGGAGCTTGATGTATGCGTCAATCGGAGCTTCTCGTGTGTGAGCGGATACTTTTAACTTATAGCACTTGGCCATTGCCTGCGAGGAAGCACACCAACTTGCTTATTACCTCTGCGGGAAGTGTTAACTCACACTCCCACACCACCAGCACGCGCCAGCCGAGGCGTTTCAGAGCGCGGATGTGTTCCGCGTCGCGTTGCTTGGTGCGGGCAAGTTTGGGTTCCCAGTACTCGCGGCGGCTGTTTGGGATGCGGCCCTCGGCGCAGCCTGTGTGCTGATGCCAGAAGCATCCGTGCACAAAGATCACCGCACGGTGGCGTGGCAGCACAATATCGGGCGTGCCAGGAAGGTCGCGCCGGTGCAGCCGGAAGCGGTAGCCCATGCCATGCAACAAGCGACGCACCGCTAGCTCCGGCGCGGTATTCCCGCTCCGGATACGGCGCATGTTCTCACTCCGTGCGGCGGCGCTTAGCCCGTCCATGGCATACTCGGCAAGCGCTTAGGCAGCTTGCATCTGTGCTTGCTGCTCATAGCGGCTCGCGTTCAAGTGTTTCGCGATGGAGCGCGCAACCGCCTCGGCCACAGGCGGAGGGAAGGCGTTGCCAATCTGCCGGTAGGCTTGCGTCTTGCCCCCTGCGAAATGCCACTCGTCGGGGAAGCCCTGCACGCGCGCAACCATGCGAAGTGTCAGCCGGGGCAGTCCGGCAAAATCCGGCGCGGGTGCCTCGTTCGCGATGCCTTTGCCGTCCACAAAGAGCGACTCCCATGCACGGCGCGCGCGCGTTGGCCCCAGGTCCGGTCCACCATGCTTATGGCTGCCGCCCACCAGCGTCGGCGCAATGTCGTCCGCGCGTTCCGCCCATAGCTTCGCACCCTGCCAGCCGTTGGCAGCCATCAAGTCCTTCAGTAGCAGGCCCACAGGCTTCGCGGCATGGCTTGCCTCCGCAGGCCACTCAAAGGGCGTCGTCGAGTTCCTGCGCAGCGCCACAAAAACCACGCGGGGGCGCAACTGGCTCACACCGTAATCCGACGCGTTCAGCAGCTTCCATTGCACGGTATACCCAAGCCGTTCAAGCTGATCGTGAATGAACGCGCGGTACTCGATAAAGACGCTGTCCAGGATCCCTCGCACATTCTCAATCATCACCGCACGCGGCTGGCACTGCTGGATGATGTGGAGGGCAGCCGGAAACAGGTTGCGCTCGTCGTCCGCGCCCAGCTGCTTGCCAGCCTTCGAGAAAGGCGGGCAGGGCAGACCACCGCACAGGAGATCGACGCCGGCATACGGGGCGGCGTCAAATTCCCGTATGTCGCCGTGAACGACGTTCCAATGCGGACGGTTGTGCCGCAGGGTCTCGCACGCATGAGCGTCGAGTTCCACCAGCGCAGCGTGGTGAAAGCCGGCAGCTTGGACTCCTAGGGCCTGTCCGCCCGCTCCTGCGCATAGCTCCAACGCTCGCAACGCCATGGGATAAGCATATCGCCGGCCATCTCGGACATCACGGCTTAAGCCTTCATGCGCATGGCTTCCGGGTCCCAGTGGACGGCGGTGCCTTTTTCCAGGCTGACGGTGCTCAGCAGTGCGGCACCGGAGGCGCGATAGCCGAACGTCGCGTCCTCAACCGGCTGCTGGCGCGTGCGCACGCTATTGAAGAAATTGCGGAAGTGATCGACCACATCGCTGTATCCGCGAGGGGCGCGATACGTTTCAAGCGACGTGCCGTTCAGTTCCATGGTGCGGTGTTTCGCGTCCTCCGCGTACTTCTGCATATACTGCTGCTGCAAATCCTTCTGCATCGCGGTGGTGAAGCTGTCGATGCTGTATCCCGGGCCAAGCTCGCGGGGCACCTTGTTCACGATCACGCCGGTGCTGGTGATCTCCATGGTGCCTTCGCTGCCGGTAAAGGTGAAGCCCTCGCCCTCCTCGCCGCCGTCGACAAAGTTGACGCGCAGTTCCAGGTTCCAGTCACCGTAGTCGAAGAGGCCCAGCAGCACATCGGGCACATCGCGGCCGTCTTTCCAGAAACGGATGCCGCCTGTGGCATACGCCCGCGTCGGCCCGTGCGAGCCGGTAATGAAGTGAGTCCCGCTGAACAGGTGCACAAACAGATCGCCCGCCACGCCGGTGCCGTAATCCTTGTACTTGCGCCACTGGAAGAAGCGTTCCGCATCCCAGGGATGCTTGGGTGCGGAGCCTTGGAAGCGCGGCCAATCGCACGTATCCGTGCTGGCATCGGAGGGAACGGTGTACTCCCACGCGCCCTGCGCGCTGTTGCGGTCCCAATGCGCCTGCACCATGTTCAACTTGCCGATTGCGCCCGCCGCCATCAGTTCTTTCGCCTTGGCGTAGATGATGGAGGACACCCGCTGCGACCCCACCTGCAAGATGCGGCCGGTTTTCTTCGCACCATCGATCATCAACGGACCGTCGGCGTACTCGTGGATCATGGGCTTCTCGCAGTAGACGTCCTTGCCCGCGTTCATGGCGTCCAGCGCCACGCGGCGATGCCAGTGGTCCGGCGTGCCAATGATGACGCAGTCGACGTCCTTGCGCGTGAGAACTTCCTTGTAGTCCCGCGTGGTCTGGATGTCCGCGCCCCAGACTTCTTTGCTGTGCGCCAGCCGTCCGTCATAGCAATCCGCCACGGCGACCAGCTTGATGCCCGGGATCGTCAGCGCACTGCGCGTGATGAATTGGCCACGGCCACCTGCGCCGATCAGGGCGACGTTGATCTGGTCGTTCGGACCAATCCGGCGCGCGGTTTCCTGCGACCAGGCGGAGAAAAGCGGAACTTGCGTTGCCGCGGCAGTCAACCCAGCAGTTTTCAAAAAGGACCGGCGATTCAAGGCAGGCAGTTTCATGTTGACAGACGCTCCAGATTTGATTCGAACCGATTGTAAGCGCGGCGGCACTCCCTTGGCTTGCCGTGTAGACTTACGCCTCCAGGACTGCCATCGCGATCGCCAGGTCCCGCCCGTGCGAAAGACTCAGATGGACAGAGATCACACCCATAGCGGACGCCCGTTCGGCGGCCCGCCCGTAAAACAACAGCGTGGGTCTGCCCCCGGGCAGATGCGTCACCTCGATCTCTCGCCAGCTGACGCCCTTTGCGATCCCAGTGCCCAGGCTTTTTGCTCCAGCTTCCTTGGCGGCAAATCGCGCGGCAAAGCTCTCTGCCGCGGTATGCCGTTTGCGCTGGCAGTATCGGATCTCAGCCGCAGTGTAGATTCGATTCAGAAAGCGGCTGCCATGCCGGTCGATCAACCGCTGAATGCGTGCGATTTCGGCCAAATCCGTCCCCGTGCCTACAATCATTACGTCCTTTTTGCAACGGTGTTTGCGTACATCCAACGTACCATCCTGCGACACCGCCGGGTGGACCGATGAACAGGCCGCGTAGCGTGCCGATATGCGGATTGTGACCGACGAAGAACTACAACCCGAACTGAATTTGCAGAGCTTTACTTACCAGGAGCGTGGAACGCTGATCCCGGAGCTTGGTGCCGCCATTGATGGCGCCGGCGGGTGGATTCTGGACCGCCGTCCTACCTCTGCCAACGCCCTCGAAATGTACCTAGAAGTGGCGCAGGCAGCGTTGCCGGAGGTTTACGGGGCATTGCTGGGCAGCGGCCTGGAACTAACCCGGGAGAGCCACCGCGCACTGGCAGAGCGCTGCACCTGCGGTCTGCACCTTTCCATGCGGCAAGGGACATCATCCATCCTGACCATGCGCGTTGAGGTGCACTTTTTGCAGGAGTCGGCGCACACCACGGAAGTTTCGCGGCTTATTGTGATGGGTGCGGCACTGGCATAAGATTCCCGGGGCGTAAACCACGGTAAACTGAACACGCCCATGCCGCCCATCATCAGCGCCCGCCAGCTGGGCAAAACGTACCGCTCCGGCAAAATCGAAACGCACGCATTGCGTGACGCCACTTTCACGGTGGAACGCGGCGAATTTATTGCGATCGTTGGCCCGTCTGGTTCGGGCAAGTCGACGCTGTTTTACCTGCTGGGAGGGCTGACGCGGGCCAGCGGCGGCTCCGTCACCATTGACGGGATTGACTTCAACAGCCTCTCGGACGGTGAACGTACGCGCCGCCGGGGCGAGAAGATCGGCTTCGTGTTTCAACGCTTTAACTTGCTGCCGACGCTGACCGCGCGCGGCAATATCGAGTTGGCACACAGCATCGCGCTGCCCGGCAAGCCCATGGACACCGCCTATCTCAAGCTGCTGGCGGAGATGCTTCGCATTGAGGCGCGCCTGGACAGCAGGCCCAATGAAATGTCCGGCGGAGAGCAGCAACGGGTTGCAATCGCGCGTGCGCTCATCACGCGGCCCGCCATTATCCTCGCCGACGAACCGACCGGAAATCTCGATACGGAGAACTCCGGCACAGTGCTGCAGATGCTACGCCACGCTGCGGCGGAACTGGGCCAGACGGTGCTGATGATCACGCACAATCCAGAGGCTGCCGCCATTGCCGGGCGCACCCTCTACGTGCGGGACGGTCGGCTGCACGAGACACCGCCGGCGGTCAGCATGCCGCAAAAGCCATTTATCAGCAGCCTGCTCGGGGAGTGAGCACCGGGGCGGGCGCTTGACTTGCCATGTTCCCGCGCGTCCGAAGCACCGTCCGCGGTGGAGCGGGGAACCTGTTCACCACTCCACCGCAGAAACGGCTCCACGGCTTACCTGCTCAGCGAGTACGTCACCGTAACGGTGGACTCCACCGGCACCGCACTGCCATTGAGCAGAAAGGGCTTGTAGATCCACTGCTTGACGGCGGAAATCGCGGATTCCGTCAGGAGCGGGTCGGGCGAACTGATCATCGAGGCCTGTTCCACTTTGCCAGTCTCGTCCACGATGACATGTAAAACGACCGCACCCTGAACCGCCTTTCCTTTTGCTTCAACCGGGTAGACAGGATTTTCCTTGTGCGTGTTGTTACCGGCCAGCACGCCGGGCGCAATTTTCAGCGGCTGACCCTCGGCCGGCGCAACAAAAGGCATTCCAAGAAGGTCGAGACGGGCAATCTGCTGGGTCTGCTCCTTTACCCGGATGGCCATCTCGCCAGAGCGTATGTTGTCCAGCATCTTCTCCTGTTCAGCCGTCAGCGCCTTGACCTGCTGCCTCATGGCGCGGTCCATGGTTGCCTTGAACTCCGGCGAACTGAACCTGAGCTGAAGATTTTTTACGGCTTCACGCTGCTTGTCCGAAAGAGCATTCAGTTCATCCAAGCTCGGCAGATCGAGGTTTGAGAGATCCGGCATTTCTATAGTGGTGCGCCGTCCTGCTGAGTCGTCGGCTGAGGCAAGCGCCTGCTCGGCCGCCCTCAAGGCGCTGCGTGCGGTTGCAATCCTATGGCGTTCCTCGTCGCTCGTGGCCTCTTGCTGCGCGGTGGATAACTGGCGTTGCGCGCGGCGCAACTGCTCGCGGGCGTGTTCGCCGGAAAGCAGGCGCGGCAACGTGGAATCGGCATCCGGCGACGTCACTTGCTCTTGCGGCGTGACTGTCTGGGAGGCAGCCGTGGTCTGTTGATTGATTCCCTCATGTGCCAGCGCGGGCTGTACCTGCAGCATTCCCGTCACCAGCACGGCAGCGGCCGCTATAGCTAAACATCCAGCCGCGCGTACTGCCCGGCCACGCACAATGTCCTTGTTTCCGTTCATCAGCATCTGCATACGTTCCTCCATGGTTCCATGTTTGTTGAACATTCCCAGCAGCCCTGTGTTGAAGAATCCGGGAGCCGCCCAACGCGGAACCGTGGCCGGCGCAGCGCGCTCCGCCATGCGCAGTAACGCGTCCGCATAGCCCGCCACTGAGCGGAAGTCCGCGGAGGCTTCCGCATCGCAGGCCATCTCGCGTGTCTGCCGGATGCGTACCGCAATCCAGAAGGCTGCCGGATGAAAGCTGACCGGAAGAAGAAGCCACGCGCACACCGCATGCAGCAGGGGGTCGCGCCGCCGCAGATGGGCCAGTTCATGCGCCAGCACGGCATCGACCTCCGTCCTCGATAAGTCGCAGGAGTTCTCGGGCAGCAGCAACACCGGACGCAACACGCCGGCCAGGGCCGGCCCCATCACTTCCGCACTCAGACGGCAAGCGGGCGCGGGTATGGCTAAATGCCCGCAACGCTCCAGGAGACAGCCGCAAATGGTTAAGGGTATGCCGTCTGCCGAGGCGCGTCGTGCCATGCCACGCGTGTGCAACCAAGACAGGATCAAACGCAGCGCGAACAGCAGTGTCACAAGTGCATAACCCAAGCTGATGCCGTCTTCCCATTGCGGTGAAAGCGTAAGAGCGACTGGCCGCAAGCCTCCGCGCACGCCAAGGTGGCGATGCAGGAAGCGGGTCCACCGGCCCTCACGGTGTAAGGCAGTCCACGTGCCCGCATATGGTGTTGTTTGCAGCCGGACCTCAGCACGCTCACGCGCAGCTTCCAGTGCAGCAGATCGGCCGATAAGCGTGGAACACCCCGGAAGCAGCACGCATAGAAAAAGCGTGCCGCACCAAATCCGATGGGCGATCCGCACCGCTGGCTTGCCCACGCGAAGAGCGCTCCATGCCGCGCCTGCAAGCAAGGGAATCTGCCACATCGCATGCACGGCGAAGGCCGCGATCAACTGCCGCGCCGTCGCCAGAGCGGAAGCGAACACATGGAGGTTCATTTGGAATTCTCGCCCGCGGTCGTCTTACGGCTCGCCTCGGCGGCTTGCAGCGCCTTGCGCGCGCGTTGCAGGTCCCCGGCATCAACGTGGCCCGCATCCACCATGGCCAGGAGCATAGCCTCGCTAGAGCCGCCGAACATCCGCTTCAACAGATCGGCAATGGCGGATCCGGCGGCACGCTCCCGCGATACCACGGCGCGATAGCGGTAGGCGCGGCCTTCCGCCGTGCGCTGCACTTTGCCCTTGCGCAGCAGGACCTGCAACATGGTCTGGACGGTGTTGTAGGCCAGCCCACCCGCAAGCTGCGGCACCACCTCCGCCGCCGTGCTCGGACCCGCCGACCAAAGCACCTGCATGATCTCCAACTCTAGAGGGGTAAGCCCCCATTTGCCGCTTCCTTTTGACGCCGCTGCCATACCGGCCTTCCTCCTATGCTGTTAGGAGAGAAGCATGAGCTTCCGGCGGCTCACTTGTCAACTAAATTCTTAGGCGATCGGACAGTGCCGGAGTTGAAGCATGCAGGCCGGGACGGCGCGTACGGATGCTACACCTGGATGCCCGCATTCGCTGCCGTCTGCTCTCGAAGAGACACAAACGTTTGCGTACCCTCATCGAAGATCCTGACGTCGCCAAGTGCAATGTCGTAAACCCATCCTGCGATGCTCAGTTCACCGCGTGCCATGGCACCCGCAACGGACGGATGCGTGCGCAGGTGCTGCATCTGCAGCAGGACGTTCTGCTCCGTCATCG
>CAXUBG010000142.1:0-8260 GCA_964249285.1 uncultured Terriglobus sp. | reverse complement strand
GCGTACACGTATGCCGCGAAGAAGACGGCTGCGTTCTATGACTCGCAGAAGCGGCTTGCGACCGAGCACGCTGTCTTTGACGACGTGGGCCATGGGGAACCGGTGCGCGAAGCTGCCAACGGCCAGGGTCAATTGTTAACCAGCTTCACCATTCTGCGATTCGGCGTGGCGCAGAAGGCAGCAAGCGATCCCGCAAAACAGGCGCTGCTGATGAAGAAGGAAGATCTAGAGCAGAAGATCGACACCCTGAAGTATGGCAAGGCGGCTATGGATCCTGGCGACTACCGGAAGCAACTGACTGCGGCGCTGCTGCAACTGGCGCAGGTTCAGGAGGAACTCGATAAATGATCCGATCTCTTGCTGTAGTGGCTTGTACGCTGCTGACGAGTTCGCTGTGTCACGCCGTCGATCCTGCATCCTGCTGGACTATGCGCAAGCACGGGCAGGATGCAGGATCGGCGCAATGTTTTGAGCAACTCACCCGAAGCAGCGATGCCTTCGCACGCGCCGAGGGCTTCTGGGGACTTGAAGACTGGAACGCCGCGAACACGGAGTTCCGCACCGCAACGCAATCCTCGGAAAGCCCAGCGCTCTACAAGGTGCGCTACGGCATGTTGCTGCATGAGCGCTTCAACAACCCTGAGGCGGCGGACCTCTTCCGGGAGGCGTTGCAGAAGGATCCGAACAGCGCGCTCGCTAACCTCGGCCTGGCTGAGGTCGCGGCAGAGGACTTCAGCGGCAAGGCAAGTGAATACATCGCGAAAGCCGAGGCGCTCGACCCCAGGCTGGCCGCAGCGCACGAGCTTGCAGCGAAGATCGCCCTGGAGAATGACAATCGCGAACTTGCCGCAGCAGAGGCCGATAAGGCCATCGCCTTGCAGAGCGACGCGCTGGATGCGATGGCGATCCATGCTGCGCTGGAGCTAATCGCGGACCGCTCGCCCGATGCCTGGTTCGCGAAGATCGCGGCCATCAACCCGCACTACGGCGAAGGCTACGCGGAGGTGGCGCACCATTTGGAATTGCACTACCGCTACACCGATGCCGCGCTGTATGACCGTAAAGCGATTGAGGCTGATCCGAAGCTCTGGTCCGCGCACTCCGCCTTAGGCATTGAGTTGATGCGGTTGGGCAAGGAAGATGAACCGCTAAAGGAGCTGGAGCTTGCGTACAACAACGGCTACCGCAATCCCGCCACGGTGAACAGCCTGCGCCTGCTGGACAGCTACAAGAACTTCGACACCACGCGCGACGCAACAACCTTGGTCAAGTTAGATAGGAAGGAAAACGAACTTCTTTTGCCGTACATGCAGGCGGAACTGCATACCATCCAGGATACCTACTCGAAGAAGTACAACATGACGCTGCCCGGCCCGGTGCAGTTGGAGGTGTACCCCAATCACGAGGACTTTGCCGTGCGCACCATGGGCATGCCTGGTCTGGGTGCGCTGGGCGTTACCTTTGGTGAGGTTGTCGCCATGGATAGTCCCAGCGGACGCAAGCCTGGCGACTTTAACTGGGGCGCGACGCTGTGGCACGAGATGAGCCACGTGTACATCATCACGGCGACCAACCAACGTGTGCCGCGATGGTTCACCGAAGGATTGGCGGTGCATGAGGAAGGGCAGCGCTCGCCGGAGTGGGCCGACCGCGTGACGCCGGATGTCCTGCTGGCCATTCGCGATAAGAAGCTGCTGCCCGTGGCGAGGCTGGACCGTGGCTTCGTGTATCCGGAGTATCCGCAGCAGGTCATCGTGTCGTATTTTCAGGCGGGCAGCATCTGCGACTTTATTAGCACGAAGTGGGGTGAGCCGAAGCTGCTCGACATGGTCCACGCCTATGCCGGACGGAAGTCCACGCCGGATGCCATTCAGCAGACCTTGAGCCTTTCGACAGAGCAGTTCGATACGCAGTATCTCGCATGGATCAATACGAAGTACGGTGCGGAGGCCGCGCATTTTGAGGAGTGGCGCGGCAAGCTGAAGGCGCTGGTCGCGGCGGCACAGGCTAAGCAAGTAGACACAGTGATCGCGCAGGCACCTGAAGTTATCGCACTGTACCCCGAATACGTTGGCGATGCGAACGCCTACGAGTTGCTGGCAGACGCAGAGAAGAGCAAAGGCGATCCTAAGGCGCAAGCCGCTGCGCTGGTGAAATATGAGCACGCCGGCGGATCGCAGCCAGAGTTGCTGAAGCGGCTGGCCGCGCTGGAAGAGAGCGCGGGAGACAAGGCTGCCGCAGCTGCCACGCTGACGCGCATACTCTACGTCTATCCGGTGAAGGATGCGGAACTGCATCACCATCTTGGCGAGCTATTGCTTGCACAGCAGCAGTATGACGCCGCAATTCGCGAGTACAACGCCGTGCTTGCGTCAGGCGCGCTGGACAGGGCAGGAGCGGAGTACAACCTGGCACAGGCGTATCTTGCAGCAGGCCAGCGCGACAAGGCCGAGGAGAGCGTGTTGCTGGCCCTGGAGGCTGCACCGGATTACCGGCCTGCGCAGAAGATGTTGCTGCAACTAAAGCAAGGATTCGCGAAGGATTGAGCACCACGAGAGGACAAGAAAGCATGGGCACGTTTACCGGGTTAGAGCCAGAGGCGGCACAGTTACAGCAACGCATCGAGCGCTTCCATGCCGTGCGCGAGGGCATTGTGCGGCAGGTGCGCGAGGTGATCGTCGGGCAGGATGAGGTGGTCGATCAGGTCTTGATCGCGCTGTTTGTCGGCGGCCATTGCCTCTTGACCGGCATGCCCGGCACGGCGAAGACGCTGATGGTGCGGACGGTGGCGGAGGCGCTGGGGCTGGAGTTTCGCCGCATCCAGTTCACGCCAGACCTAATGCCTTCGGACATCACCGGGACGGACATCATTGAGGAAGACGCGTCCACCGGGCATCGCAAGTGGACGTTTGTGCAGGGACCGATCTTCGGCAACATCGTGCTGGCCGACGAGATCAACCGGACCCCGCCCAAGACGCAAGCGGCGTTGCTGGAGGCGATGCAGGAGCGCTCATGCACGGTGCGCGGCCATATTTACCGGCTGCCCGCGCCTTTTTTTGTGCTCGCCACGCAGAACCCCATCGAACTGGAAGGCACGTACCCGCTGCCAGAGGCGCAGCTGGACCGCTTCCTGTTTAACGCTATTTTGGACTATCTCAGCCCTGAGGACGAGTTAAAAGTCGTTGACTTAACAACGGCTACACGCGTGCCGAAGATCACCGCTGTGACAAACGCCGGCGAGTTGCTTGACTTTCAGCACCTGGTGCGGCAGGTGCCCATTGCGGAGTCGCTCGCGAAATATGTCGTGAACCTGGTGAGGGCCACGCGCCACAAGAGCGACAACGCGCCTGACTTTGTGAAGAAATATGTCAGCTATGGCGGCAGCATTCGCGCGGCACAGTTCATCGTGCTGGCAGCAAAAGCGCGCGCCCTGAGCCGCAAGCGTTACCACGTGGCGTACGAGGATATCTGCGCCGTCGCCGTGCCGGTGCTGCGGCATCGCATCATCCTGAACTTTCATGCGGAATCAGAGCGGATCGACACGGATACCATCCTGAACCGTTTACTTGCGCAGGTACAGAGGCCGAAGGATTGATGCAGCGTTTTCTTGATCCCGCGGTGCTGGGCACCATCTCGTCGCTGGACCTGCTGGCGAAGACGGTGGTGGACGGCTTTGTCGCGGGACTGCACCGGTCGCCAGACTTCGGCTTCAGCCAGGAATTTGCCGAGTATCGCGCGTATGTGCCGGGCGATGATCTGCGCCATGTCGACTGGAGCCTGTACGGACGCACGGACCGCGTGTACCTGAAGCGGTATCGCGGCGAGACAAACAGCCAGTTGACGATTCTGCTGGACGCCAGCAACAGCATGGAGTACACGAGCGGCACGTCTCCCAAGAAAATGGATTACGCACGTTTTATCGCAGCCTCGTTGTTCTATCTTGCGATCAGGAACCAGCGGGATGCGGCGGGTCTGATCGTTTTTGATGATGAGGTGCGCGAGTACGTGCGGCCCTCCGCCCGGCAAGGACAGCTGGCGCGGCGGATGGCCGGGCTGGAGAATGCCGAGCCGCACGCACGTACGGATTTTGGCAAGCCGCTGCGCGCCTTTCAGGAAATGCTCCACCGGCGCGGTATTGCCATTGTGATCTCGGATTTTTACGAAGAGCCCGAGGTTGTGGTGCGCACCGTTGAGCCTCTGCGCTATCACGGCAATGAGGTCGTGCTGTTTCACATCCTAGACCCGCAGGAGCTGCGGCCGGTGCTGAAGAGCGCGTCGGTGCTGGTGGATTTGGAGACAGGACGGCGCATCGAAGTCGTTCCGGAGTATGCGAAGACCGCGTATACCGCAAAGATCGACGCGCATATTGAGGCATTGCGGTCAAAGGCGCGGGGAGCGGGCATGGATTACCGGTTGTTGCAAACCGATCAGCCGCTGGACAGCGCGCTGCGCGAGTATTTGGCACTGCGTCAGGCGGGCAATTGATGACGCGGCATAACCAGTTTCGAGCGGCTGGTGCTTTCGGAAGGGCACGGCTTCAGCCGTGCCACTACAGGCTCTCCTTGGATGGGGCTTTAGCCCCTGAGGTCAGCCTTTCTGCTGGCTGGAACGAAAGCGTATCTCAGCGGCTAAAGCCGTCTTCACCGGCGCACTCATCGGCATGGCTAAAGCCATGCCCTTCCGAACGCCTGACCCAGATCGAGGCAGCATGGGCTTTCTAGCGCCATGGTTTTTGGGTGGCCTGCTGGCGCTGGGTGTGCCGGTGTTTGTGCATCTGCTGAAGAGGCATGTCACGGTGCCGCGGCCGGTTGGCTCGCTGATGTTCTTCGAGCGCGGTACACAAAGCTCCACGAAGCATCGCCGGTTAAAGTATCTGCTGCTGTTTTCACTGCGGTTCGCACTATTGCTTTTGGTGGTGCTCGCATTTGCCAATCCGTTCCTTCGCCGTCCGGCTACGGACCCTGGTGGACGCCTGTTGTTGATCGTTCTGGACAACAGCTTCAGCATGAGGGCCGGATCGCACTTCGACCAAGCCAAGCGTGAGGCGGTGAACCTGCTCGCCGCAAAGCCAGCGTCGCAGAAGGCGCAAGTGGTTGCCTTGGGCGGGCAGGTACAGATGCTGACGCAGCCGGTCAGCGATCCCGCGCAATTGCGCAACGCGCTCGAAAGCATTCAGCCAGGCGACGGCCATGCCAGCTTTGGAGAGCTTGGCCGTGATATCCGCACGCTGAACGAACAACAGCCCCAACCGGCTGATCTGCACCTGTTCAGCGATATGCAGAAGTCGGCGATGCCGGCCAACTTCTCCGACATGGTGCTGCCGCCCGACGTAACGTTGGCGGTGCACTCTGTGGCCAACACCAGCACGGCCCCAGCGAATTGGACGGTGGCAAGCGTGGACGCTCCGGCGGAGTTGTCGGACATCAAGGATTCGAAGCGCTCGCGCGTGATCGCCGTGGTAGCGGGGTTGAACACACCAGCGGCGTCCAGAAGTGTTTCGCTGCTGGTCAACGGCAAATCAGTCGCCACGAAGCGCGTGGATGTGCCCGCGAACGGTCGCGCTACGGTGGAGTTTGCCCCGCTGGACATCGGCTATGGTTTTAACCGCTGTGAGGTCCGCATCGAAGCGCAGGACGCCTTTCCGCAGGACGATGCAAGCCTGTTCGCGGTGCGGCGTTCTGACCCGGAGCGGGTGCTGTTCATCCACGCCAATGGCGACACACGCTCGGAACTCTACTTTGGCGCGGCTTTGGGAGCGGCGGCGCAGGCTTCGTTCACGCTGCAGAACGTTACACCAGGGCAGACGAACGATCTTGACCCCGCGCGATTTGCGTTTGTGGTGCTGGCTGATGCTGTCTCGCTGCCTCCCATTTTTGAGCGCAACCTGCGCGAGTATGTGATTAAGGGCGGAAGTGTGCTGATTGCGCTGGGCACCGGAGCGGGGCATCATGCGGCCATTCCACTGTGGGGCGCGACTGTGCAGGATGTGCACGACTACGCGCGCAGTGGAAGTGCCGCGGCCGTGGGCGCGATTGACTTCACGCATCCCGCGATGGCTGACGCGCAGCCGGGCCGCGACAACGGCGGATGGGCGGGAGCAAAGGTGCTGTACGCGACCGTTGTGGACCCGGCGGGCGCGCGGGTAGCCGCCCAGTTGAGCGACGGCACACCGTTGCTGATCGACCGGTCCATGGGCGAGGGGCACGTGCTTCTCTTTACCACTGGATTCGATAATCTAACGAACGATTTGCCATTGCATCCGGTGTTCGTCGCGTTTGTGGATCGCATGGCACGCTATCTCTCCGGCACCGAGCGGCTGAGCGGAGCGCGCGTGGTGGACAGCTTTGTGCAGCTACGCTCCGCGGGCGCAACGGGCACCGCAAGTGCCAGCGCGGAGATTGTGGATCCGGATGGCAAGCGGCCGCTCTCGCTGGCAGAGGCGCGTTCGGCGCAAACGTTCCGGCTGACGCGTGCCGGGTTCTATCAGGTGCGGTTTGCGAACGGCAGGGACGGGCTGATCGGCGTCAACCCGGACCGGCTGGAGAGCGATCTGCAACCGGTCCCGCCAGAAATTCAGCAGCTTTGGAGCGGCAGCAACACGCAACCGCTTCCAAATGAGGCAGCTGCGCCCAGCACGGCACAACACCCCACGGCGTACCGCCCCGTAAGCATGTGGTGGTACGTTATGCTGCTTGCATTGCTGGTTGCGCTGGCAGAGACGGCGCTGGCCAGCGGCTACATGGGCACGCAGCGGGAGGACGCATGAGCAACGCAAGCGAACTCAACAGCTACATCGCACGCGTGCGGCGACGTTTGCAACTGAATGCGACGATCCGTGGCTTCGCGATCCTCTTTGCTATCGCACTTGTGTATACCGCCGGAGCCGTTCTTCTTCTGAATCACTTCGCATTTCCGCGCGGTGGAGTCGTTCAAGCTCGCGCTTACCTCATCGCCCTGCTGCTGACGGCGCTCTTGATGGGGCTTACGCTCCCGGTTTTGTGGATCACGCGGACGCGCGCCGTTCACCGCGCGGAGGTATCGCATACGTCGCTCGGGGATCGCCTGACGACCTTTCACCAGAAACAGGGCAGCCAGGACTCGTTCCTGGAGCTCCTGGCCGCCGATACTCTGACGCGCACGGCAGACGCATCTCCGGCTTCGCTGGCTCCCTCGCAGTTGCTTGCCGCGTACTGCGTTGCAGGGCTGGCCTGCCTGGGCGTGTTGCTGTGGATGATCTTTGCCGCCCCCGGCTACCTGGGTTACGGTGCATCGCTCCTGTGGACGGGCGAGAAGAAGACAGAGCAGCCGCTGTATGCCCTTACAGTCGCTCCGGGCGATGTCGCGGTGCGCCGCAACAGCGACCAGCTGATCACGGCGGAGGTGATAAATCTGCATCCTGACAAGGTGCAGCTTTTCGCGCACTTCAACAGCAGCAGCGGATGGGAACCGGTCGCGATGCAGCGCCAGGCGGGAAGTACCAGCGGCTACGGATTTGTGTTTACCGGTCTACCGGAGAACGTGGAATATTACGTCACTGCGGGGCCGCTTGCCTCGCCGCATTACAAGGTGCGGGTGGTCGATCTGCCGTTCGTGAAGTCGGTCAAGGTGACGTACCACTATCCCAAGTGGACCGGCGTGAAGACGCAAACTGAGGACCATGCGGGCGACCTGCGCGCGATTGAGGGTACGCAGGCTGAACTCGAGTTCCAGATGGACCGCCCGCTGAAGGAAGGCAATCTGACGCTGGACAGCGGACAGACCGTCCACCTGACCGGGGGCGAGAACAACCGCTACACCGGCACCGTTGCCATGAACAAGGATGGCGCCTACCATGTGGCCGCCACAGATGCCGGGCAATCCGTGCGCCTGTCAGAGGACTACTTCATCGCGACGGACAAGGCCGAGCCGCCGATGATTGCGCTGGAGAAGCCCGGCCGTGACTACCGCGCCAGCCCCATTGAAGAGGTCACCGTCGGCGTCAAGGGCGGGGCGCAGTTCGGTTTGCGCGACATGCACCTGCATTACTCAGTGAATGGCGGGCCAGACAAAGATGTGAGCCTGCTGAAGCAGCCAGGTGCGAAGGACGCAACCGGCAGCTACACGTTGCGGCTGGAGGACTTCAAGCTGCAACCAGGTGACCTGGTGAGCCTGTATGCCACGGCAAAGGACGGGCACGCGGAGGCGAAGACGGACATTACGTTCATCCAGGCTGACCCGTTTGAGCGGGAGTTTTCCCAATCCCAGCAGGGTGGTGGAGGTG
>CAXUBG010000141.1:0-8329 GCA_964249285.1 uncultured Terriglobus sp. | reverse complement strand
CCCGCGCGAAACAGGACAGCTTCCTGGTTTTTATTTTGCTCCAGTCCCGTTTCAGAACCGGCTTGGCAGTCTACCGCCGCGATAGTTCGTCGACACGGCCCTTAATAGACTTGCAGTGTTCCACGTGGAACACTCGCGATGCGCGATAGAACCGGACATCTCTATTGTGAGTATTTTCGGCCCTTCCATGTGATCGATTTTGACAGGGTTACGTGTTGCCAGGAGCGAACCAAGAGCACCGCGAAGAGAGGCAGAGCCAAAACGGACAGCAGGCGGTCGAGCAACGGAGCGTTGGAGCGGCCCACGCGGGTGAAGTAGCGCAGCAGCACGCGCAGCCACAGCACACCGATGGCGAGGATCTGCCAGACCTGCAGTGTGGGAATCAGGAGCGGCAGCAGGGGCAGGCCGAGCAGGAGCAGGAAATTGAGGATCATACCGGCGGCCAGAAAGAGCGGGTTGCCGAAGAGCAGCGCCAGGTTTTTGGTCCATCCCTCGGCCATGTCGGCAAAACCGCGGTACATGCGCGCGCTAACCGCCTCTGGAGCGTACCGCAGGCGGATGCTGTTGCGCCGCTTCAGCAGACGGGCGAGCGCGACATCCTCCAGCACGTTGCTGGCGACCGCCTGATGGCCCCCCACGTCGAAATACGCCTGCCGTCGCACCAGCAGGAACTGCCCATTGGCCGCCGCGACCGGGCTGGACGGGTCGGAAACGCTCTTGGGCGGGTAGGTGCTGGCGAGTTCGGAGAAGACGAGCGGCAGCAGCGCACGCTGGGCGAGATTGCTGGCAATCTGGCGCGGCGAATAGGACAGCATCCCAAGTTCGTGCCGCTCCGCTTCGACGATGGCGCGGTGGGTGGACCCAGGCTCGTGGAGCGTGTCGGCGTCGGTGAAGAGCAGCCACTTGGCCGTGTGCGACAGCGGCTGCGACGCACCGAGCCACAGGGCGGCATTCTTGCCGGTAAAGCCGTTGCGGCGCGGTGTCAACTCCTTTGCGCGCAGCACATGCAGACCGGGGTGCGCTGCCGCAAGCTGCTCCGCGATGCGGTACGTAGCGTCCGTTGAGCCGTCGTCGATGACGAAGATGTGCCACTGCTGGCCAAGCTGGAAGCCGGGCTCCGATTGCTGCAGAAGCGATGCGAGGCAACCGGGCAGATTGCCCTCCTCGTCGCGGGCGGGGATCAGGACGGTGAGCTCGTGCGTGGAAGGTTTTTCCTCCTGCGGCTTGAGAGCGGGAGCAGACCGGCGCGCTGCAACCGAAGCGGGCGCGCTGCCGTCCAGCCGCAATTCAAACGCGGGTTCATCGTGTGCGGGCGGCAACTCTGCGGGTGAACTCTCGTCTGGCATCGCGCTTCGTATTATAGGAAGCGTGACCGCCGCCGTGTTTCCCCATGCTTGCCGCCGCCTGATCCCTGCCCTGTTGCTGGCTGCCTTGCTGACGGCGGGGTGCAACCGCGGCGACCACCCCGGCCGAATTGCGGAGGCCGCGCCGTACTTCACCGTCCACAACGGTCCGCAAACCATCCGGCTAAGCCAGTTTCGCGGCAAGATTGTCGTGCTGAATTTCTGGGCAACGTGGTGCGCGCCCTGCATCGACGAGCTGCCCAGCCTGCAGCAGTTGCAGCGCGACCGGCCCGATATCCAGGTGCTCGCCGTGTCTATCGATGATGACCCAGCCGCCTACGCGGCGTTTCTGAAGCAGTACGACATTAACCTGCTGGCCGTGCGCGATGGCAGCCAGGGCGCGAACCTGCGTTACGGGTCGGTGCGCGTGCCAGAAACATACGTGCTGGATAAGAGCGGTATTGTGCGGCGAAAGTTCATCGGTGCACAACAGTGGACCAACCCGGAGATCCTGGGGTACTTGGCAAAGGTGTAAGAGTGTCCTTTGGCAAGGTTTCACTCATCCGCGATAGAGCGGGGTGTACTTACCTGGTGAGTAAGGTGCCATCCACTAATCGCAGGTGCGCAGCCAGGCTTTCATCCTGCAGTTCAGGCGGTAGCAACTCCTCCGGCAAATCCTGATAACAGACCGGCCGCAAGAACCGCTCCATCGCCATGGCACCGACTGAAGTTACCCGGCTGTCTGACGTGGAGGGCGAAGGTCCGCCATGCACCATTGCGTACGAGACCTCGACGCCGGTTGGGAACCCATTGCCGACGATGCGTCCCGCCTTACGTTCAAGAACCGGCAAGAGTTGCAGCCCAAATCTTTGATCTGCAGGGTCAAGGTGCATCGTAGCGGTCAGCTGTCCTTCCAGAACGGCGGCGGCCTCCAACATCTCACTCTCGTCCTTGCACGCGATCAGCAGGGCTGCCGGGCCAAACACTTCTTCCGTCAGCGCCGGATTTGCGCGGAACGCCGCTGCGGTAGTCGCAAACAGGACCGGCTGACCCTGGCACGAGTTCTCCGCCGCTGCCGTGCCGGCCGCAAGCCGTTGCACACCAGCGTTGCCGCTCAGCGTTTCCACGCCATGGGCATACGCCCGCTGTATTCCAGTATTCAGCATCGTGTTCGCAGATGCGCTTGCAATTGCCAGTGCTGCCGCCGCGCTGAACCGCTCGAAGTCCCTGCCGGCAATCGCGAAGACCAACCCGGGTTTTGTGCAAAATTGTCCTACGCCGAGCGTCACCGACCCAGCGAGGCCTCTTGCAATCGATTCTCCACGGGTGGCGAGGGCTTCCGGCAGCAGAAAGATTGGGTTCACGCTACTCATCTCAGCAAAGACTGGAATTGGACTAGGGCGTTCAGCTGCCATATTGACCAGCGCCTGACCGCCTCTTCGAGACCCGGTGAAAGCGACTGCCTGAATCGCTGGGTGTCTTACCAGCGCCGCGCCGGCCTCGTTCCCGACGCCAACCAGAAGCGAGAAGGCACCTTCGGGCAAGCCACATGCAAGGACCGCCTGCTGGATGACCCTTCCCGCCAGCTCCGATGTGCCCAGGTGCGACGGATGCGACTTGGCAACGACGGGGCAACCAGCCGCCAGCGCCGATGCAGTGTCGCCGCCAGCGACGGAGAAGGCCAGTGGGAAATTGCTCGCACCGAAGATCGCTACGGGTCCAACCGGGATCCTGCGCGACCGCAGATCGGGCCGGGGTGCGGGGGCGCGGTCTGGCTGCGCGGTGTCCAGCGTAAGGTTGAGCCACCGGCCTTCGCGGACCAGCTTCGCGAAGAGCCGGAGTTGTCCACAGGTCCTGCCGCGCTCACCTTCGATTCGCGTACGAGGCAGGCCGGACTCCGCGACAGCACGCTCCACCAGTACATCGCCGAGGTCAAGCAGACCTTGGGCGATCGCCTCCAGCAGTTGCGCCCGGGTCTCCAGCGGGGCCGAGCGGAATGCATCGAAATGACCTGCTGCGAGCAAGCACGCACGATCCACATCGGCCTGCGACGCGCCCCCAAAAACACCTTCCAGCGTCTGACCCGTGGCTGGATTGATGGCGTGGTCTTCTCCACACGTCCCGCGTATCTCGGACCCGCCCATCAGCAGGTTGCCCGTAATCGTCATCTGCTCACCTTGTAGAGCAGTGTAGGGCCAAGCTGCTACCCTTTGCTCTTACCGGACGTTAAGGCGCGATCCGAAGTGCATCGCCGATGCGCAGACCGGTTTCAAGGGAGCGGCCGGCGGGCAGTTCCAAGACGCTGTGCGGCCTCACGCTGAACACGCCAACGCGCCATGGTTGCAGCTTGAGGCACAAGCCAACCACGCAGAGATCGCCGTCCAGCGCCACGGCATCGATGGCAAATCGCATGCCAAAGGTGTGGATGCTTCTCGTGGGAAGAAGCCAGATCCCTGCGTCGCAGGCTAGCTTTCTGCGTCCTTGCAGACCGGCAAACCGGGTAAAGAAAGTCTCTGCAACGCTGGCAAGGCAGATTTTTTGGCCGCTCTCCGCATGAACGAAGCTGACCTGCCGCATCACTTGGCCATATCGCCCAGGTGACCGATCATGCTTAGCACCGCCGGTCCCAGCAGCACGATGAAGATACACGGGAAGATGAATAAGACGAGCGGGAACGTAATCTTAATGGTAGTTTTTGCCGCTTTTTCTTCAGCCTGCTGCGTACGCTGGACACGCGTGTTGCTGGCAAAGGTGCTGAGAGCGCGCGCGATTGGCGTGCCAAACCGCTCCGCCTGGACGATCATCGCCACAAATTGGTCCAGTTCGTCGATCAGCAGGCGCTCGCTCATGTCTTTCCACGCCTCCAGCCGCGGCTTGCCGGCGCGCTGCTCCTGGCCCAGCCGCACCAGTTCGTCGCTGATGTCAGGGTGGCTCAGGGCCAACTCGTCGGCCACGCGTGCCGTCGCTTGGTCCAATCCAAGCCCCGCCTCCACGCAGATCACCAGAAGATCGATCACATCCGGCAGGCTGCGTGCTATCCGCCGTGCACGCTTCGTGATCATGCGCGACAGCACAAGTTCCGGCAGAAAAAAGAAGAGCAGGGGCAGGAAGAACATCCAGAACGCCCGGCCCACGGGGATGCACGCTCCCAGCAGCATCGCAAGCGTGGGTGCCAGTACACGGACCAGGCTGTATGTATCTAACGCCTTGCTGCTGGAGTAGCCCGCGCGTAACAGCCGCAACTGAAAACGCGGGCTGCGGAACATGCTGATGTTCCGCCGCAATTCACCCCCCACCAGGGCAATCGCACCGCCCGCGGCGGCAGCGTCGCGCTTTGCCGCCATCTCGACCGCGTTGACATACGCGACCTGACGTAACAGGCGCGCGCCAGAAGCACTGGCCTGCCTGCGGCCTGTCATCTGCACGATGACGATGGCACCGATCGAAAAGGCCATGCAAGCAGCAAAGAAAATCAGCACCATCGTCTATACCTCGATATCCACGATGCGCCGGATGACGAAGGCACCGAGCATCAGCATGACCACGCCGGCGCCCAGCATCATGCGGCCCAGCGGATGGGTGAACAGAATGGTCGAGTACCCCGGAATAATCAACGAGATCACCAGCAGCAGCACAACCGGCAGCGCGGACAAGACCCACCCCGTCATGCGTCCCTGCGCGGTATACGTCTTGATTTCGCCCAAAACGCGCAGCCGCTCGCGAATGACATGCGCGGTGCGCTCCAGGATTTGGATCAGGTCGCCACCCGTTTCCTTCTGCACCAGGGTGGCCGTGATCATAAAGCGCAGGTCCTGCAGCGGAACGCGCGCGCCGAGGGCAATTAACGCCTCACGAAACGGTATGCCCAGCTTCTGCTCTTGACTCACCTGCGCAAACTCTTCGCGAATGGGGTCGCGCGATTGTTCCGCAACCACCTCCAACGCCTGCTGAACGGAGTGCCCCGCACGCAATGCGCGCGCAATCAGATCGATCGTGTTCGGCAGACCGTCATTGAATGCCTTCAGCCGCCGTGATCGCTTGAGTTTGAGCCAAAGCAGCGGGAACACGCAGCCGGGCAATGCGGCCATTGCAGCGACGCCGATGCTGCGGGACAGCAAAGCCGCCAGCAGAAACGTCATTGTGCAGCTAAGCATGCACAGCATGAGGAAGTCACCCGCCTTCAGCTTGACGCGTGCTTGCAGCAGCATTTTCGAGAGCCAGTTGCTGAGATCGGATTCGTGAATAAACGCGTCGATCTTTCTTGCTGCGACAGCTTCGCGTTTTTTCGCCTGCGTGTCACGCCCCTGAAGCTGCGGCAGGGCCGTCACGGTGAACAGGCGCCGCGCCGACTGACGCGCACGCCTTGACGGCCGCAGGACGAAGAACACCGGCGCGAAGCACAGCAGCATGACCGCAACAAAGACGACTGGCAACGACGGCACGCTTATACCTCGACTTCGGAATCGGCGAAGTTGATCTGCAACGGAAAACCTGCGGCCTGCGCCTTCTCAGAGAACTTGGGTACGATTCCCGTCGACCGGAAACGGCCCTTTACCTTGCCATCGCGCGACAGACCCGCCTTCTCGAAGACAAAGATGTCCTGCATGGAGAGCACGTCGTTGCTGTTGCCGGTGATCTCGCTGATGTGCGTGATGCGGCGCGATCCGTCACTCATTCGCGATACCTGCACGATCAGGTCCACGGCGGACGCGATCTGCGCGCGGATCGCCTTTTCCGGCAGGGCGATGTTGCCCATCATGGCCATGGTTTCCACACGCGAAACCGCGTCGCGCGGATTGTTGGCGTGCACCGTTGTCAGTGATCCGTCATGGCCGGTGTTCATCGCCTGCAGCATGTCCAAGGCTTCCTCCCCGCGAGTTTCCCCCAGAATGATGCGGTCTGGCCGCATACGCAACGCGTTGATCAGCAGCTCCCGTTGCTTGATGGCACCCCTGCCCTCCACGTTGGGCGGACGCGTCTCCAGCCGGACCACATGCTCCCGCTTAATCTGCATTTCGGCCGAATCTTCAATCGTCACGATGCGCTCACGGGGTGAGATGAAGCCGGAAAGAACGTTCAGCAGCGTCGTTTTACCCGCGCCCGTACCGCCGGAGACAATGATGTTCAACCGCGACTGCACTGCCGCCTGCATGACGTCCAGCATCGCCGGGGTAAACGCCTTGTTGCGCAGGAGGTCATGCACGCCCATCGGCGTGGACCCAAAGCGCCGGATCGACATGGACGGGCCGTCAACTGCCAGTGGCGGAATAATCACGTTCACACGCGAGCCGTCCAGCAGGCGTGCGTCCACCATGGGCGACGACTCATCAATGCGGCGGCCTACCGCCGACACGATTTTGTCGATGATGTGCATCAAGTGGCTGTTATCGCGGAAGGCAATTGAAGTCTTTTCCAGCATGCCGCGCCGTTCGACATAGACTTTGTCACAGCCGTTGATCAGGATATCGCTGACCGTTGGATCGTGCAGCAGCGGCTCGATAGGGCCAAAGCCGAAGATTTCGTTACATATTTCCGCGTCGATTTGTTCGCGGTCCGTGGAACTGAGCGGAATATTCTGCTCACTTACAATTTGATGAATCACCGTCAGGATTTGCGGCCGTCCACTGATTGCGTCTTGCTGCATGGCGGACAACTTCTGCAGGTCCACCCGCTTCAGCAATTCATTGTGTACGGCTATCTTGAGCCCATCGCGCGCTGTTTCGCTCAGCGTTGCCTGTACCCGTACCTCCACCTTGGTGGCGGAAGGCACGTGCGGCGTCATGAATATTGTGGTTTCAGCCATTTCAGTCCTCCTGCTCCCGGCAATTTGAAGCTAAAGCCACGCTTTGCCTGTTTTATCGCTGGCTGCGCTGCTGTTCCTTCGTCGAGGTCGCCCGTCAGCTCCGCCGCCCAGGATGCAATGGCTGTGGTGAAAGAGGAGGTACTCGTTACCGGGATAGGTTCGCCATTGTTCACGGCCGTAAGCAATTCCATGAAGTTATTCGGAACGGATAATTTCACGCGGGTATGCATCGCCTCGCGAATCTGCTCGGGAGTAATTGACTGGTTGGACGTGGACCGGTTGATGACGAGCGACAGTGAATCTTCGTCAGAGTGCGTCCGCTTCATGTGTTCGACCAGCCGCGCGAGATCGCGCAGCGACGCCACGTCCGCGGTGGAGACAAGAAAGACTTTGTCCGACTGATTTGCCACGGAGAAGCTGGAGCTCTCGTATCCGACGGAGGAATCAATCAGCACATAGTCATACTCGCGCCTGAGGAAGTGCATCACGCTTTCCAGCTCACTCTGGCTGCATTGAAATTGCTCGTTCGAGTAATCCGGTGACGCCAGCACATCCAGACCGCTCTTGTGGGTGACGGCATAGCCATGCAGCAGCTCCGGGTCCAGGCGGTCCACGTTGCGCAGCAGTTCGTCAAAGTGGTATTTCGCTTCATGCAAGCCGAGATACAGCGCCACATGGCCAAGCTGGTGCTTGTGATCGATGATGAGCGTCTTGCAGCTGTGTGTTTGCGAGAGATGCAGAGCAAGATGGACTGCCAGCGTCGTCGTTCCCACGCCGCCCTTTGCTCCGAAGAAGGTCAGGATCTTGCCGTTGCGGTTCTCTTCCGTTCCTGTGACGCGAATGGCTTGCAGAAAGCGGTTAAGCGCCGCCTCGAATTCGGCAGGCCGCATCGGCTTGCGCAGACATTCCACGTATCCAGCGCGGATTGCGCGCAAGAGCATTGCCGAGTCGATGTCGCTGCCCACCGCTACCAGGTGAATGCCGTACGAGAAGATCTGGTTCAGCCGCTCCGCCGTGCGCAGCGCTGCCTCCGGATCGGAGTCAAAGTCGATCAGGGCCACGCATTTGCCGGCTGTTTTGACGGATGGGGGAAATTGCGGCCGCCGCTCCGCTGTGATGTAGTCACCGAATGCGCCGGCAAAGAAGAAGCCCTGCACGTTGTTGCTGCACGACGCCGCCATGT
>CAXUBG010000140.1:0-8347 GCA_964249285.1 uncultured Terriglobus sp. | reverse complement strand
AACATCCGGGTGCAGCTGGGGCACTCCGTCATGTGGAACTCGAATTGGGTCTGCTCTTCCGGCAGCAGCAGGCCATCGGCGGCGTCCAGCAGCATGGCTTCGCATTGGGTGCAGGTCAGGCGGCTCATGTATTTCCTCGTCTCTTGTGTGGGGGGTGTCTCGTTTGACATTTACATCACCTGTCCTGCGCTGCGGCCCAGCATCCGGGCCAGTTCGCCCCGCCCTCGGCTGATGCGGCTCTTGACCGTGCCCTCCGGCACCCGCAGGACGGCGGCTATCTCTTTGTAGTCCATATCCTGCAGATCGCGCAGGATGACCGCTTCGCGCAGTTCCGGCGATAATTGCTTCAGAACATGTTGAATGCGCGCGCGTAACTCCATCTGGGCGACCCGCTGCATCTGCCCGGGCCTCGTATCTGCCAGCCGGTCGGCCATGCTCACGCCTTCCCCATCCTCGCGGCCGGTATCGTCCAGCGAATCCGTCGCGCGGTCCTGCCGTGTCCGCCGGAAGTGATCCACCAGAAGATTGCGCGTCAGAGTCGTAAGCCAGGTGCCGAAGGCACCCTTCGCCGAATCAAAGCCGCTCAGGTTGCGGTAGACCTTTAGAAAGACGTCTTGGGTCAGGTCCTCAGCGTCAGTTGGCGAGCCGGTAAAGCGGTAGCAGATGCCGTACACCCGGCGGTGGTGGGCCGCCACCAACTGCTGCCACGCGGCGGCGTCACCCCGCATACAGGCGTACACCAGACGGTGCAATTCATCCAATTCAGCAATTTTCGCTGGGTCGTGTACGGGGCGTCCGATCGTCTCCGTGCGCCATGGTTCCTGTCCGGCTATGTCGTCGGTCGTTCGCAACACGTCACTCTCCCGGTACGGTGGCAGCAGTGTACCGCGCGCATCCCGCCGCACCGGAAGGTTCTTGCCGGGTGTTGCGGGTTCCGCCCGCCATCCCTGCTGGCGAACTGTAGATGGCATCATCGTCATGGTCATCGTGCCCATGTGTAGTCCTTACGCAATCTGGTTCAGATTGGTTCCACCACCTCACTGGGACGCGCTCACGCCAGCGGTTTCAGGCTGGATGTGCGATACGCTCTCTGAATTGCTTACGGCATCGCGATCTCACAAGATCAACACTCTTTGCTATGCTGTTGCAGCCTTTGCAGGAGACTGGCCTTATGCAAATAGTTCCTGTCATCAAGTGCTCCGACCTGGGCCGCTCTGTTCGCTTCTACACAGAGGTACTCGACTTCCAGCGTAAGTGGCCAGAGTACGCCGGTATCGAAACCGCTAATGGGGTCGCGGGCCTAGTAAAGGATGGAGCCGAGCTCCAGCTTTCGCGCCACGCAGGAGACGGCGTCTTTGGCTCTCTTCAGCGCGTGTGTGTGGATAACGTCGACGAACGATATGAGACCTTTCGCGCGAGGGGACTCGACACGACGCAACGGCCTGAGTCTCCCATACATACAGCACCCGTAAATCAGACGTGGGGCCTCCGAGAGTTCTCTGTAACCGATTCGGACGGAAACGGGCTGTGCTTCTGCGCACAGGTTAAACATGACTAGTTCAGGACATGACCTGTCGTGAACAACGGAGCGTGGGCGACAGCGCGATGCTTTCCTGTTCCTAAGCTGTTCGCTACTACCTTGCGCGCGCTAGAATGCCGCCATGCGTAACCTGCTGCAAACGCTCACTCTTACTGCTGCCTTCACTACCTTCGCGCACGCGCAATCGAACGATTGGCTGGCTACGTGGAGCACGGCGGACATGCTGCTGCCTCCCACCGCCACGGCGGCGGCAACGCTCCCAATCGGCAAGCAGGACGTGACCGTGCGCCAGGTGGTGCACATCAGTCAGGGTGGCAGGCAGATGCGCGTGACCTTCACCAATGAATTTGGAACCGCACCGCTGAGGATCAGCGCGGCGCACGTCGCGTTCCTCTCCGCAGGCAGCAAGATCCTGCCGGCCACTGATCGCGCCCTCAGCTTCAGTGGAAAGCCCGGGGTAACTATCGATCCGGGCAAGTTCGTCAGCAGCGATGCGGTTACCGAAATGGTGCCGGTCTTCTCCGACCTGGTCATCTCGACCGCGCTCCCCATCCAGGACGTTCCCGCCATCACGTATCACGCGTCCGCATACGCCACCACATTCATTGCCTCTGGTGATCAGACTGCTGCCATCGAGTTCAACAAGCCTGAAGCTACGCCAGCCGGTATGAGCGCGCCCGACGTGACCGCGGCCACCGGCGCGCCGCCCGGCGGAAATCCAATCGTTAACGGCAGCACGCAGCCACAATCCAGCAGTAGCGGCAACAATCCGGATCTGCTCGCGCAAACCATCTCCTGGTACTTCCTGAAGAGTGTCGAGGTAGAGCGTACCCGCAGGTCCGCCACAGTCGTCGCGTTCGGCGACTCCATTACCGACGGCGCGGGCTCTACGCCGGAGACTAACCGGCGCTGGCCCGACGTCCTGGCCCCCTTGCTTGCTGCGAACAAGAAAACCAAAGCGCTTGCCGTGGTGAACGAGGGCATTGGCGGCAATCGCATCCTGCACGAGGGTGCCGGACCCAGCGCGCTCGACCGGTTTGATCGCGATGTCCTATCCCAGCCCGGCGTGGCCTACGTCATCATGCTGGAAGGCATTAACGACATCGGCAACATGCATCGCGGACCTGCCGACGCCATCACCACCCAGCAACTGGTGGATGCCTTTACCACGCTCGCGAATCGCGCTCACGCCAAAGGCGTCAAGTTCATCGCCGCTACAATGACGCCCTATAACGGTGCCAAGTACTACAGCGACGACGGTGAACAAATTCGCCAGCAGGTCAACACCTTTCTTCGCGCGAGCAAGCTCGTGGACGGCGTCGTTGACTTTGATAAGGCCACCCGCGATCCGGACCATCCAGACCGCCTTCTGCCTAAATACGACCATGGTGACCACCTGCACCCCTCGGATGCAGGCTATGCGGTGATGGGCGCCGCGATTAACGTGAAGCTCTTCCGCAACAAGTAGACCGGAGGTGCGGCGTACTCAGGACAGAGTATCGCCGCCGGGCGTACTCGCTCCATTTTGGGCGCACGCAGACTGATTGGTGCGAAACTTAGTGCTTTGAGACTCTAATCGTCTGATGCAGGGCCTTGTAGCAAGGGACCGGATCAGAAGCATGCGCAGCAAGCACCTCCCGCACGCTGCCGTCATAGACCGAAGCCTCCCCGGGAATCAAAAAGACCTTTGATCCGGGCACATCGCATTCCGGCTCGCGCGTGACTTTCATCGAAAACGCCGTTCTGTCACGCAGAAGGTCCGGCCGGATCGGCAAGCCAAAGCCCGGGTACTGATCTACCAGCCGGGCAAACTGACGGTCGCCGTGCTTTACATGCACGTCTGCCAAGTAGATCTCCTGATTGCCGGCAAAGCTCTGCCGGGAAGAACTGCTGACCGCAAGAATGCGCACTTCTGCCTTCTCCGGCTTCGACTGATTGCCGATTGCAGAGGGCCGCGAAGCGCACGCCACAGCTGTCAACCCGCATCCGGCTACCGCCAGCGCCACTATCCTGCCATGCTCCATAAATTCTCCATAACAACCGGTGCGCGAACAACAGCCATCACTCTCAGGACTGACCTGTCAGGTTACCGGGAGACGCCATGCATTGCCATCCGGCTGCGTTATGCGAGCCGTCGCAGAAGGGCCGCTTCTTGCTGAGACCACAGCGGCAGAGCGACACAGCGGGTTTGCCAGTCAGATCCCATTGCTTGCCGTCCGCGTCTGTCAGCACAATGTGACCTTCGACACGCAGTGGGCCGTTGGGGCGGACGGTGATCTTCACCGACTCCTGCTCTGCCATGTAATTCTCCTGTAGAAGCGGCCTGCGGGACGCGAGCATGACGAAGAGAAATCTCCCGTCACGCCCGCGTTGCTGGACCTCTCCGGCAGCATAGCAGAGCCACAGCCGGAGCGGGACGTGCTAGGGGTGGTGGCCCACGGGCAGCAGGTGGCTTTCGTGCGTGGATTCGAGCCGTAGACGAAGCAGATCCGTAAGTTCCTTCACGTGCCTAACCTTGTCGGCCACGGTGGGGGAAATGGCTTTGTCACGCAGCAACAGATCGCTCTGCAGCAGCAAGCTTGTGACGGTCGAGTGCAAATCAGCTTTGACCGCGCTGCGAGCTTCGCGACGGCCAAGGGCCTCCGCCTGTTCACGGCCATACAGGAGATTACGGAGGAGCCGGACGACGCCTGTCGCCCCCAGGGTTGACAGGTTGATTTCCACCGGAACCGCGCCCGCGGCGTTCTGCCACACCATCTCCGATGTTGTCATTTCCGAGTCCGGAAGTGAGGTATCCAGCAGGAGGGCAGTAACCGGATCGCGGCGCAGCCGCGCAAGTGCCGCTCTGCGGCTCCGCGCGATCTCGACCACGGCATCAGCTTCACGAGAGAGGGCACGCGCCAGATTTTCGGCTCCATCAATCGCGGTCACAATGAGTACAATTTTTTCCATATTCCGCCTCTTTCTCGTCGACGGTCCACAGAAGTTGGAAGCATAAACCAAGTACAGTGGCAGTGCTGCAGTCTTGCGGGTGTTACAGTTTCAGGTGCATCGCCGGGGGAGCGGTCGTGCAGCCGGATGTCAGATGCCGTACTCCTTCAGCTTGCGATAGAGAGTGGTCTTTCCAATCCCAAGCAGTTTCGCAGCCATTAATTTGTCACCATTCAACTGACGAATGGTGCGCAAGATTGCCTCCTTCTCCAGGTCCGCGATGGAGGCGATTTCTGATCCGTTACGTGCGCTGCTAGCCGTCGCTTCGCGATGACCAAAGTCACGCTCATCCACGCGAATGACCATACCGGTCAATGCCTGCTGCGCCGTCGCAACCCCCTGCATCTGTGTTGGAAGGTCGCCCATGTGGAGGACTGGCCCGCTGGAAAGGGCGCATGCGCGTTCAATGGAACTCTCTAATTCCTGCACATTGCCTGGCCAGTCATACTCGATCATGACCTGCATGGCATCCGGTGCAAAACGGTATGCGATGGCCCGTTCTCGCCGCATCCGGTCCAGAAAAAACTCGGCTAGCAGGGGAATGTCCTCGCGCCGGTCCCGCAACGACGGGATTCTGAGGCTGACGATGTTCAGCCGGTACAGCAAGTCCTTGCGAAAAGCGCCCTGATCGACCAGCGTAGAAAGATTTCTTATGGAAGCCCCAAGCACACGCACCGTAACCGGCACCGGTTCGTCCGTGCCAGCAAACTTGACCTGCCGGTCACCTAAGGCGCGTGCCAGCTTTGCTTGAAGGTCAAGCGGCATTTCACTTACCTGCTTCAGAAGCAGCGTGCCGCCATCCTCACAGACGAGCGCACCAGCCTTGCCCCGGTTGCTGCCGCTTGCTGATTCGTTGGAGTAGCCGAACATCTCGCTCTCGAGGACGGATGGTGCCAGTTGCCCGCACTCCAAAACAGCAAATCGCTTGCTGGCGTTGGTCCCTGCCGTGTGGATCGCACGTGCAACGGTCTCTTTGCCAGCTCCGCTTTCACCTAAAATCAGCAGCGGATGATTGGCCTGCGAGACTCGCTGCACAATGCGCCCAAGCTTTTCCATCTCCGGCGATGAGCCGATCAAACCATACCGCTGCTTCTGTAGTTTGCCCTTGACTCGCTGCCCTTCCAGTTCAAAGCTGCGGCGGTCTCCGGCCCGTTCCAGAACATCTACCAATTCATCCATTGCGAACGGCTTGGTCAGGTAATCGGTTGCGCCGATGCGGATCGCCTCCACAGCGGACGGAACGGTGGCAAAAGCCGTCATCACTACGATGGAAGAGCGAGGCCGCTGCGCACGGATCTCTTCCAGCAAAGACAAACCACCCGAAGGCATCTTCAGGTCCATGAGCACTACATCAGGCGCATGGGAGGCGACAACTGTACGGGCCTGTTCCGCGGTGCTGGCCTCCTGAACTGTAAAGCCAAGTCCAGCGGCAACCTTGCTGCACCCACTGAGAACTGAAAGGTCATCATCCACCACTAGCAGCGAGAGGTGTGCGGCAGTAAAGCGCGGGCGAGCTCCGTCACGCCTGCTCTCCTGACGCAGCACGCCAGCAACACCATCCGCGCTGAGAGGCGTATGCGCTGAAAGACGCGTGCCATCGCCCTGAGCTGGGCGAGGCTGCACCGGAGCAGCGTGCGTTGTTCCATTTCCGGAAGACAGGACACTTTTGGAATGATTCAGCATCGTGATGATTACCTGCGTTCCATTGTGGCTCGAGAAAGGTAATTGTGCAAAGTGACTTATGGTGCCGTGAAGGTTCTTGTAAAGATTAATCCCACATGGCCGAGTGTCAACTGGTTCTTTTCAGAACATGTTCCAGTTTGGAACACACGCGATACTCTCGTAAGGACCATGACCAGTTCCGCCCATTCCGTCTTTCGTTCCAGCAGCCGCCGCCCGGATGCCCTGAGGCCTGTCCGCTTCCTCCGCGATTTCGTCGCTACTGCTGAAGGATCCTTGCTGATCGAGGTTGGAAATACACGGGTGCTGTGCAACGCTACCGTAGAGCAAACCGTTCCTGCATGGCTGCGCAACAGCGGCAAGGGATGGGTCACCGCCGAATACAGCATGTTGCCACGTGCGACCCTGACCCGGACCCCGCGCGAAAGCGAACGCGGCAAAATCGGCGGTCGCACGCATGAGATTCAGCGCTTGATCGGGCGTTCCCTGCGTAGCGTCGTGGACCTGAAAGCGCTCGGCGAGCGCTCCATCATCCTGGATTGCGACGTGCTGCAGGCCGACGGCGGAACGCGCACGGCAGCGATCACGGGTGCCTGCGTGGCCTTGGCGCTGGCACTCAACCGGCTGGTTTCGGCCGGCACACTGCAAAGATCACCCCTGAAGGAACTAGTCGCAGCAACGTCCGTCGGGATCGTGGAGGGTAACGTTCTGCTGGATCTGGCGTATGAGGAGGACTCGCAGGCAGAGGTGGACATGAATGTGGTCATGACAGCATCGGGAGGTCTCGTTGAGTCGCAGGCCACGGCCGAGCGCGCGCCCTACACCCGCGCGCAACTCAACAGCATGCTAGATTTTGCTGAGAGCGGTATTGCGGAGTTGATCGCCATGCAGCGGGATCTGCTCGCGTCCTGAAGCAAGCGGTCCGCCACTGTGCCGCATCATAGAAGCGTCGCTTTAAAGGGACGAAAGAGGAAGAGACGCATGAAGCCAACCCCCGGAAAGCTTGCAGGATTGAGGGCTGTGTCTGACAGCCGTGGCGTCATTGCCGCCGCTGCCATGGATCAGCGGGGGTCACTTTTGAAATCGATTGCGACTGCGCGCGGCACAGACGCCAAAGGCGACGATCTGGTGATCTTCAAAGAGCTGGTGACGAAGACGCTGACCCGGTACGCGTCGGCCATTTTGCTGGATCCGGAGTTTGGTCTTCCCGCCTCGCGCCAGCGCAACAGCGCGGGCCTGCTGCTGGCCTATGAAAAAACGGGTTACGACTCGCAAACACCGGGCCGCCTGCCGGACCTGCTGGACGTGTGGAGCGTGCGACGGCTGAAGCAGGCTGGCGCGGACTGCGTCAAGATCCTGCTGTATTACACGCCGTATGAGGACCCCACCATCAACGAACACAAGCACGCGTGGATTGAGCGGATTGGGGACGAGTGCAACTATCACGATATTCCGTTCTTTCTGGAGCCGGTGGGCTACGACGAAACGGGCAAAGGCGAAAAGACGCTGGAGTACGCGAAAAAGAAGCCGTCTGTGGTGACCAAGACCATGGAAGAGTTCGGGAAGCCGCAGTACTCGGTGGATATCCTGAAGGTGGAGGTGCCGGTGGAAATGACCTTTGTAGAAGGCACCAAGGCCTACAAGGGCGAAAAAGCGTATACCCGCACCGAAGCGTTGCAGATGTTCCGCGATGCGGAAGCGGCCACGGATAAGCCGTTTATCTATCTCTCCGCCGGCGTGACGAACCCGGTATTCATCGAGACGTTGGCGCTGGCCGGCGAATCCGGCACCAAGTTCAGCGGTGTGCTGTGCGGCCGCGCGACGTGGTATGACGGCATCGCCGTGTATGCAAAGAACGGCGCGGAAGCTTTTCACAACTGGCTGGAAACGACAGGAGTGGAAAACATCCAGAATGTGAATGAGGCTCTGAAGGTGGCAACGCCCTGGTATACGAAGTTCGGCGCGGCATCCATGGCCGAGCTCGGGTAGTAACAGGAAAGGTGGATGCAGCCGTTTGTGGCCACAATCGTAACAACGGCGCATCCTAAGACGCACCTGGTTCATAGTGTGTTCACCTTTACCCATAAGCCCGCGTGAACTGTTCCAAAGCGTTTCCAGACCGCTTCGGTGGCCTAC
>CAXUBG010000139.1:0-8413 GCA_964249285.1 uncultured Terriglobus sp. | reverse complement strand
AGCGCAATCTTGTGTGTGGCTGCGATTCTGATGATACCAGTTCAGACCCGGTCCTTCGTGGTATTCGCACATGCTCAACTCAGGGCTGAGAAGCCCCGTCACGGCGGCGTTTGAACTCCTCCGGCGTGGGAATCGGCTCCAGGTTCTTGCCGGCGAACATGTCGGCGAAAACCGCCCTCAGTTCCTCGCCGATTTTGCCATTGGTGGCGAGCACCTCGCGTGAGTCAAGCCGGAAGGGGGAGCCGTCGAAGCGGGTGATTTCGCCACCCGCTTCCTCGACCAGCAGCGCACCGGCGGCAGTGTCCCAGGGGTTCAGCTTGAATTCCCAGAAGCCCTCCAGCCGGCCTGCGGCGATATAGGCCAGGTCGATGGCGGCGGCACCGGCACGTCGCAGGCCATGTGTCCGCAACGTCAATTCATGGTAGAAGTGCACGTTTGGACTTTCGTGCCGCTTGCGCGACGGGAAGCCAGTCGCAAGCAGCGACTCCTGCAGCATCGTGGTTTTGGACGTGAAGATGCGCCGTCCGTTCAGGTAAGCACCTTGTCCGCGCCCGGCCATGAAAAGCTCGTCACGCAACGGCTCATAGATCACACCGGCAATCACAGTTCCGTCCGCATCGTCCGGCGTTCCCGGCGGGCGGTGTTCCAAGCCGAGCGAAACGCAGAAGTACGGGAAACCGTGCGCGAAATTGGTGGTGCCGTCGAGTGGATCGACATACCAGCGGTACTCGGCACCCATCTGTTGGCGCGTTCCCTCCTCGCCGAAGATGCCGTGATCCGGGAACAGCGTGTGCAGCCGTTCGCCGATCAGCTTCTCGCTGGCGCGATCCGCCTCCGTGACGATATCCACATCGCCTTTGAACTCGGCGGTCACGCCCTTCTCGTAATAGCGGCGCAGCAATGCACCCGCTTCACGGGCGACTTCAGCGGCAGGCGTGGCAAACGGAAAGTGGCTGGGATCGAAGACACTCATGCCTGCCCAGCATACGCCGCCGCGAAGGCCGGGTGCACAATCACTCCGGACCTGATGACCGATCAGGGTGCGCCAAGGAACAGCCAGCGCACCCGGTGTCACACTCATCTTCCCGGTCTTGAGGAGGTCTGGTGGGAGATTCGACGTGGGCTACGGCCTGCTGAAGATTCGAAAGTCGATTGCGACATTCAGTTCCACCTTGACTGGCATACCTTCTCTCATCGCGGGCTTGAACCTGTAGCGACTGACGGCTTGAACAGCTTTTTCGTCAAGTCCTGAGCCGAGACTCCGCGTCACTTTCACATCCTGTGGCAGGCCCTGCTCATCTACGATCAAGTGGACCAGCACACTTCCACTGATCTGTTTGCGCCGGGCCTCCTCAGAAAACTCTGGATCTACAGACTTCAACAGCACAGGAGCAGATACGTCGCCACCGATGCGCACCGTTCCCGGAGCAGGTTCCGGCGGCGGCGGCGCATCGTGCACAGTAAAACCGGCTGGGATCTGAAACAGCGCTGGGTCGGGTTCCTCCGCGAGAAAACTAACCACGGTCTGCGTTGTCTTACCTCGTTCGCTGCGCACCACCTGCATCAGTGGCATCCGGTAATGCGTCGATAGCCACGATTCCCGATCCTGCGGCATCGTTTTGCCGCCGGACAGCGTGACGTCCCTTACTGTTCTCTGCCCCCAGGCCTCCAGGCCGGCGATGTCCCTGATCCCCAGCAGCGCCTGATCAGCCTCGGCAGCGGAGGGCGGAAGCGACGTAGCGGTTGATACCTCTAGCCTTACCGGCCGCCCCACGCGCATCGGTGCCACTTCTGCCGTTTTCGCGTTCATATCCAACTTGATAAACTTGGCGTCAACCACATCGTAGATCCTCACCGCCGCTGAGCTCGGGACACCATCCAGCACTGGCGTGTCGTAGCGCTGTCGGCCGGCGGCATCCCGCAGGATGCGCTGCGTGCCTTGTTTCGGGCCACCTTCGCGCATCTGGTCCCAATGCGTTTCCACGGTCAACGTAAAAGGCGCACCCTGCACCGCGTAGAACGCCGCTGGAATCAGAGCCCCCTGCCCTTGCGCTGCGGCACAGCACACCAGTACACCAAATATCCAAGACAATCGCAGGCATTTCATGCCCTTCAGGCTACATCGCGATACCATGCCGTTGATGCTCATGCGCCATCCCGAGACAAGGAGTAACTGTCAATTTAGAAGAGCAGCCGCAGTGACATTTGGATCTGGCGTGGGCTGCCAATGGCGTGCGACGTAACGCCGAGACCGCCCGGGCAGTTATAGAAGCTGGAGTTTGTCTGGGTGCCGGTTGCTGAGCATCCGGTGGGCAAAGGCGTTGTACCGGCCACGGGAAAGCTGTCGTAGAACTGGTTTTGGGAGACGTTGTCACCTGGGATATCGAAGCTGGTGGTGTTGGTCAGATTATAGATATCAAAGGTGTACTTCATGTTGAGGCGTTCCGTGAGCGCCAGTTCCTTCACAATGGACGCGTCGGCGCGCTTCTGGAAGGCTTGGCGAAAGATATTGCGTTGCCGGCTGGTGAAACCTGTCTCAAACGTGTCGTTCGCGGGTACGGCACCGTTCAGATCGCCCGGGTGAAGCAGCGGAATGGTGAAGCAGTTTGCCTTGAGCGCGTAATTGTTGAAGGCACCCGATTGCCCGGTTTTGGCATTGGACGGCGTGCATCCGGGCGCGAGCGGGACGATGGGGTTCGTGATGCCGTCGTAGACAGAATAAAAGAGGCTGCCCACCGCGCCCGTGTAATCGATCACAGAGTAGGGCTGGCCGCTCTGGAGAACGGTGAGGCCCACCAGCGACCAGCCGTTTGCAAGGCGTCCGGCCAACGTTGTTCTGTTGAAACGGTCCGGCACACGAAAGACATACTGGAAATTCAGCACGTGAGTGCGGTCGAAGTCTGACGAGGCATAACCGTTCCGCAGATCGAGTGGATTGTTGCCGTTGTAGAAGAGACCGAGGGCGCTCTGTTCATCGAGTGCGTGGGAGAAGGTATAGGAGAGACCGACCTGGACACCGCGGCTCATGCGCTTATCCACGTGAAACTGCAGGGCGTTGTATGCGGAAATGCCGGCCGCCTTGTAATCGATGGACTCAGCAGCGTATCCGGTATAGGGCACGCGCAGATCGACGTTGCCACCTTCGTAATTAGCCTGATAGGACTGCCCATTTGGCAGCATGGAAGAATTACCGGAAACGGGATCAGTTACCGTGTACCCGTACGAGTAACTCTGGCCGTGGATGGGCGCTCCAGGTGAGGCAATGCCGGGCTGATTGAACGGCACCGGAATGACCTGGTGACGGCTGACGGTGCCAACATAGCCAAAGGTAAGGGCAAGGTCATTTCGCGGTTGCCATTGCAGGTCCAGAGTGTAATTGATGGAATAGGGGAGCTTATTCGCGCGGTCGTAGACACCGAGCGAAACGGGAGCTGCTCCCTGCGCGATGGCGGTTGCGTTCGGCAGGTAGGCGCTGAGATCAGACGCTTTGGGATTAAGAGGCCCAGGGATGGGCGAGGCTCCGAACGGTGTGGCGAGTGACGCATCGCCTAAGTCGCAGGTGGGGATGTACCCCTTGTAGAAAGTGGCCGGGTTACAGGTATGCGCTGTAACAAAGGGCAGTTGCTGGTTGACGCCGAATGCCCCGCCGGTAACATCACCGATGGCGTAACCTGGCGACAGATACGTGAACAGTTCACCACGGTCGTAGTACATGCCCGTGCCGGCGCGAACGACTACTTTGTTGTTGAAGCGGGATGGCTGCCACGCGACGCCGATCCGCGGGGCAATACCCCACTGCCGTCCGGTGAGTGTGGTGTTGCTTACACCGCTGGTGCCATTCGCGTTGTTTCCTGCAATGATGAAGCCATTCTGAGTTGGTCCAATGGTCCCCGGCGTTTCGCTTCCACTGTAGTTGTAGGTAAAGCGCGAAGGGTCGAAGTTAAAGAGGCGTCCGAACTTTTCAGTAAGTCCGCCGTTCCAATCGTAGCGGAGACCGGCGGTGAGTACAAGGTTGGATTTGACCTGGAATTTGTCCTGCACGAACAGTCCAACCTGGTTTGCGCGAAAGTAGCGGTTGGCATTTCCGGCGAGATAGGTGGTGGTGTTGAAGTTATCGTTCGGGGTAACGAGGCCCTGCGCGAACTGGTTGAAGTCGGCGCTCGCAACGGTGCCGGTTCCCGTCCGGCGATCAATCGTGTTGATCTCGGTGTAGCTGTAGCTGCCGCCGAATCCTACCGCATGTTTCCCAAGCTGCCAGATGGCGTTACCCGAGGGCTGCCAGCGGTTCTGGAAGACGCCGGTGTTTGGACCCTGCGTTGAGGCGGCCGGGCCGATGTTCAGGGTTTGTTCCGGTGTGCCATCAGGGTGTGCATCGCCAATAACATCGATGATAGAAACTCCCGGAAAATAGCTTCCCAGAGCATTCATACCGATGGCAGCCGGTCCGAATGCCTGGTCGTTATAGGAGTAAATGCGTTCTCGCGCAAAACCGAAGGTCTCGACGGTGGAGAGGTTGGGCTTGAGCTGGTATGTGTTGATGAGGGAAAAGACCTGCGCGGCCGTATCTAAATGTTGCGTGAATCCTGGAACGCTGGAGTACGCATAAGGAGCTGTGGTTGGGTCTGACTGGTAATAAAATTTGGCTGCCAGCGTATCTCTAGAGGACGCGTTGTAATCCACATCGGCGACCGCCTGGTCTGCGAGAAAGTACGCCGCCCCGGGCAGGAAGGCATTATCAGGATGCTGCGCACTGATGGTTGGCACGGCTGCGTTAGGAATGAGCCACTTACCCGGTTCGCCGGGAAGGGCGGGAAGATTAAACAAGGTGACAGCGACAGGGCTGACTGACGCAGAACTTACCGGCGCACTGCCGGAGAAGTTAGCGGTAGCCAATGAGGCAAGGCCGGCCGCACTGCGGTTGGAATCATTGAGGCCTGTGGGAACATCCAGCCCCGTGCTGCCGATCTCTGAATCAGAGACATGGAGATGCTGGTATGCGGCAAATCCGAAGAGTTTGTTCCGGATGATGGGTCCCCCGAATGTGCCACCAATCAGATCGCGGTGCAGTTGCGGATTCTTTAGATTGTCCGGGATGTCCGGGTCCTGCTTAAAGAAGAACGGCGCGGCGTTAAGCCAGTTGGTGCCTCGACGAAGATAGGCGCTGCCATGCAGGTCGTTGGTGCCGGATGCCGTGCTGATGTCGATGTGGGCGCCGGAGGTAGAACCCTGTCCCGCGTCGTACATAGAGGCATTGACGCGCACCTCCTGCAGCATCTCCGGCGAAGGTGTGGGAAGAGCGTTTCCGATGGAGAGATAGATGGAGGCGGATGATTGCACGACACCGCCGCCGCCTGAATTGCCGACGCCCGTATTGTTGACCACGCGCGCCGACGCAACCTGGCTGGTGCTCTTTCCGTTGAAAAGGTTGGAACCGTCCACGCCATTCAGCAGAAACGAGTTGCTGGTGTCGCGCTGACCGTTGGCCCAGATGGGTTGGTTCCCAAGACCTGAGTTTACGCCAGTCCCGCCCGGCAGTTCGGCATTGACGCCGGGGGACAGAATAGCAAGACCAGTAAAGGAGCCGGTGGGCAGCGGGATGGACTCGATCTGCGCCTTTTCCAGCGCGTAGCCATTCGTGGTGTCCGTGGCGTTCATCAGAGGCTCGGCCGTCACGGTGACCGAGGTGGACACGGCCCCAATGGCGAGTTGAGCAGGCAGCGTGACAGTGCGGTCGGCCTGCACCCGGATGTTGGGCACGCGCTGGGTGCTAAATCCTTCGTGCGCGAACGTGACGGTGTAACTGCCAAGCGGCAGATTTACAAACGCGTAACTGCCGCTGCTGCTGGCGGTGACCGTGCGGGTCAGGCCGGTGTCCTCAGGGTTCACCGTGACCGCGGCACCGGAAAGGATTGCTCCGGCAACGTCCGTGACCGTACCTGTGATGCTTCCCAGCGTCCGCTGCGCACCCGCGGAAGAAAACAGGAGGAATGGAAAGAGGGTCAGAACGGAACCAGCGAGATAGCAACGGCGCTTGAACAAGTAGTCCTCCCACAACGGCAATACAGATACACAACGCAAGTCCGCCTGTGACGAGGCACAGGTCAGCCAGCCAGGGCAGACAAGCAGTCTTCGGCGTTCGAAGACGCACAGGAACGCAGCAGATTGAAGGTTATTGCTTAGAACGTAGCAGAGCCGTCACACGAGCGCAATGTGGATTTATGCAGCTTTTCTGGACGGGTGCGAAGCGAAAGCTGACCCGGCGGGCTGGGCTGGAGACTTCACCCTCGTGCGCAGGCATGGCGAAGAGCATAGTCTCTTAGACGCCATGTGCCAACGTAGACCGGGGAGTCTCTGGAGCATTCTCGCGCAGCAACAGCCAGCACACGATGCTGGCTATAAAGAAGACTGCCGCGAGGGCCGGGGCGTGCCTTGCCGCGGCGTTTACGAACGTATCGACATGCGTCTCGATGCCGAAGGTACGCTCAGCGAGCCACAGCAGAGACGCGGCGCAGGCAAACAGCGCGCCACTCGTCCGGACAGGCCCGTAGGCGCGCGTTCTGCTCATGAGGAGCAGGGACGGCAGGACGGCGGCGACGGCAATCATCTGCATCGCCTCGATGCCGAGATTGAAGGCAAGTATGCCTGCAATCCGCTCCCACCTGCCAAGGGCGAGCCGGTCGAGCGTGGCCGCGAACGCTAACCCGTGCACCAGGCCGAAAAAGCCTGCGATGACAGCTTCCTTGCCTGGGACCAGAGGGCGCAAGGCATGCAGGGCGGAGAAGAAGATAGAGACGGCAATCAGTGCCTCCACGGGCCGGCTTGGAACATGCACAAAGTTCAGCGCAGCCACCGTAAGCGTGAGTGAGTGGCCGATGGTGAAGGCAGTGACAATGCCGAGAATGCGATAGAGGCTTTGACGTACTCCGGCCGGGGCACCCCACCGGTGCCGCGAGACCAGGAGCGGCGCAGGCAGCAGAAGCGCGAGCAGAAACAGCAGGTGGTCGGTGCCCTGCGCGATGTGATGCATGCCCAGACGAAAGAGGCTGGCGAACTCCAGGCCAGCCAGCCACGCTTCCACACCGTACCAGGACGTGCGCAGATTGACCGGTGTGCCTGTTTGTTGAAAGTCGAGCTCGTATACCGATTGCTGCTGGTTGCGCCGCTGTGAAAGCACGCGTACACCACGTTCATCTGGGACCGTGACATTCATCAGGTAGACGGATGTCCGGCTCTGGTGATGATTAGCGACAATCAGGTGCCGGTCGCCGGGGATGGGCGGCAGATCGAGCGTGTAGGCGAGACGGATTTCGCCCAGGCCCTCGCGCATCTCTGCCGGTTCCGGGAAGCTCCAGGACGCGAGACGCGGCTGAACAGGCGTCCCGTCGACGGTGATGAAGAGGTCGTCCAGGACACGCTGCGCATAGGCGCGCTGCTCATCGTTTGAGAAGACACCGTCTCCATTGCTGTCGATGCCGGTGATGACAGAGGGTGCGATCTGCACACCGGGGATGAGCCGCATGGACGCCTGGATACCGTTGGTTTGCAGCGACAGAATCGTCGCTTGCAGGTACTCGTCGATACGGTGCGCATGTGCAGTCCTGCCGGACAGCAGGCAGCATGCAGCGACGAGTAGCGCGGCCAGCCTCTTCATTGCTTGATCAGCGCGCGTCCGTAGTCGTTTGTGGGATCGCGGTACATGGTGTGTACGTGATTGCCCGGCTCATCCTGTTGCGGTGCGTACTCAATAACGAGGTGCGGCCCCTGGATCCGGTAGTACGCCGTGATATTCGTGCCCGCCTGGCCGGTGGTTGGGCCGCTCCAGGCGAACCAGGTATCATTCAGTTCCGCTTTGACCTGCGCCATGGTCACATTGGCGGAGTTCTCATTCAGGATGCCTGCCCACTCGGCGATGACACCCAACAGCATGGCCTGTTGCGACGCGGACATCGCCGTGGCCTTTAGGCCTTCTGGGACGATCTTCTTGCCGTCCTGACCCGGACCAAGCACCAGGTCGGGAACGGAGTAGTTCAGCACCGCCTGCCCGCGCTGCTTGTCATCCAGCGACTGTAGCAGCGCTAGCGCCTTGTCGCTCTCCCTGCCCAGAGGCCGCACCGTCTTGCCGTCCAGCTTGAACATGGCGGGCTGTGCTCCGGTGAGCGTTGGTGTCAGCACGCCCCGGCTGCCCGCAATGGTGATGTTTAAAGCAAGATGGTGGCCGCCGAACTGGAGCATCCACGGGCTCGTGTTGGACGGTCTGCCGAGAAAGGAAATGTAATACAGATCACTGCCAAACATGTCGCCCGATAGCGGGGGACGTCCGCCGGTGCGGCCCGGTCCGCCGGGGCCACCAAACGGAGGTGGTGGACCGTTCCCTCCTCCCGGAGGAGGACCTTGCGGTGGACCGCCGCGACCC
>CAXUBG010000138.1:4391-8536 GCA_964249285.1 uncultured Terriglobus sp. | reverse complement strand
CTGCTAAAGAATAAAAATCAGAGTGTGAAGGAGCAAATCGATCTTAGTAAGTGGGAACGATTCTCAATGCGCCAAGCAATTGTGAGCTTTTGGAAAGGCGGTAGAATAAATCGGCCTCCAACAGTTGAATCGCTAAGCTCATACTCGCGCTTCAGAGACTGGATCGTATCTTTTGAACCTAATGCGGATGCCGAAGTTAAAGGTGAGTTCGAACCGATTGATCCAGATTCACTTAAGTATGAGGAAATAGACGAAAGCACTCCGAAGTCTCATCTTTTCTATGAGCCGGTTGAGTATACCTTTGCTTACAACTTGTTCAGAGAAGTAAGAGCAGAACGAAAGCTCTTAGGAAGAGCTATTGCAGAACTCTTCGAGATTGTTGCTGAAGAAAACCTCATCCAGCCAACGATTATCTACGACTTCCCACTAGCCGTCAGCCCCCTCAGCAAGGTCAAGCCTGACGAACCCGACTGGGTGGAGCGCTTCGAGTTCTACATCGGCGGCTTTGAAGTAGGCAACGCCTTCAGCGAGCTGAACGACCCCGAGGACCAGCGCCGCCGCTTTGAAGCCCAACTGGGCGAACGCGAGCGCGGCGACGACGAAGCCCACCAGATGGACGCCGATTACGTCCGCGCCCTGGCCTACGGCCTGCCGCCCACCGCGGGCGAAGGCATCGGCATCGACCGGCTCACCATGCTGCTCACCGGCTCCCGCTCCATCCGAGACGTCATCCTCTTCCCGCTCCTCCGCCCCGCCAAACAACCCGTGCTCGAGCGCGATGCGCAAGAGACTCATTGAGTTGTGCCGAGTGGCGACGCGACGCCCAGCTTGCGTGCGGCTTCATGCAATCGCTTGTCGTACGTCCAGAGTCTGCAGCCATCGGTAATCAGCGAAGAGGTGAGCAGATGCGCGTCTACGTAGCTCAACCCCTTGGAATACAGCCTGTGACTTTCGACCAGCAGCATGACTTCTTCATCCCGGGCGGCAAGAACCTGCGGCACGAGCTGGAGAGAGTGCAGCGTAATTGCACGCTGCTTGAGGCTAACCATGGCAAGCTCGCCAATGACAAACGGGTGAGAAAGCAAGAGATCCTTATGGATCAGGCTGCGTAACGCATCGCTGCCAACGCGGTAATGCTCGACCCAGACAGACGTATCCGCAAGAGTCAAAACTTAGGCCGTCGGCGCGGAGGCACCTTGATATCCGGATCGCTGCCACCCAGTGCGGCCAGACGGCGGCCAGCTTCACGTGCGATTAATGATTTCAGGCCTTCGCGCACAAGAGTCGCTTTCTCGGTGATGCCCGTATACTCGCTTGCTGTCTTGATGAGGTCATCGTCGAGAACAAGGGTAGTTCGCATAGTTCCTCCTGCACATAAAGCATCATCAACTCGTGCCTAAAAAGGCACAAGGGTTGCTTAAGAAACTTTTTGGACATGAGACTCTAAAACTGTGAACATCCTCTTTGTCGGCGATGTCTTTGGCTCAGCCGGCCGGCGTATCGTTGCCGGGCACATCGGCCATGTCCTTGAGTCCCACAACATCGATCTCTGCGTGATGAACGGCGAGAACGCCGCGGGCGGCTTTGGCATCACGCCTGCAATCGCGGAGGACCTCTTCGACCTCGGCGCGGATGTGATCACCACCGGCAATCACTTTTGGGACAAGAAGGAACTGCTGGATTACATCAGGGTGCCGGCTGGCTCCCATGACCGCGCCCGCCGCATTCTCCGCCCGGCCAACTTCGCTCCCAAGACGCCCGGTTACGGCCTTTACGAAGGTACGCTGCACACTGGTGAGAGCTACGCCGTCATCAACCTGCAAGGGCGTGTCTTCATGCAGCAGAATGACGATCCCTTCCGCAAGGCAGACGAACTCCTGCCAGGCATTCACAGCAAGGTCATCCTGGTGGACTTCCACGCGGAAGCCTCCAGCGAGAAAGCGGCGCTCGGCTGGTACCTCGACGGCCGCGTCACCGCCGTGCTCGGCACGCATACCCATGTACCAACGGCGGACGAGCGCATCCTGCTGCAAGGGACCGCCTATCAGACCGACGTAGGCATGAGCGGCCCGTTCGACTCCGTCATTGGCGTGGAACGCGAGGCCGTGGTCGAAAAGTTCCTTACCGGACGGCCCGCCAAGTTTGAAGCCGCCAAAGGCAATCCCAAGATGTGTGCAACGGTGATCGAATGTGACGGTGCGACCGGCCGTGCTAACCGCATCCGGCGCGTGATGCTTGGCGAATAGCGGGACCCAAAACGAGGAAGGCGGCCCGAAGGCCGCCTTCCTCACGGAATGTGCAAGCTACCGGCGGCGGACGGGAGCCTTGCGGGCGGGTGTAGCAGCTTTGGGAGCGGCCTTCGCCTCGATCTCAGCGCCCGTCATTGTCATCATCAGCGGCTTTTGCGTGTAGGACGCGATGCTGCCAACCACGTTGACTTCCGCTCCAATCGCAGGCTGAGTTTTAGGAGCTTCCTTCAGTGTGATGGTGAAGTCAGCCGTTGGCGGGTTGGCCTGCTTCGCATCGTCTGACACAGCCAACGTCAGGGCTGTATCCGCAATGCTGACCACCTTCCCGGAGATCTTGACTTCCTTGTCTTTGATCGGCGTAAATTCGGCCTCCGCCTGATCCGCCGTGCCGTTCGCAATCACGAACTCGCGATCAGCCAGAGCAGCTTTCGCGAGACCAGGATCGTCCTTCTTGTCGGCTTCTAGAACAGCTGTGGCCTGATCAGCGGGAGTGGGAGCGGGCTTTACGCTGGTCGCGAAGTCCGCAGGCGGAAACAGGTTCGCCTGGGCGACGGTCTTCACCGCGTCATACCCATCGTCGCCACCGTGGTACTTCTTGTAGCAATACGTCGCTAACGGCTGGAACTGCGACTTGAATTGGTCCGGTGCCAACAGCGCAACGCGCGTCGCAAAATATGTGCAGTTCAGATAATCCGGCGGCGTTGCGATGTAGTAGGCCTGTCCCAGGAAGTACGTATCCTGCAGGAACGGTCCAGGTTGCGTTGTTTGTGCGACATCGACCGCCTTCAGTTCCGTTGTGTATGCCGTCACGGCACCCGCGCTGTCTTTCTTGGTCAAAGCGTCAATGCCTTCGGCACTGTAGAAGTAAGGCGTTACCTGCTTCTGGATGGCCGCCCAATCCGTATCGCTCACCGCGGCGGGCTTTGTCGCTTTTAGACCACGCGCTGCGGAATCAGCTGCTTTATCGTATGCGGCTTGCTTTGCCGCTGGGTCGGTTGCAGAGTCGCCTTGAGACTTGAGCAGACTGGTCTGCAATGCAAGCGCGCGAATGTTATTTGGATCGACCTGCAGAAGACGGTCAGCGGCGTCCAAGGCCTTCGGTGCATTGTTCGCCTGTGCGTACGCGGCGAGCAACTGTTCCAGGACCGTGTTCTTCACGCTGGACTGCGGGTACTTCGTCAGGAACGCCTCTGCGGCCGTTGCCTTTGCATTCGGGTCGGTAGCCGTGATCACTGCGTTGTATGCCGTGTACTCATCCTGCGAGAGTTGCGGCCCCGCCTGTGCCCCGCTTGCTGCCGCCTGTGCGAACGCGTGCGAAGCCGAGACACACGCCACTGCCAACATCGAGGCAAGAATTGCCTTCTTCATTAGAAACTCTCCCTGTTCTTCGGTCTCTTTCGCTTCTCGTAAGACGCGCGGCCCTGGAGAAGCGGTACACAGACTTCAGTAGATGCTTGCACTCTATCAGGTGTCGCTTTCACGCCACAAAGGCCGAATCTCGAAGGTAGACGAACCAGCCGGTTCACTGCAGGGCCTGGCGGCCCGCGAACGGGTGCAGTGTCTTTGCTCCCTCACGCCCAGCCAGGTAAGAACGCTTAAGAAAAAACAGCCGAGCAGGCCAGAAGCTGCGAATTGCTCCCACTAATGGTGCTCAGACCTGCTTATCCACAACATGTGCGGCTATCCAAGTTGATGACCTTGAGCCGCGCGGTTAGCCTTGACATTGAAGAGAGCGCACGTTTCTCGCACGGGCGCGATGAGGTCGCATTCCATGCTCAAGCTTAAACGCGTTCAGATTCTCGGTTTTAAGTCGTTCTGCGACCGCACGGACGTGCAGCTTACCGGCCACGGCATTGCGGCCGTTGTCGGACCAAACGGATGCGGCAAGTCAAACAT
>CAXUBG010000138.1:0-4381 GCA_964249285.1 uncultured Terriglobus sp. | reverse complement strand
AACATCGCGGATGCGATCACCTGGGTTCTGGGGGAGCAGAGCGCAAAGAGCCTGCGCGGCATCAAGATGGAAGATGTCATCTTTGCGGGCACGCGTGACCGCAAACCAACCGGCATGGCGGAGGTGTCGCTCACGTTGGTAGACCCAGAGGTCTACGACGCCCACGACACCGGTCAGGCCATCAGCATTGCGTCGGCCACTATCAAACCCGCCGAGCCGCACGATTGGGATGAAACCGCGGAGCGCAGCAGAAGCGCCGAAGCCACTGCGGCCGCCATTTTCGAAGCACAGCCGGGGCCCATTCCCGCCGGTGAAGAAGCCGATGAAATCGAAGTCGATGCGCCCCTCAGGGACGGAGCGGACGAAAGCACTCCGGTCGTTCTGAAAATTCGACGCCGCAAGTTCAATCGCGCACAGGTCCGCGCGGGAGAGATTACGGTCACTCGCCGCCTCTTCCGCTCGGGAGAGTCGGAATACCTGCTCAACGGAAAGATTTGCCGCCTCCGCGACATTCAAGACATCTTCTTCGGCACTGGTCTTTCCGGTGAAAACTACGCGATCATCGGCCAGGAGCGCATCGGTCAGTTGCTGTCATCCAAGCCGCTGGACCGCCGGGCGATCATCGAGGAGGCGGCTGGTATCACCCGCTTCAAAACGAAAAAACGGCTGGCTGAGTTGCGCCTGGAGGCAAGCAAGCAGAACTTGGCCCGGGTGGACGACATCTTTGACGAAGTCACCCGTCAGATGGCGACGCTGAAACGCCAGGCATCAAAGGCAGAACGCTACGGCCAAATGCGCGACGAACTGCGCGGCAAGTTGCGCATCGTGCTTCGTAGCCGCCTTGCGCAGCACGACGTTAGCTTGTCCGGGGCAAACACCTCCGTACGCGAACTGACCGCGGAGATCGACGCGGAGTCCGCCGCGCATGAAGCACTGGACGCCGCGCACAACGTTGGCGTTCAACGTGGCTACCTGCTTGATGAAGAATTGCGCAGCACACAATCCCGCATCAACGAAACCCGTGTCGAACTGGAGCGGGCGACAGCCCGCATTGCCAGCAACACAGACCGGATCGGCGACCTTGCGGTCCGCGTGACCACCGGCTCCGATGAGGTCGTGCAACTGCGGCAGCAAATCGAGTCCTTAGCAGCGGACCGCGATGGTCTGCGTTTGTTCCTGGACACGGCCACGGCGGACACCGGCCAGGCGCGGGAGGCCGCGCTCGCCCGGCAGCGCGACGCCAGCGAGGCACAAGCGCAAGTACAACATGCGGACCGGAGCGCAGAGCAGGGCCGGCAGCAGTCGTTGCAACTCATGCAGCGCATTTCGCAGATTCACCGGGAAGAAGCTCAGGCCGTAGAGTCGCTCGCCGGACTTGACCGCGAATCGCACCGGCTTATCTCGGAGAGCGAGCAGGCGCGTCACGAACTGGAGGCATTAGGGCAGCAGCGTGGTCAGATTTCGCTGAGTTTCGAATCCGTTAACGGCCGCCTCCAGCGTATTGAGGCTGAAATCGCACAGCTACGGCTCGACCTCGATGCCAAGCGCCGCGAAGAGATCGAGGCACGGCGCCGCGGCGATCATCTGCGCGCCGAGGCTGCGACGCTCATCGGCCGCCGTAACTCGCTGGAATCGCTCATCCGTGACCACAGCTACTCCAATGAAACTGTCCGCAAGCTGTTCAAGACCAACGCTTCGCGAGCCGGAATCGCGCCCCTGGGAACTCTCGCCGACTTCATTGAAGTCGAAAACGAGTACGGGGCCGTCATTGACGAGTTCCTGAAAGAAGAGCTGAACTTCATCGTCGTGAAAGACTGGGAAAGCGCCGATGCGGGCATCGGGCTGCTCAAGGGCACCGTGGATGGCCGTGCCACCTTCCTCGTTCAACCTGGCGATGAGACGTACGCACAGGAAGAGAAGCAAAGCATCTACGGGGCGCGTCCGCTTACGGACTGCATCAAGGTTGTTAATGACTTTGGCCGCTCACTTGAAGCCCTCCTGCCCAAGCTGCGCGATGGCTACATTGCTGCCGATACAGATGCTGCACGCTCCCTCGCACACCAACATCCCGCACTCTGGTTCCTTTCCCCGAGCGGCGAAACGTTCCATCATCTCACCGTCGCGGGCGGCAGGGCGCGCAGTGAAGGCCCGCTTGCCCTTAAGCACGAGTTGCGCGACACGCAATCCAAGCTGGACGGCGTGCACAAGGAGCTCTCGGCGACTGACGTTTCCGTCGCCACCCTGTCGAAGGGCATCGCCGAGATACAGCGCGCGATGGAGTCCAAGAGTAACGAACGTCGGGATGCGGAGCGCGAGGCTGCGAACAATGGCGCGGCTCTGCGCCAGATGGATTCCGAGGCCGCACGCATCGAAAGGCGCCTCGCGGACTGGTCACTGCATAGTGAGCGCAACCGCGGCGCACGCGCGCAAAAGCAAGACCGCATCGAGCAAAAGCAGTCAGAAGCCGCTCAACTCACAACCGAGCGCGATGCTGTTGATGCGCGCGTGAACGACGCCGTGTTGCATATGGAAGATCTTCGCCGCCAGCGTGAAGAGATGCACGCCGCCGCCGGGGCCGCCGCCGCCGCACTTGCAGGTCTGGAGGAGCGCCGCCGCAACGCCGCAGCCAACTTCGAAGCCAATGAGCGCCTGCGCAATGCTACCCAGCAGCGTCTGAGCCATCTTGAAGAACAGCTTGCCGGAGCAGCCGCGGAGCGCGTCCGCCGCGAAGAGGAAAGTGTTCAACTCGCCGTGCTTACCGCCGAACTGATCGTCACGCAGGAACAACTTACCAATGACGCCACACGCATGTCCGCTGAGGGATCCGCTCTCCGCGCCTGCATCGCGGAAGAGAGAACGCAATTGCGCTCTCTGCGCTCAGCGATCGACGCTCTTCGCGAACAGCGATCCACACTGCAAAGTACCATTGCCCGTCTCTCCTCGGAAATCGATCATCTTGAAACACAATCCCTGCAGGACCTTAACCTGCCCGCCGCGGACCTGCGCGATGACAAGTCCCTTCAGCTTCTCGCCGTCGAAGCCCTCGATGAAGTCGATGCCGAAACACGAACGCTAAAGAACAAATTGGAAGCCATGGGCCCGGTCAACATGATGGCGCTTGAAGAGGTCGAGGAGGCGTCGCAGCGCCACAGCTTTCTCGAAGCTCAACGCAAGGACCTGCTCGACTCCATCGCCAACACGCAAGGCGCCATCAAGGAAATCGACGAGATTAGCAAGCTTCAGTTCGACGAAGCTTTCGAAGTGATCAACAGAAACTTTTCGCAAACGTTCGTGAAACTGTTTGGTGGAGGTCAGGCCACCATGAAGCTGACGGACGAGACAAACTCTGTGGAAAGTGGCATCGATCTGGTCGCATCACCACCTGGGAAGAAGATGCAAAACGTACTGCTGCTTTCCGGCGGCGAAAAGGCACTCACGGCACTTTCTCTTCTCGTCGGCATCTTCGAGTTTCAGCCCAGCCCGTTCTGCGTTCTGGACGAAGTAGACGCACCCCTCGACGAGACAAATGTTGGCCGCTTTGCTCGCCTCATCCACGAAATGAGCCGCGATACCCAGTTTGTCATCATCACGCACCACAAGCGAACCATGAGTGAAGCCGATCTTATTTATGGCGTCACGATGCAGGAACCAGGAGTGAGCAAGATCGTCAGCGTCAACCTGAACAGAGCTGAGCCTCGCCGGGCCGTCGCTTAACAACCCGCACGGTCTCGCTACTTTTCTGAAACGTCTAGGTGCTCTTGAAAACGCTGCTGCCCCTTCAGCACGCCATATTCATTGAAGCGCAGAACGACCACCCAGTCATACACATCATCGGGCCACGTGCCATCTGGCAGCAGCATCTTGGGATCGGCGCCAAAGGCTTGCAGCAGCGCCGGAATCTGGCCGTGCCGCCATGCGACCAGCGGATGAGCGCCGTGTTCGTGGGTCCGAAGCTCGTCCACCAGCTTGGCCGATTCCTTTGTCCCAACGTTCAGATGCAGCGGCATACGCAAGGCACGGCTGAGCGGCTCCAGCGTCAGACGCGGCCTGCTGCTATTCTCCGAGTCTGACCCGGCGTACAACGCATCCACGTTGAATCTCAAATCGCCTTCTGCAAATGGCTCGAAGTACGACACGTACATCTGCGCTCGTTTCTCTCCTTTCGCCGTCAGTGCCACGCCGGACGCCGGCTTCTCCGCATGGCGAATAATCAGGACCGTGTTACCCGCCAGCTGATCGTGAACCTGCTGTCCAGGGACACAGCCTGTGAACAGCAGGAGTTTCAATACCAGAAAACGCTGAATGCGCATGGATTGAGTGAAGCATACAAAAAGACAGAAGGCGCGAATCTCTCGCCCTGTCACAGTGCTTTCATGCAGTC
>CAXUBG010000137.1:0-8664 GCA_964249285.1 uncultured Terriglobus sp. | reverse complement strand
CACCAGGCCATTGCATACGTTGCCATGGCCATCGCAGTGCCGGTGGTTCTTGCCATGATCTCTGAGGCGTCGCGCTTCCGCTGGGCTGCCACAACGGTCGCGGCACTTTACATGGCCTTCATCATCGGCGAGATTTTAATTTTTCCGCTGGTCTCCGCCGAGCCGAAGCTAGGGCCGGTTTTCAATCCGGTGACACATCTCATTCCGGCAAAGTTCCCCGTGCTCATTATTGTTCCGGCGCTCGCGCTGGACCTGCTGTGGCAGCGAACGAAAAACTGGAAGACGTGGCAAATTGCCGCAGTCTCTGGTCTGGTCTTTGTTGCGGTGCTGTTTACGGTGGAGTGGCCCTTTGCCAACTTTCTTCTGTCAAAGGCGAGCGAGAACCGCTTCTTCGGCACGACGTATTTTGACTACAACGCGTCGTCGGAAAGCGCGGATCGCGCCCGCTTCTTCTTCTCGCCCGACCATGGCCTGACGCTGTGGCTGGCACTGGCGCGTGCCTCAGTCTATGCGGCGATCTCGACGGCGGTGGGGCTGCTCTTTGGGCGATGGATGCGCGGTGTGCAGCGGTGACCCGGGCAGCTGTCCGCTGGTTTGCATCCGTCCTGCTGTTGCTCGTGATGCCGGTGGCGGCCTTTGGACACATTGGCAGCAAAGACGTCTTCGAGCAGTTGCAGGCCGGACCGTACAAGATGTTCGTTACCATTCGGCCGCCGGTCGTCGTGCCGGGCGTTGCCACGGTGGAGATCCGCATCTCCGGGCGGGAGGTGAAGACGCTCCGCATCACGCCGGTTCCCATGACTGGCGAGGCCAGTAAACACCCGCCCACGGCAGACGCCATGAAGCGATCCGCTGCCGATCCCGCGTTCTTTACCGGTTCGGTCTGGCTGATGGCAACGGGATCGTGGAAGGTGGAGATTGCGGCGGATGGACCGCAGGGTGCGGCGAACGGCAGCGTGCCGGTCCCGGCGGTGCCGCTGTCCGTGTTGAAGATGAACCGCCCGCTGGGCCTGATCCTTGGCGGTCTGGGTTTGCTGCTGGCGACCGGCATCGCTGGCATTGTTGCCGCGGCTGCGCGAGAATCGCGTCTGGAGCCGGGCATCGCTCCCACGGGCGAGCGCCGGGGCCGTGCGTTGCTCGCAGGTGGAGTCACCTTCGCCATCGTGGCCTGCCTGATCTGGGCAGGCGGCAAGTGGTGGAACGTTGAGGCTGCGGACTACTCCGCCAACGTGTATCAGCCGCTGGACCTGACCGCGACCTTGCAGGGCGTGATGCTCGATCTACGCATGGGCACGTACACGGGGCGTACCGCGCGCCGCAGCCGCACCAACGCGGACCTGCTGCCCGACCACGGCCACCTGATGCACCTGTACGCCATCCGCGAACCCGGCATGGATGCCGTATTTCACCTGCACCCGTCGCAGGTAGCACCGGGCGAACTGAAGACGGCGCTGCCCGCCATGCCGCCGGGGCAGTATCGCCTCTTCGCCGACATCGTCCATCGCAGCGGTTTTCCGGAGACGTTGACGGCTACGCTCACGATTCCGGATGGTTTTCGCGGCGCGCTGCTGGATGGGGAGGACGCCGCCGCCACGCCGGCAGCTCTCACCGCCGGAGAGATGGGGCCGGCCGATACATTGCCGGACGGCTATCGCATGGTCTGGGACCGCCCTGAGGAGCTCACAGCGAATCAGCCGGTCGTCTTCCGCTTTCACCTGCTGAACGCGCAAGGCCAGCCCGCCACCGACGCTGTTCCCTACCTCGGCATGGCGGGTCACGCGGCGTTTGTCAAAGCGGACATGACCACGTTCGCACACACGCATCCAGAGGGATCGGCGCCCATGCAGGCCATGATGCTGGCCAACGGAGACCGCGGGATGGGCGGCATGACGGCGAGCGAAGCGCCGGCACCGGTCTCTTCGACGGTTGAGTTTCCCTATGGTTTCCCCTCACCGGGCCGCTACCGCATCTTTGTGCAGATGAAGCATAGTGCAACCGTGGAAACCGGCACCTTTGACGCTGACGTGAAATAGCCCTTCGGTTCAGCAGCACGCGCAGGTCCGGCCCTGCCGCGCGCGCTTCGCTTCCACGATGAGCACGGGAACGGCCATGATCGCTGCGACGGCGTCGATCCAGTGCCACCGCAGGAGCCGGTGCAGCAGCTGTCCGCCCAGCGTGATCGCCGCCAGGTAGGCGCACGTTGCGGATTGCACGGCGTCGGCACGCAGCGCACGGTCGTGCGTCCGGGTGGCGACGGCGCGCTTTTTACGGGCCAGCGCGGGCATTAGCAGCAGCGCGCCCACGGTAATGGCCATGCCCGGGAGGCTGGTTTCAGCGTTATTGCGCAGCAGCAGACCGGCTACCGCGATGATGGTCACCGCTGCCGCCAACACATAGAGCAGCACGCCGCACACACGAGCCGCTCTGGCGGGCGCAATCTTGACGATGGGTGAGAACTGCAACAGAACGACGGCAGCCGAGATGACTTCGACAAAGCTGTCCGAGCCGAAGGCCAGCAGCGATACGCTGTGTGCCCGCGCCGCAGCTGTCAGCGCAACGGTGCACTCCACAGCCATCCACAGTAGCGTGACGTATTGCAGGTGTTTGACCTGCTGCTCCGTATTGTGGGCCAGCACCGCGGTTGCCGCCATCATGTCACGTCTCACGACAAGCATACGGGAACTAACGTGACAAGCTGCCCGCAGCACAAACCCTACTCGACGACTGGCATCCGGAAGGGCCCAGCCAAAGCCAAGCCCCCACATTCCATCCAGAGGCTCTCTCAATGATCTGCAACCAAGGCCCTTGAACGCTGCGTACAGTGGAAGTCACCTCCCCGAAAGAAACTGTTCTACTGTGTTGGCGAAGGCTGCGGGTTGCTCCAGGGATGGAACGTGGCCGCTGTGCTCAACCAACACGAGCTTCGCTCCTGGAATGGCATGGGTATATGCCTCTCCCGACGCGACCGGAACGGTTTTGTCCTGCGCGCCCCAGAGAACAAGCGTAGGAACCGTGATGGTGCTAGCCTGCTCCCCAGCCGCCTCGTTCCGAACGGCGGGATTGCTGGTAAAGGTGCTGGTCACCACGCCGTCGTTGCTATGCAGCTTGCTGATCAGGCGGCGCTTCGCTATCTCCGGCGTGATCAGCGCAGGGTTGTAAAGGACAGCGCGCAGTCCAGTGATCACCTCATCCACCGTGCTGACCATCAGCTTGGGCGGAGCGGATGGGGCAGGGGAGATGCTGAATCCTGCTGCGTCCTCCAGGATGAGCCGTTGCGGTTTGGGCAAGGTGCTGCCCTCGGCCAGAGCCTGCTCGGTGTAAACGGCGGCTGTCCATCCGCCCAGCGACTCACCCAGCAGGTCAAAGCGTGTGATGCCGAGCGCGCGGAGAAACTCGCCTAGAAAATCCACGTAGGTTTGCACGCGGTACTCCATCATGGGCTTGGCGGAGTTGCCCGCGCCAATCTGATCGAGCGCGATCACGCGGCGTGTCTTGCTCAGCGCAGGCAGGGCGGCGCCGAAGTCCACATCGGCCTGGCTCCCGAAGCCATGCAACAGCACCAGCACCGGCTCCATCGGCCTGACTTGACCCATGTCGTAGAAGGCGATGCGCTGGCCGAAGACGTACACGTTGCGCTGCGGCGGCAGGGTGTGCCCGAAGATGTCTTCGTACCGGGCGGGTTGTGTGTCCTGCGCCATTGCAGGGCCCGGAAGAAGAGAACTGAGCAACACAAGGAGTGCTGAGGCGAGGCGGTGGGATGGAATCATCATGGCGTGGGTGGCCGCCTCCGATGGAGGTCGTCCCTGATGCCAGCCTACTCCAGCGTTCTCCTACCGTTGGTTATGCCATGGGATGACGGTGTGAATCCGCCGCCAAAGAACTGAAGGATGAGCCCTGGCACAAGAAGGAGGTCGCGGATAAATGGGCGCTTCTCGCCCGTGACAAAGACGCCGCGACTCATGGCGAACCAGGTAAAACCGCTGGCACAGGAGGCGAACAAGAATGACACAATCAATCCCGTGCGGAGATGCGGTGTATGCAGGGCGCGATGGACGGCAGCTTGCGCGGCAAGCATTACCGCCGGGATCGCCAGCCAGACCACCAGTGCCGTCGCCGCGCGTGGGATGGCATGGCGAAGCCGCTGCGTTACGGCCCCCGCACAGCCCGCGGCGACCGTGGCATACAGCACTTCCACCAGCATTGCACGCGCCGCAAGCGCTGTGCCTCCGTGCAGATTGGCCGCGAAAAAGATCAGACCGCGCAGCAGGGCGGAAAAGAGCGCTGCCTTCCAGTTCCACGCGCGCAGCAGCTCCACCGGATGCCGCAGCATGGAGCGGAGTGCGTGGGGCAGCGGCATCGCGGGTGGGGTTCCGGCGGGCACGGTCTCATGCTACCGTGACGGCTATGCGCGTCGCGTTCTTCCCCGATTCGTTTCACGAGGTGAATGGCGTCGCGCACACGGCCCGCAACTTCGAGGCGTACGCACGGCGGCACGATTTACCTTTTCTCTGTCTGCGGGCGGCGCCACCCGGGGTACGTGGCAAGCCGAGGCTGGAAACAGCGGGCCACGTGTGGACGCTGGATCTGCCACGCAGCCGCGCCAGCATCTCCATGGAAAAGGATCTCAGCTTCGACCCGCTGTTCGCGCGCCATCTTCGCGCGGTAGAGGCGGCACTGCGCGGCTTTGGGCCGGACGTGATTCATATCACTGGACCCAGTGAGCTGGGCATCGTTGGCGCATACTTCGCATGGCGGCTCGGTGTCCCCCTTGCCGCCAGCTGGCACACCAACGTACACGAGTATGCCGCACGGAGACTTGCCTGGTTGCAGCGCTTGCTACCCGGTGCGGGCCGGTGGATTGAAGCAGCCGTGCTGGCTGCAACGGCGCGGTTCTACCGCTTGGCGCAAGTCCTGTATGCGCCCAACGAAGAGCTGTGCGATCTGTTGCGGGGAAAGACGCACCGGCCTTGCCACGTGATGCGGCGCGGCGTGGACACAGACCTGTTCTCGCCCGCGCGTCGGACGCGCACCGGCGGCGACGGCACCATTGTGCTGGGTTATGTGGGACGGTTGTCGGTCGAGAAGAATGTCGCCCTGCTGCCCCGTATCGAGCAAACACTGCATGCAGCGGGCATGACCAACGTCTGCGTTCTTATCGTGGGTCAGGGTGAGGAGGAGGCGCGCCTGCAGCAGCAACTGCAAACGGCATACTTCATGGGCGTGCAGCGCGGGACGGACCTTGCCCAAAGCTACGCCGACATGGACCTTTTCGTCTTTCCATCCGAGACCGACACCTTTGGCAACGTGGTGCTGGAGGCGCTGGCCAGCGGCGTCCCTTGCGCCGTGACCACAGGCGGCGGACCGAAGTTCATCGTGCGGGATGGTGTCACCGGAATTGTCCGCCCTGCAGCGGAACTGCCCCGGGCCATCTGCGCGCTGGTGCAGGACGAAGCCCTCCTGCGAACGATGGGAAAGGCGGCCCGCGCCTATGCTCTCACCTGCCAGTGGGACACCATTTTTGAGGATGTGTACGCCGGCTATCCACACGCCGAACAGTCGGCTGAAGGCGAAGCGTTGTAGCCGCCTGCGCACACCAGCGTAGATCGTGCGAGTGTCTTTGCGGGCTGCAGGCCCGCGCTACTAGTTGCACCGTGTATGCATCGCGCTAGCGGCGGCTTCGACGTGCAATGCCTCTGAAGCGCGCCGCCCGCATCTGCCGCACCTGCTCACGTCCGGTTTCGAGTTCAATCAACGAAGCGTCCAGCATCGGAATGGAATCTCCTGGCAAAATTGCCGGGAAGACCACGCTGGCAAGGTCCACGACAAAGGGAGTACGGGTGGGCACGCCGCCAGGAGTAACGACTGGGAGTGTCGGTCCGCCGCGAAGGGGATGGAGAGCATCCCCGCTCCGCACCAGCAGCAATCGCTCCCCAGCGAAGCGGTCCATCGCTCCACGCAGAAGATACAACGTGTCTGCATCCGCCGGACGCACCGTGCCTACATCGAAGCCGGCGATGCCGCGCGTCAACCAGAACCGCACCTCGCCGCTGTTACCTGCCAGACGCAGCAGCGGTGCCGTCAGCAGCACATGCATCCGCCGGGCTGACGCCTCACGCAGCAGCGCGTCCAAATCGTCCTCTGATCCAAACCGCTCATCAAACGACAGGCCGCGCCCGGCGCAGGCTGCAGGTCGGGCAGCAGAAGTGTATCCATACCGGCCTGGCTCATCGCATCCATTGCAGCACCGGCTTGCGCAAACGTCGTCTCCGGAGGAAAGCGCACGATGGCCGTATGCTTCCACCACGCCTCCGCCGCGATGCCGTTGCCGCGCCACCCCGGGTGCGCCAATGTCTGCGCACGGGCAGCAGTGGCAAGCGTAAGAGCGGCAAAGCAGCGGCGAGAGTAGATCATGCTCTTACCCTAACGTTCCTGTGCGCAGCATCATTTCCGCAAGCTGAATTTGATTCCCACACGAAAAACGTAGCGCCGACGGGCTGATGCACACGCAGATTTTGAGCCTTTGATTTCAACATATTCCAGTGTGGGCTATGGGTTGTCAGTCGGCCTTCATCGAAGTCGCTGGCTCACTCACGGATATGCTGATCAGGGAAGTTCATCCGTCCAATCGGTTCGCAAGTAAGTTAGCCGGTCATGCACGACCATGACCATATGGCCGTTGTTAATTGATCAGGCGATCATAGATCGCGTGATCGCCGATCCAGAACCAAACGAAGGTCTCTCCTCGGCGGACTGCAAGGGCGCGATAGCCAAGGGTGACGCGCGCCGACCAGATTTCCTCGCCGCCTCTGACAGCGACGTTCTTGAACTGCAAGGATCCGTGGCGCGGGTTGTCTTTCAAAAGCGCAAACTGCTTATCAGCCTGTTCGCGGATGTTCCGGGGCAATCCGTTATATTCGCGCCAGAAGGCGGCGGACGTTTCGTGCGCGAACGGCATTACAGCGGGCGCGTACGGCCGTGCCTGTGGTCGTCGATAGCTTCGGAGATCAATGCGTCGAAATGGCCGGCGACAAGCCCTGCCTCAATGCGGGTATCGATGGATTGCGAGCGGCGGGCATCGAGCCGGACGTACAGCTCTTCCCGCTCGGCCGGGCTGAGCTGGTCGATAGCCTTCTCGATCTCTTGCACTGTCGCTGCTGTCATGACCGCGCCCGCTCCTGAATCCACTGTAGCCTCTGGTTCTACGCGGGTCAAAAGATTGGATGAGCATGATCGGGCGCGGCGCGTTCACTCAGGGCTGAAGGCCCGTCAACAAAACAGCCCAGGCCGAAGGCCTAGGTAGAGGAGTAAACAGTGCCGAAGCGCTGAAGCGCGAAACATATAGCACCGGTGGATCAGAATGCTGGAGGCCCAATTTCCGCTCGGGACCATCGTGCTGGCCCAACAAGCAAGATGCAGATCGAGAACGCTATCGACTTACAAGTGCAGCGAGTGCGCTGAGAAAGGCGGTGAAAAGATAGCCATCGATCTCGAATGTGTTCCCAATTCGTGGGTGCAGCTTGTGGATTCCACAGCGCAATCACGCGATTCATTGGGACCTCAACCGTAACCGTGACGATAAGGCTTACGAGGAATATCCCTGCAGCAAGCGCGAAAAGCCAACGGGCGTTGCCGTGGCTGAGCACCGCCGCCACGGCTAACGAGATCATGGTTACGTTCCACAGTGGAGGCAGAACGCGGCGAAAAAGCACGTCCATGACCTGATGTTCGGTGACCCAGGCCCGCGCATCCAGGAGCCTGTGCGTGTACTGATCCATTCCGGTGCCGAACATCAATCCGGCCATCATGCCAACAAGAACTACCGCAAGGAAACGTTCACCGCTGCTGATCGTCCCGCGCATGTCCACCTCACGTTGCAGAAAACTGAATGCGAACATATTACGCGTACCGTTGAAACAGCGGAGCAACGATTTCGCATGTTGTCAGGCGAGAGTTCGTGAGCTAGCGGCGCATTGACACCTGCCAAAGGCCCGGCACACGTTTCTGTTCACTGGTCCAATGTGCCGCAAAGAAGCACCTCCAAAGCCGCTCAACGGCAACTCTGCCGGCGCCCTATAGGAACGGCGGTAAAAAGACACTCATCTGCGAAAATAGAGTCATGCTGCACCTTGCTGATGGAGCCAAGCGCTTTGGACACAAACTGCTCTTTGAGGGGGCCAACTGGCTGATTACGCCGGAGGAGCGCACCGGTTTGGTCGGCGGCAATGGCACGGGCAAAAGCACGCTGCTGAAGGTACTGGCGGGCGTGGAGCAGCTGGACGCCGGGCAGCTGAACCGCAGCAAGGGTCTCACCATCGGCTACCTGCCGCAGGATGGCCTGATCATGCGCGGCCGCACCGTCTTTGACGAGTGCCTTTCCGTCTTCAGCGCCGCGCAGGCGATGGAACGCGAGATGGAGGAGCTCAGCGACAAGTTCACCCACTACGAGTTCGGCACGCCGGAGTACGACGCCATTGCCGACCGCTTCAGCATCGTCAGTGAGACGCTGCAGGCACACGATCTCTACAACCTGGATGCGCAGGTGGGCGCGGTGCTGGGCGGCCTGGGCTTCAGCAAGGAAGACTGGACGCGGCAGACGGACGAGTTCAGCGGCGGCTGGCAGATGCGCATCGCTCTCGCCAAGCTGCTGCTGGAGAAGCCGTCGCT
>CAXUBG010000136.1:1696-8722 GCA_964249285.1 uncultured Terriglobus sp. | reverse complement strand
CGAGGCGCGGCGGCGCGTCGCGGAAGGCGCGGCTATGATCCGCACCAAGGGCGAGCCCGGTACGGGCGACGTAGTGCATGCGGTGCAGCACATGCGGCAGATCACGAAAGAGATCAAGCAGCTAACCGTGATGGGCGACGAGGAACTTTACAACGCGGCCAAGGTGCACGGCGCGCCATATGAGCTGGTCCGCATGGTGGCGCAGACGGGCAAGCTGCCGGTGCCGAACTTCTCCGCTGGCGGCATTGCTACGCCAGCAGACGCGGCGCTGATGATGCAGTTGGGCGCGGAGACGGTCTTTGTCGGCAGCGGCATCTTTATGAAAGAACGCGCTACCCCGCTGGATGTGGAGCATAGTTTGAAGGAGCGCGAGGAAGCCGTTTCGCGTGCGCGCGCCATCGTCATCGCCGCAACGCATTATGACGATCCGAAGATTCTCGCGGAAGCCAGCGAAGCTGTTACGGGTGCCATGAAGGGACTAGCCGCGATGGCTATCGAAGAGCAGCACCTGATGCAGACGCGCGGCTGGTAAGCGCTCACCGGATCTGGCAACCCTTGAACGCTAAGAACGCGAAGGTAAAACGCGAAGGTCATCATGTTATCGACCTTTGCGTTACCTTAGCGACCTTTGCTTTCCGTCTTCCAGCAGCCGCTATGATGTCGTATGGACTCCTCAGCACGCGTCATTGGCATACTTGCGCTGCAGGGGGCGTTTGACGCACATGCGCGTATGTTGCAATCACTTGGGGCGGCGACGGTGCTGGTGCGCAAGCCGGAGCAGTTGGACGGTCTTGACGGGCTGGTAATCCCGGGTGGCGAGTCCACGACATTTCTGAAACACCTTGAGCGGGCGGGTTTCTTTGACGCGCTGAGCAGTTTTGTGCGGACCAAGCCGGCGTTTGGCACGTGCGCGGGCGCAATTTTGATGGCGAAGCGGGTGTTGAATCCGCCCCAACGGTCGCTGGAGGCACTGGACGTCACGGTGGAGCGCAACGCGTATGGCCGCCAGAACGACTCGCGCATCCTGGAAGCAGAGACCAGCCTGCCCGGCGGCCCCATTGAAATGGTGTACATCCGCGCGCCGCGCATCACGGAGACCGGGCCGGGCGTGGAGACGTTAGCGGAACGCGACGGCTTTCCCACGCTGGTGCGGCAGGGCCATCTGCTGGCCGCGACATTTCACCCGGAACTGGCGCATGACACACGCGTTCACCAGCTGTTCCTGGACGCCGTAAAACGCCATGCCGGTCCGTAAACTGCTCACTGAGCGCTCATCGCGCGGCGGGCGTGCAGCGATTACAAACCTGGAGTAATATCAGGGCCAAAGGCGTCCCCTGTGCCGGCCATCCTCCATCCCGATGAGGTAACGCAGCGTCCACCCCGGCGCGTGGACGAGGGCGACACCGGCGGCGGCAAACTGCCACCTATTGAGCCAAAGCATACCGGTGGCGGTGGCGAGGGCGATAACTGGAGCAATCGCCCGGTAGGCAGCCGCGGTCCTCGCGAACGGCTGCAGCGCTACCGGTTGGGGCTGTTCTTCGCGCTGGGCGGCGATCTGATGTTCTTCATCGCCATCATCAGCGCATTCTTTGTCACCAAACATTCCGGCCACTTCGACGCCTATAACCGCTGGATCAATCCCTGGCTGCCAATCGAGATTCCCTCCATCCTGTGGCTGAACACGATGGTCCTGGTGCTGTCATCGGTGACGGTGGAGTTTGCGCGGCGCGGCATCTTCCGCGAGATTGACATCCTGGAAGAGTGGTTTGGGCTTGGCAAGCCGACGCGCCGCAAGGTACTGCCCTGGCTCATCGCCTCAGCTGTCTTTGGCTGCATGTTCCTGTGGGGGCAATATGTGGCGTGGAAGCAGCTGGCGATGCAGCGCATCTCGTACGCAAACAATCCCTCGTCGCACTTCTTCTACCTGATCACCGGCGTACACGGCATCCATCTGCTGCTGGGACTTGCGCTGCTGGTGGCGGCGGTGGTTGGCGTGGGCACGATCCGGCAGATCGAGTCGCGGCAGATCCTGATCGACAGTGCCGCCTGGTAATTGAAAACCATGTTCGAGCTCTGGATATTACTGTTCGTCCTTTGAGATTTCGGGCGGGAGTAGGTTAGCTGTGCCGCATAGCTCCTGCCTCGCTCCAAAGGGCTTTTGCGACTGAGGCTTGCTTTGAAGCTGTCCTCGGCAGCTGAAGCCAATCAAACAGGTCCGCTTTATGGCATGGCTGAAGCCATGCCCTTCCGACAACCCTGGATTGGTCACGCGCTTTTCGCTCCGGTAGTGTGCCGGTGCGCATCGCTGTAGAAGCACAGGCATCACGTGCTGCTCCCTGGGAGCACTTACGCTGAGCTATGCGCCTGCTGAAAATTGCGGGCTGCCGACACGTCTGAGAAGCGTTCTTGTGGTAACGGCGCATTGCTAACCGTTTTTGCTCCCTTGCGGACTCCCTCTACAGCTGCCGAGCCAATGTGTCGACGAGTTCCGTGTACTTGCCGACGGCGTCGAGGAGTTCGGATTTGAGGACTTTCTCTTCGGGGGTGTGGGCTACGTGGATGGTGCCAGGGCCGAGGAGCATGGGTTCACCCCAGCTGGTGAGCGATGAGATGTCCGTGGCGTATTTGGCGACCATGGTGTCCCAGCCGCTCATGCGCTTCATGCGGACGGTTTTCAGGTCCAGCGAGTAGGCGACGTCTACGCGGCCTGCGACCACACGCTCAATGATGGGCTTGAGGTCTTCGGATGGGCCGACGAGGCGGATGAGCAGGTGGGCCTCGGCCGCGTCTGGGATGACGTTGGGTGCGCGGCCGCCGGAGATGATGCCGATGTTCAGCGTGGATGGGCCAATCTCGGGATCGATGGGCAGGTCCGCCGCGCGGAGGTCTTGCAAGACGTCGAGCAGCTTTTCAATGGCGGAGTCGCCGAGCTCGGGATAAGCGGAATGCGCCATCTTGCCGCTGGCGCGCAGTTCTACCCGCAGCGCGCCCTTGGTGGCGAGGGCAAGTTTATTCTCGGTGGGTTCGCCATTGATGAGGAAGCGGGAGCCGTGACCGTCCAGGTTGGCGACCTTGGCACCGGCGGAATCGCGCTCTTCGCCTACGACGTAGAGCAGGCCGACCGGGATCCCGCCCGCGTGCAGCTTCTCGGCAGCGCAGACCTGCGAGGCGAGGATGCCCTTGGCGTCGCAGGAGCCTCGGCCGTAGACCCAGGTATCGTCTTCGGACGAGCCAAACCAAGGGGGAACGGTGTCAAAGTGAGTGGAGAGAGTGATCTTAGGCGCGGTGCCGGGCATGGTGGCGTACAGGTTGAAGCGGTCGCCCGTGCCGCCGCCAGGCGTCCGCGCAAGTTCGGGCTGCTCTACCTTCTGCCTTTCCACGTTGTATCCCAAACGTTGCAGATATTCGTTCAGATAGGTGCCGCAGCGGCCCTCGTGATACGTCGTGGATTCGATGTCGACGAGCTGACGCGTCAACGCAATGGGATCGATGGCCATAGATTGCGGGGTAACTTCCTTCAGGATACCTTAGGCGCGTTGCATCCAGCGGTCCGTCGGAGGAGCTGAACGCGAAGAACGCAAGGGTCTGGCGCGAAGGACGCAAAGATTTCACTGCTGACACGTTTTGCCTATTGGGTGCATGTGCCCGGCTTGTTTAGCGATACCCGTTACGATTAGGACATGGCCGTGGGAACGATCGAAACGATAGACACTCTTCGCGGGCCTGCGGGGCGGTTGGAGGCGTTGCTAAACGTTGGGCACGCGGACGCAAGATATAGCGCGGTGGTATGTCATCCACATCCGCCTTCAGGCGGGACCATGCACACCAAGGTGGTCTATCACGCAATGAAGGCGCTTTCGCACTTTGGTGTGCCGGTGCTGCGGTTTAACTTTCGGGGCGCGGGCCGGAGCGACGGCCTGCACAGCGGAGGCTTGGGGGAGGTGGAAGATGCGCGAGCAGCCATTGATTGGCTCGACCGAACATATCAATTGCCTGTGCTGCTGGCGGGTTTTTCGTTTGGCGCGAACATAGGTTTCCGTGCCGCTTGCGGAGACCCGCGGGTCCATGGGCTGGTCGGTTTAGGGATGCCGCTACAGGCAGGCGGACGGAGTTATAGCTACGAATTCGTCGAGCGTTGCACCGTACCCAAGCTGTTGCTGACCGGTGCGAAGGACCCCTTCGCACCCAAGGCGGTGATGGAGCAGGCGTTTGCGAATGCGCCTGGGAGCACAGAGATGCAGTGGATCGACGGTGCCGAGCATTTCTTCATGGGCGTGCCTGGATCACCGGCGCCGAAGCTGGACCGGATGGGCCTGGGGATACGCGAGTGGCTCGAGCGGCACTTCTTCCCGGGTGTGCTGTCTCAGGCTTTTTCAAACTGAACGCGAAGGGCAACAAGGTTTGCGCAAAGGACGCTGAAGCCGGCTGGGCTGGCGTTCCCTCCGCGAGGGGGCCGCTTCACGACAATCCGCTCAGTTTGCAGCGACGAGAGCTTGTTCGTGCAGCGCCTTCTCTGCTTCGGCAAGGAGCGGTATGACAACTTGCAGGGCTTGATCAACATGGGAGCGGTCTAGAAGGAACGCGGGGAGGAAGCGCATGATGTTGCCTTGGACGAAATTGAGCATGACGCCCCGTTCAAGTGCGTCCTCGGCGAGAGGCCGGCCCGGTATGTTGAGTTCCAGTCCCTGAATAAGGCCGATGCCACGTGCCTCCAGTGCAATATCGTGCGCGGCAACCAAAGCTTCAAGCTGCTGACGGAGATAAGTTCCAGTATCGGTGACGCGGGACAGCAGGCCTTCCTCTTCGACGATGTCCAGGAACTCCAAGCCTAACCGGCACGCGAGTGGCGTCCCGCCAAGGGTGCTGCCGTGTTTGCCGAGGCCAAGTGCGTGAAACAGGTCGGCGGTGACAAGAAACGCGCTGAGCGGCAGGCCGCCGCCGAGCGGCTTCCCTATGATGAGCACGTCTGGACGCACATCATGGTGTTCAAAGGCGAACCACTTGCCCGTGCGACCGAGGCCGCACTGGATTTCATCAAGGATGAGCAGTGCTCGATGCTTATCCGCCAGCCGTCGTGCCTCCTGCAGATACGCGGTCGAGACCTCGTAAATGCCGCCCTCGCCCAGCACCGTTTCGAGAAGGATGGCGCAGGTATTGTCCGTGACTGCCGCGCGAAGCGCATCGAAGTCCTCGCGGGGCACGAAGTCGGCCCCGGGCATGCCAGGTTCAAAATCGTCGCGGTATTTGGCCTGTCCCGTTACGGACATGGAGCCATACGTGCGGCCATGGTAGCTGCCCAGAAGCGAGACGACGCGGTACTTTTCCGCGTTGTAGTTCTGCTGCGCGTAGCTGCGCGCGACCTTTAGCGCTCCCTCGACCGACTCCGCGCCGCCCGTGGAGAAGAAGGCCCCCGCCATGCCTGAAATTGCGCAGAGGCGCTCCGCCAGTTCTCCCGCGTACGGCGTGCAGTATTGCGGCGAGAGGTGAATGAGTCGGGCTGCCTGATCCGCCGCGACGGCGACCATGCGCGGATGCGCGTGACCGAGAGCGTTCACTCCAAGGCCCGCCATCATGTCCAGATAGCGATTCCCGGAGCTGTCCCACAGGTAAACGCCCTCGCCACGCTCCATGACGACAGGGAACCGGGCGTAGACAGGGAGGAGATACTCACTGTCGCGGCGGAGAATGCGTTGCGCCGCGGTGTCTTGCTGAAAACGAGCCATCCTTACCAGTTCATCGCAGATATGCGCGGGGGTCAAGATGAAGGTGCGTTGCGTATGAGGTACACGGTTCTACATAGCCGTCTATGGGAAACGGAAAGCCCGCGCGCCAGGGATGCAAGTGCTCGGGCCGGTGGTTTGATCGCCCGGTATGATGTTTTGTACACGGGAATGTTGCTGCCGCAGCAGTCAGGGAATGGCAGCCGGCGTGCAACGACAGCGAGAGACAGCCCTTATTGACCACGGGGAGACGCACGGCAGGACGATGGGCAAGTCGCTACAAACTCGCGCGGTGGCGGTGGTTCTCGCGCTGCTTACCCTGCTGGTGTGCGCCCTGGGTATTGCCAACTTCGTGCAGGAGAACAGCTACGAGGCACCGACCGATGGTGTCTGGTGGCTGGAAAGCACTACTCCCGTTGCCGGTCTGATTGCACGGCGCGTTCCTGCGAACTCCCCGGCCCACCGTGCAGGTGTGCGCACGGGCGATCTGCTGCTTTCCGCCAACCATCGCAAGACCGTCACGACTGCTCCGCTGGAACGGGAGATGGACCGGACCGGAACGTGGGGCCACATCAGCTACGCATTGATGCGCGGCTCGGCTCCTCTGGACGTTTCTGTCATCCTGGAGCCGACGGACCGCAGCCGGAATGAAGGTTTGCGTCTGATTGCACTGGCGTACCTGGCGATTGGGCTGTATGTTCTGTTCCGGCGCTGGACGGCACCGAAGGCCACACATTTCTATGTGTTCTGCCTTGTTTCCGGCGTGCTGTACAGCTTCCGGTACACGGGCGTGTTCGATACGCTGGATTGGATATGTTACTGGGGCGCGCTGATGGCTGGCGCGGTTCAGCCCGCGTTGTTTCTGCACTTTGCGATCAGCTTTGGGGAACTTGCGTCGTCTGTGCGCCGCCGCCTGCTGGTTGCATTGCTGTACGTGCCTGGGGTGGCGCTCTTTGTCTTACAAATTGCCGCGATCGCGCAGTGGTCGGCAACCGAACGCCTGAAGCACCGGCTGGATCAGATTGGCGTGGGGTACCTGGCGCTGTATTACGTCGTTGCGGCCGCGGTCTTCTGGTTGCGGTATCGCGCCGCGGACAAGCCGCTGGAGCGCCAGCAGTTGAAGTGGCTGAGCCGCGGGGCGCTGCTCTCGGTGGTGCCGTTTACGGCGCTGTACGCGATTCCCTATCTGCTCGATGTTGATCTGCCGGTCACGCTGGCACGCTTCGCCGGGTTCACGCTTGTGTTTCTGCCGCTCACCTTCGCCTGGGCTATTGTCCGGTACCGCCTGATGGATACGGACCTGATC
>CAXUBG010000136.1:0-1686 GCA_964249285.1 uncultured Terriglobus sp. | reverse complement strand
GGGCGTTACATATACGTTGGCGACGGCGGCTCTTATCGCGGTCTACTTCGGCGTGGTAGCCGTGTCGGCGGAAGTGGTCCATACGCGGTTACCAAGTCTTCGCATCTGGGGTCTGCTGGCGGGCGTTGTGGGTACGGCGCTGATCTTCGAGCCGATTAAGACGGCCATCCAAGCGCGGGTGGACCGGGTCTTCGACCGCAAGCGCTTCGACTACCGGGAAACGCTGATTGAGTTCAGCCGGGGTCTCTCGTCTCAGACCGACTTGCCAACGCTGGCGCAGTCGGTGGTGGACCGGCTTTCACAGACCTTGCTTGTCTCGCGTGTAGCCATCTTCGTGGCGAGCGACGACGGCACGGGGCGGGTCTTCTCCTTGGCTGCTTCGCATGGCTTGCCAGAGGGTGTGCTTGCGGACTTGCCCGCATCCACCTCGCGTGATTCGTTCTTGAACTTCGGCCTGCTCTCCCATGACCATCTTTTCTTTGAAAATCCCGGAGTGCTGCCACATCTCGAGCCTGCCGAGCAGCGCGTCGCCTCGCAGCTGGACCTGAACTACTACCTCCCCTGCCGCGTTTCGAACCGCCAGGGTGAAAGCAAGCGCACGATTGCGGTAGTCGGCCTTGGCCGCACGCAGGAAGGTGATTTTCTCTCCTCGGAAGACATGGAACTGCTTAGCTCGCTTGCGGGGTACATCGGTATTGCAATCCAGAATGCTCAGCTGTACGCGCGGCTGGAGAAGCAGATCAACGAATTCGAGCGGCTGAAGGAGTTTAACGAGAACATCGTCGAATCGATCAAGGTGGGTATTTTTACGCTGGATCTCCAGAACAGGATCGAGAGCTGGAACGCAGAAATGGAGGTAATGTTTTGCTTGCCGCGTGGCGAAGCCGTTGGCCGGCCGGTCGAAGACATTCTTCCACCGGCTTTCCTAGCATCGTTCGTTGCCACGCGCGGGCAGGCGGGTACCCACCATTTCTCCAAAGTGAAGCTGCCGCTGCGCTCCGGAGAAAGCCGGACGGCGAATCTCGCAGTCGCGCCACTGCTTACACGGGATTACATTTCTGTAGGGTCCATCATCATGATTGAGGACATCACGGAGCGGACGCGCCTGGAAGGCCAGCTGACACAGGCGGAGAAGCTTTCGTCCATCGGCCTGCTGGCCGCCGGCGTGGCGCACGAGGTGAACACCCCACTCGCGGTTATCTCGTCGTATGCACAGATGTTGCAGAAGCACACGCGCGATGATCAGCGTCTGCAGCCGGTGCTGGAAAAGATCACGCAGCAGACCTTTCGTGCTTCGGAGATTGTGAACGGTCTGCTGAACTTTTCACGCACCAGTTCCAGCATCTTCACGTCGCTGGACCTGAACAGTGTGGTTCGCGAGACCTTGACGCTGTTGGATCATCAACTGCGGACCGGACGCATTGCAGTTGAAACGGACCTGCAAACACCGCTGCCGCGCATCCATGGCAGCCAGGGCAAGCTGCAACAGGTGGTGCGGAACCTGCGGTTGAAGGCAAAGGATCCCATGTCAGACAGTCCGGCGGGTGGTGTGCTGCGCATCGAGACGTTCGACAACGGCAGCGAAGTGTCACTGCGCATCAGCGATACGGGCTCGGGTATCGACGCCGAGCACCTGCACCGCATCTACGATCCGTTTTTCACTACGAAGAATGCGCCTCGGCAGGG
>CAXUBG010000135.1:0-8735 GCA_964249285.1 uncultured Terriglobus sp. | reverse complement strand
CCCCAAGGCCGAAGCCGCCAAAGCCGCCGCCGCCCGAGTCACCGCGCCGGTCTTCCACGTCGCTGCTTACACCGCCTGGCGTCCAATCCATCTGCGCAACTCCCTCTGGTCCGTTCCGTAGGATGCGCTGGCCAGGCTCGCCGTGCCGCCAAAAGTAAACGAACGGTTCCAGCCACGATTGCGTATGCTCTCCGCATGACGCGATCCACCGTGGTCCGGCCTTCTGACCCAACGCTCCGCTCTGCTTTCAGCGTGGCCGCGACCTTCGCAGCGGGCAAGCTGCTCTTCCACATGGGCAGCGCCCTGTGGCAGCGGCACCTTGGGTACGGCTATTTCCGCGATGAGTTTTACTACATCATGTGCGGACGCAGACTCGCCTGGGGGTATGTCGATCACGGGCCGCTTGTCGCCGTGCAGGCGCGGCTTGCGGAAACGCTCTTCGGCCACTCGCTCGCAGGCCTCCGCGTGCTTTCGGCCCTTGGCGGAGCGCTCCGCGTCTTCCTCACCGGCCTGCTTTGCTGGGCGCTTGGGGGCCGGCGCCCGGCCCAGGCACTTGCCATGCTCATGGTGCTCACCGCGCCCATGTACCTCGGCAACGACGGCTATCTCTCCATGAACAGCTGGGAATCGGCCTTCTGGATGCCGTGTGTGCTCGCGTTCATCATGCTCTTGCGCGATCAGCCCCAGCACGTCCGCAGGCCTGGCGTATGGTGGACAGTCTTCGGCATCAGCGCGGGACTTGGCCTGCTGAATAAGCCATCCATGGCCTTCTTTCTCGCGGCACTCGGAATTGGGCTGCTGCTCTCGCCGCAACGCCGCTTCCTCTTCACACGGCACACGGCATTGGGGCTCGCATTGATGCTGCTGATCGTCGCACCAAATCTGCTATGGCAGGTGCACAATCACTGGCCCACGCTGGAGTTCCTGCATAACGGCCGCGCCCAGGGCAAGAACGTCCGGCTGAATCCGCTCGCGTTTATCGCTAACCAGATGCTGGTGCTTGGCCTGTGGAGCGCGTTTCTCTGGCTGCCCGGCCTTATCCGCCTCCTGCGCCGCAGGGATGAGCGCTGGCTTGGTCTGACGTATCTGATTTTTCTCGTGCTCATGATCGCGCTGGGCGCAAAGGACTACTACGTCACACCGGTGTACCCCATCCTCTTTGCGGCGGGAGGCGTCGCATGGCAGCGGCGTTTTGCCGAGCGCTCCCGGGTTGAGGCGGACCGCGTCATCGCCTTTCCCGTGGCGTTCGCGGCGGCGCTTGTGTTGTCGGCTGTCCTGCTGCCGCTCAGCAATCCTGTGCTGCGGCCTGCCGCGTTTCAGCATTACCGCGACGCGTTGCACTTGCCCAGCACGGAGACAGAGGTCGAGCGCGTGACGCCTCCGCTGCCACAGTTCTATGCCGACCGCTTCGGCTGGCAGGAGGAAGTGGATACGGTCACGGCGGTGGTGCAGCAGCTATCACCTCCCGACCGCGCGCAAGCCGCCATCCTGTGCAGCAACTACGGTGAAGCGGGCGCGCTGGAGTTCCTCGGCCACGATTTGCCTCCCGTGCTTAGCGGGCACAACACCTACTGGCTGTGGGGATCGCGTAACGTTTCGGGCCAGGTCCTCATCGCGATCTCCGGTGAAACACCAGAACACCTGCGCCGGTACTACCGTGACGTACGCACCGTCGGCCACATGGGTACCACCTGGTCGATGCCGTATGAACACCGCAATATTTATCTGCTGCGCGGCCCGCTTTTCGGCAGCATGGATGCGTTGTGGCCGCAGGAAAAGGACTACATCTAGGTTCGAACGCCTGGCGGCGGATGATACGCTGCATCACACCGCATGAAACATCCATCGCCTCCGCAGCACGAACTTCCGCGCGTTTTGGGCGCGCGGCACGCCACGGCCATTGTCGTCGGCATCATTATCGGCTCTGGCATCTTCCTGGTGCCCCGCGAGATGATGGCGGCGACGGGCAGTTCGCGGACAGTCTACCTGGTGTGGATCGTGGGTGGCCTCCTGTCCCTGTTCGGCGCGCTCTCCTATGCGGAAATCGCTTCCGCCCGTCCCTACTACGGCGGCGAGTACGCCTTCCTGCGCGAAGCCTACGGCGACCTCGTTGGTTTCCTGCACATGTGGACGTGGTGGGCCATCGCCAAGCCCGCGTCTATCGCCTCCGTCGTCACGGGTTTGGTACGCACGCTGGCTACCTTCAGCATGTTTGCTTTCTTCAATCATCCGGCTTTTCTCCACATGCAGTGGGGCCAGATTGGCGCGCTGACTGCGTTGTGGCTGGCGACAGGTCTCGACATCGTGGGCACGCGCAAGGCCGCCGATGTGCAGCTAGCCCTTACCTTGCTAAAGGTCGCGCTGATTGCCGTCATTGCCATCAGCTGCTTTAGCTTCGCCGGACCGCTGGGCAGCGCCGCGCACTTCAGCAGCGTGTTTGGCGGCGCGCGCGGCGGCGCAGGCGGCTTCATGGTCGCGCTGATCGCGGCGCTGTGGGCGTACGACGGCTGGTCCGATGTTGCCGCCGTCGCGGGTGAGGTGCGCCGCCCGCAGCGCGACCTGCCCATCGCCCTGGTCGGCGGCATCCTTGCCGTGGGCGGGCTCTACATGCTCACCAACGCCGCCATCCAATACGTCCTGCCAGCGGCTGCGCTCGCCACATCCGACCGCCCGGCGGCGGATGCGCTTCGTGCGGTCATGGCCTCGCATGGCATTGCCTGGGGAGCGGCCTTGGTATCCGTCGGCATGGCCGTCAGCATCTCCGCCACGCTGGTCGGCACCACGCTCTCGGGCGCACGCATCAGCTTCGCCGCATCCCGTGACCGGCTCTTTTTCCAGGGTATCGCGCGCGTCAGCCCGCGCTTCCAGACGCCCGCCGTCGCTTTGGTTGTGCAGTCCGCGCTGGCATCGCTGCTCATCTTTGCAACGGGCAAATTTCAGGCACTCTTCTCCCTGGCCATCTTTGCGGAGTGGCTGACCTACGGCCTGGCAGTCAGCACCGTCTTCGTCTTCCGCCGCCGCGATGCCGCCGCTGGTAAGCCGCGGGCCTTCTCGACGCCGGGCTACCCCGTGGTGCCCGCGCTGTTCATCGCCGCCGCGCTTGGCCTGACGGTGTTCGAGTTTGCCGACCAGCCGCTGAATTCAGCGCTCGGCTCGCTCGTCATCCTGTGCGGCATCCCGGTGGTTCTCTACTTCAACCGGCGGCAGCAACGGATGATCCGGCGCGGAGAAGCGTTGCCGGACCCGGCGTGACCTGATGCCCTGAATACACTGGAGAATGTGCGAACCGTCCTCGCCACACGCTATGTCCTCGCCCTGCGCGAAGGCGGCTCGCTGCCGGCCATCGTTGAGGGCGACGACCTCGGCATGTACGTCGTCAAATTCCGCGGCGCGGGCCAGGGTCCGCTCGCTCTCACAGCGGAGCTTGCCGCCGGAGAGATTGGCCGGGCGCTCGGGCTGAACGTGCCGGAGATCGTGCTGGTGGAGGTTGACCCGGCACTGGGACGCAACGATCCTGACGCGGAGATCCGGTATCTGCTGAAGGCCAGTATTGGGCTCAACGTTGGTCTGGACTACTTGCCGGGCGCGACGGACTTCAACGTTGCCGCGCACGATCAAGTCTCGCCGGAGGTCGCCTCCATGGCCGTTTGGTTTGACGCCTTCGTTCTGAACGTCGATCGCACGGTGCGCAATCCCAACCTGCTGCTGTGGCACCGCCGGCTACACCTGATCGACCATGGAGCCGCCATGTACGTTCACCATGACTGGAACACCATGGTGTCGAGGGCACGCTCCGCCTTTCCGCAGATCGCCGGACACGTTCTGCTGCCCCGCGCGACAGGGATTGAGCAAGCCTCGAGCAAAGCACGCGAACGCCTGGAAAACGGCGTTCTGCAACGCATCTTCGCGGACGTTCCGGAGCAGGTCCTCGCCACGGAGGGCAATGGCGAGTTCATCGATCCCGCCGCCAGGCGAGACGCCTATGTCCACTTCTTCGCTGAGCGCCTCCAGCACTCCGCTATCTTCGAACGGGAGGCCATCCGTGCACACGAACGCCAGCTTTGACTACGCCGTGCTGCGTGTGGTCCCCCGTGTGGAGCGCGAGGAGTTCATCAACGCGGGCGTCATTCTGTACTGCCGCGAGCGGCGCTATCTCTCCTGCCGCATCGCGCTCGACACCGCGCGGCTGGCGGCTCTGCATCCCGAAGCTGACCACGACGTTATCCGTGAACACCTCAATGCCATCGCGAGCATCTGCCGCGGCCATCCGGACGGCGGACCAGTTGCCGCTCTTCCGCAACACGAGCGGTTCCACTGGCTTACCGCGCCCCGCAGCACCGTCCTGCAGACCTCACCCATTCGTTCGGGTATCTGCCCAAGAGAAGGATCCGAGTACGATCTGGACGGGCGGCTGGATGAGATCGCAGCCAGCGCATTGCCTCCACCGCGAGCCGGCAAGGACAGATCGTCAGAGCCGGCGGTGGGCGAGGACCAGTCCTGAGCGCAAGCTACTGTGTTGTTCCGGACCGGGCAAACAGAATGAATACCGCGATCACTGCCGCTACGATGCCCCAGTACTGCATCGGAATAAAGAACAGGCTATGCGTTCGCCGCAATGTCACCGGCTGTCCTGTTTGCGGATCGACCAGCACACGCTGGTTCGCATGAAGACGAAGACCCAGTATCCAGACCACCACAGCACCTGCCAGGACACCCAAGGCCGCCGGCCAGTTATGGTTGGCAAGATAGCCGCTTGGGAAAATGGCCGCCACCGGCCCTGTCACAAGGAGGCACGTCACGATAGGTATCAGCAGGGCAAGAAATCCGAATCCGGACCAGATGATCATGTCTCTTCCTTAGGTACTGCGTCGAGCCACAGCCTAGCAGACCTGGCGGATGTGTTCCCAAGGTGGCATGCACGGATGCTCAGCTCCAGGCCCGCCGCTCCACCACGTGCTGGTAAACCCCAACGTATTCGCGCGCGGGTGCCTCCCAAGAGAAATCCTGTGTCATGCCGAGCCGCATCATGGTCTCCCACCGGGGTTTGTCCTGGAATGTAGTGAGGGCGCGGCGAATAGCATCAAGGAAGTCCGGCTGATTGTAGCCGTAGAACTTGAAGCCGTTGCCCTCTCCGTGCGGCATCTCCTGAATGGTATCCTCGAGGCCTCCCGTGGCGCGCGCGATGGGTACCGTGCCATACCGCAGACTGTAGATTTGGTTCAGGCCGCACGGCTCATAGCGCGAAGGCATCAGTGACATGTCGCTGCCTGCGACGATCTTGTGCGCCATCGTCTGGTCGTAGCTGATCTGCACGCGCAGCTTATCCGGATAACGCGCGGCCAGCTCTGTGAGCAGCCGCTCATAATACTCTTCGCCGGTGCCATAGGCGATCAGCACAATGTCTTCCTTCACCAGCTCGTGCATGATGCCGGCCAGCAGATCGAACCCTTTCTGGGTCGCAAAGCGTGACACCATGCCCAGCAAAGCGGTACTGTCGCGCACATGGTCCAGGTTAAAGGCGTGCAGCAGGTCCCGGCGGCACTCCTGCTTGCCCTTCAGGTTTTCCGCCGTGTAATGCGCCGCGATGTGAGCGTCGTGTGACGGGTCCCACTCGTCATAGTCAACGCCGTTCAAGATACCCGTGAGATCCTCGCGCCGGTGCCGGAATAGTTCTTCGAGACCGCTGCCGAACTCAGGAGTCTGAATCTCCTGCGCGTAGTGGCGGCTGACCGTAGTCAGTGCGTCTGCATAGATTGCACCACCCTTCAGGAAGTTCACCTCACCACGCTGTTCCAGTTTGCCCGGCGTGAACATATCCCAGGGCAGCAGAAGCCCCGGCATGATGCTTGCTGGAAACATGCCCTGATAGCCCGCGTTGTGGATGGTCAGGACGCAGGGCACTTTGCGCAGCACAGGGTCAAAGTAGTAAAGCGAGCGCAGATACACGGGCAAGAGCGCGGCTTGCCAGTCATGCGCGTGAAAGACATCGGGCACACCGAGTACTTTTGCCGCTTCCAGCACAACGCGGCTGAGCAGCGCAAAGCGTTCCCAGTTATCGGCGTAGTCGCCGCCCGGCGTCGCATAGAAGCTCTCTCGATCAAACATCTCCGGGCAGTCGATAAAGTCAATCTGCACGCCATCGTGTATGCCGCCGTCCAGCACGCGCGCGAAACGTTGATAGTTCGCGAACGGAACGGTGACGCTCGGCAGGGCCACGGGAAGGTCTGGCAGGGCGCGTGCGACGGGCCGGTAATAGGGCACAAAGGTGGTGACGCGATGGCCGGCGCGCGCCAGCGCGGGCGGCAGCGAACCCACCACGTCGCCCAGGCCGCCCGTCTTAGCCCAAGGCGCGCATTCTGACGCTGCAAAGACGATGTGCATTCGTACTCCTGCTCACGTTACGATACGCTCCCTCAAGAGGCATCACGTGCACGCGCTGAGTTGCTCTTCCGTGGAAGCGAGCACGCTATCCTCAAAGGGCACACCCGCGCCGGATGCAAGCCCGCAAACCAAAGCTCGGACAGAATTATCTGGCGGACGATGCCGCACGGCACCGGATCGCGGACGCACTGGGTGATGTGTCCACACGTACCGTGATCGAGGTCGGCCCAGGACACGGCGCCATCACTACCATCCTGGCTCGCCGTGCGCAGCGTCTCGTGTGCGTCGAACTGGACCGCGCGCTGGCAGCGGAACTACGTTTTCGCTTCCGCAACGACATGCACATCGAGATCATTGAAGGAAACGTTCTTCAGACCGATCTCTCTGCCCTTGTTCCGCTGGGCGAGCAGGCCTTGCTGATCGGCAATCTGCCCTACTACATCACTAGCGACATCCTGCTGCACCTCTTTCGGCATAGCGCCGCGCTAGAGCTGGCCGTCGTCATGACGCAGCGCGAGGTCGCGGACCGCGTCGCGGCGGTCCCCGGCACGCGCGAGTTCGGTCTGCTCTCCGCCACGGCGCAGATGTACGCGCAGGTACATGCGCTCTTCACGCTTTCGCCCGAAGCCTTTGACCCGCCGCCGGAGGTGTACTCCACTGTGCTGCGGATGCGGTTTGCCCATCGCTTCAATGAGTTGGGCATTGGTGATCCGGTCCGGTTCAACCGCTTTCTGCGGCAATGCTTTCAACAAAAGCGCAAAACATTGGCGAATAATCTGCGCGCTTCAGGTTTTCATTTCATTGCGGAAGCGATGCAGACAGCCGGTGTCGCACCATCCACCCGCGCGGAAGAACTGCCACTCGAGCGGTTCGCCGCGCTCTTTCGTGTGCTTGAGAAGATCACAAGCTCCTCAGAGAGGCCTGCGTAAAGCTCCCCAACATCGTGAGAGTCCGCTTGCGATGCGGCAGTCAGATCTGCTGCGCGGCTGTCGCTTCTCCAAGCGTCACCTGGATATCGGAACGCCGGCGTCCGCGGAACACGGTCACTGTTACCACGTCGCCGGTCTTGTGCGAGTTCATCACAGCGCTGATATCCTGCGCATTTGTGATTTCCTGCCCATCAATGGCCACGATAAAGTCTCCGCCCAGCACGATGCGCGTGTTGCCCAGAGACGCAGGCTGGGTACCACCGCGCAACCCGGCCCGTTCCGCCGCCCCACCCGGTAACACCCGTTGAATCAGCACGCCGTAGTCACTCGGCAAACCGATCTGATCAGCCACTCCGGGACCGACGTCCAGTGGCAGAATCGCCAGCGTCGGCCGGCGGACATGGCCATATTTCGAGAAATCGTCCAGAACGGCCCGCGCTGTCGCGATGGGAATCGCGAATCCGATCCCCGCGCTTTGGTCCGCGCCGTTGTTCGACGCAATCATCGTGTTGATGCCGATCACCTGGCCGCGCGAGTTCATCAGCGGACCGCCACTGTTGCCGGGATTGATCGCCGCATCCGTCTGGATCGCGTTATCGATTGCGTTGCCGTTCGGGCCACGCACGCTGCGAATGGCGGAGATGATGCCTCGCGTCATCGTGCCGGACAGGCCAAACGGATTGCCGATGGCAAACACCTTCTGACCCACCATCAGCGACCGCGAGTCGGCCAACTCCACCGGCTGCAGGTTGGGCGCGTCGATCTGCAGCAATGCCAGGTCGTGCATCTTATCGACGCCTACTACCTGTGCCTTGTACTTGTGCTTGTCAAACAGCTGCACTTCAATGCGCTGGTAGTTCTCACCCACCACGTGGTTGTTGGTCAGTATGTGACCCTGCTTGTCCAGAATGAAGCCGGACCCCTGCCCCTGCTGCGGCACCGCGCCGTAGAAGAAGTCAAACGCAACGGTCGTCGAAGTAATGTTGACCACGCTCGGGGTAAGGCGCTTGTACACGGCGATATTGTTCTGCTCTTCCGCGTCAAAGGCCGGTTCGGCGTTCGCCACATTCAGGTCAAAGGTGCCGAGCGGCCCGGTGGTGCGCACCAGGGAAGCTCCCGATACGGATGCGGGCGCGTACCGCTGCACCAGACCCGCAACCGATCCCGCAGACCAAAGATGCTCTGTTAGGTAATAGAAGCTGCCCACCAGCAGCAGCACAAGCAGGACTCTACGCAACTTCATGCCATGCGCCTCCGGGCACCTCGCGGCAATTCTATTAGACGTTGCGACAGCCTACATCGCTTCGGCGGCCCGGTCGAGCGCTTCCCGCCGTAAGACGTTGTACAACTGTTCCACAGCGGAACGCAGATCGTTCAACGTTCCGCCGTTGCTCAGAACCGAGTCGGCCAGCGCAGCTTTTCGTT